>JAUVLP010000116.1 GCA_030600655.1 Candidatus Eiseniibacteriota bacterium
GAAGAGAATCCTGGCCTGCAAAAGCTCTCCGGCTTGGCGGCGTACAGCAACACGCCCCCAAACCACCCCGCGCCCGCCGCAAGAGCGACGAGCGCGGGGTGTCTTTCCCATGACTCCATCCTCTCACGATTGGGAGTCTCCGGGAAACCCGGAACGGTTCACCTCAAACCGGTAGTGTCCCGTGATCGGGTATTCAAAGAGAGCATCCTCGATCTCGGGTCCCCGGCCGATGTTGTGAACGATCAAAGGTCTCTCCTCGTCCGCTGAGCGCCGGTTCGTCACAATCCCGATGTGAGGCAAGTTGCCGGGCAGCATCCATGTGACGAGGTCGCCTGGCCGGTAGTCCGTTGGAGCATCCGTCACAGCGAGTTCCGTTCCATGTCGTCTGAAGAACACCTGAAGGTTCGGCACTCTCCGGTGGTCGATATTGGCATCCGGTGACGTGTGCCCCCAGATGCCGGGATACTCTGAGAAGGCTCTTGCCATGTCCTCATGAACCTCTCGCTGAAGGTCGGTCCCGAGAACTCGATATGCCCGAATGACCAGGTCGGTACAGACCCCTATGTCATCCGGGACGTCACCCCACGGATAGTCAATCGATCGATAGGACCCGTCGTATCGAACTTGATGTTCGGTCCGCTCGATGGCAGCATCAACGAGGCGGTCGGCCCAGTCGTGCTCGGAGCCGAGCTGCGTAGACACAAACACATAGCTGTCACTCGCCACGCGGACATCCGGCGGCCGCCATTCCTTTTCAAAGTGGTCATACCCCTCCCTGAGGTTGTCCCAGAAGGAGCGCCACTCAGAGCCATGGTGCCTTTCCATGTTCTGATCGGTCATTCGGAAAGGAAACACGTGCACTCTGAAGAAGGGCTGGCCGCACCGCAGTGCGGCATCGGCGAGTGCGTAGATTTCCTCGACTCGCTCGTTTGTCATGGCGAAGCAGCCAATCGACACACATGCACCGTGGATCATGATCGCGCTGCCTGTGCGTTTCAGTTCCCGATCGTATGCGTTCGGGTAGCGGATATCGAACGACAGGTGGAATGAGCTGAGGGGGTTCAGGTCATTCGAACCCGTGTAGTAGAAGCCCTCAGGACACTGCAGATCTCCCTCCTTGAGCTTCGGACCCAGATCACCGGACCCTGCACAGATGTCGTACGTGCGGAACAACGCGAAACGCCCTCCGACATCCACCCACAGCTCGAGCTCCATCTCCTCCTTGAACACGCGGATGAAAATCGGAGTGCCATACTGCGTGTCCATGCCCGCGAGTGCTTGCTCCAACCCGGGTTGGACTCGACTGATCGCTTCACGCGACCTCGCGCTTGACGCAAGCTCCTGAGCTGAGATACTAGTCCCACAAATCAAGGTCGCCGCCAGCACAATCACTGTCATCGCACTTGTTCGCATTGATCACCTTTCAAGCGTCGAGGTTGACACGTTAGACGCGGCGTGCGCGACATTGCGCAGTATGAGCCAGGCCCCTATCCTCACCCACTCATCAAAGACTCTGTTTGTTAGATTTCTTGGAGGTTCCCCGCACCGTGAACCGAACCGGTCCGCATGCCGCCACCGTGCCGTCCCGCCTTCGCCCCTCGGCCGAGAGCCGGTGCTCGCCGCCCTCGAGCTGCCAAGCCACTACGAACGGCGCGCTGACTCTCGCTATGACGGTCCCGTCCATGATCCACGTCAGCAGCTCCATGTCTGGCGGAACGACGGCCTCGAGGTTCACCGTCTGAAACTCCTGTCGGAGAACCGGGTCTATGGCAAAGACATCCCCGTTGTCGGGGAACGCGATGACAAAACGTGTAGGATCAGACCTCCCCCGAATCTGGCCTGTTGAGAGGACATCGATATCGGCGAAGTCCCCTGATTCCAGAGATGGCTGCTGCCGCTCCTTCGCGCTGGCAGCGTGCACAGGGTCAAGGATCCCCTCCCGTTCGGCCCACGCACAGTACTCCGGAGGATAGTTCACGACAACCCTTTCGCCGTCGCCTGAGGGCACGTGCCAATCACAGACCCTCTCCGGCGCCGTACCTTCAAGGAACCACTCCCCGGTCACGTGCCTGCAGTACGGTCCGGGTCGGAGGCCGGAAAGCACACAGATCTCCGCGCTGACAAGACCCGGCGGCCTCGTGAACGGCTCGGGGTCTTCATTGCGATGAAGTGAAAGCATCACGTCCCGGAAGACTCTGGCTGCGCCTGCCGCTCCGGATACTCCTGCCATCGGCGCACCATCGAAGTTCCCGATCCACACGCCGACCGTATAGCTCGAAGTGAACCCGACGCACCAGCTGTCGCGGAAGTCCTTCGATGTCCCCGTCTTCGCAGCGCAATCGAAGGCGAAGACCAGCGGCCCATTTCTCCCGAAGGCAGGCTCGCGCGCCTGGTCGTCCGAGAGAATATCCCTGATAAGGAAGGCGACCGCCGGGTTGAAGACCTTCGTGCCGATCGAGGCTGCCATCATGTCGTCTTGCTGTTCGGCCTGTACTTCACTGAGAGTCACAACCTCAGATCTGTAGTTCCCACCCCGTCCGATCGCTGAGTACGCTCTAGCAAGTTCGAGGAGGGTCACTTCGCCTGCGCCAAGCGTCAAACCGATGTCGTAGAACGCAGGCGGCCGGTCGAGTGACCCAAACCCTGCTTTGTGCAACCGTTCGAGCAGTACACCCGCACCGTCGATTCCCATGAGTGCTCTCACAGCCGGAACATTGTACGAGCACGCGAGGGCCGGTCTAACACGAACCGGTCCGTGAAATGTGCCGTCGTAGTTCCTGGGCATGTAGTCACCGCCAATGCAGGGAATGTACGTAGGGATATCCCGGAGAACGCTCGCTGCCGTGAACCCCCGTTCGAACGCGAGACCGTACGTGAACGGCTTGAGCGTTGACCCTGGCTGCCTCAACGCGACGACCACATCGACCTGTCCATTCGTCTCAGCGCTCCAGAAGTCCCCCGATCCGACCCAGGCAAGCACCTCGCACGTCTCCGTATCCAGAACGATCGCCCCTGCATTTGTCACACTTTCCCTACTGAGTTCATCGACATAACCCTTCACAAGAGCCTCGACCGCTTCCTGGATCTCGATATCGAGCGTCGTTCGGATCTCCCTGCGGCTGCGCTCAACGGCGGATCGCGAGAGTATGTGACGAACGAAATGCGGCGCCAGAAACGGCCGGCTGGCCGGAACCAGCCGCGGTAGCTCTGCCACCTCGCGTTCGTAGACCGCTCTCGTCACTCCCCCTTGATTGAGCATCGCTTCAAGCACCGACTCACGGCGCCGCACAGCGCTCTCCCAGTGTCGCAAGGGATCGTGAATCGACGGCGCCTGTGGAAGTCCTACGAGCAACGCTGCCTCGCTGATCGTGAGATCGGATGCCGGCTTGTCAAAGTAGGTTCTGGATGCGGCTTCAATGCCGAATGCCTGGTTTCCGTAGGGAACACGATTCAGATAGTGCTCGAGAATCTCGTCCTTTGATAGCGTTGCCTCTAGTCGCATGGCCAGCCATATCTCGGCGAGTTTTCCTGCGGGGCTTCTCGGAACATCGTAGATACTCCGGACGACCTGTTGCGTGATCGTCGAGCCGCCGGATACGATGCGCCCGGCTCGGACATTCTGAACGACAGCGCGCGCGATGGCCCAGACGTCGAACCCGGGATGGCTGCGGAAACGCGCGTCCTCGACTGCGATCGTAGCGGCAACAGCGTGTGGCGATATCTCATCGAGCCCAACCCACCAGGCGGTTCCGCGGTCCTCGGAGAGTATTTGTCTGAGCGGTATCCCGTGCCTGTCGGAGATCGTGAGCGACGCTACCTCGTCGAAGGCAAGCCGCTCGGCCGGGATCGGCAGGAGTGTCGAGGAGAGCCCAATGCCAGCGACGACAAGAAAAGCGATCAACCACCCCGGAAGAATCCATGGTGCGCGCAAACCGGTCCCCTCCCGCCTAGCGGATTCTTACCCATCCAGAAGCTCCCGTTCCGAATACCTCCGGCGTGTACATCTCCATAACCTTCGGAGCCGGCGCCTTGAAGGTCCCCCTCGTGATCGCCCGGGCAAGGTATGTGAACTCGTGAACGCCGGGGTCAAGCCAATCTGCGAAGAGAAGCACCCGATCATCGCGCATCTCCACATGCTCGAACACGGGCCACCAGCTCTTGCGGACGTCGGCGAATGCCCTGGCAATCTCCCGGCTCTCAGTCTTGAGAGAAAGGTTCACGGCCTCGAGCCCTGCTGGAAGCGGATCTTCGACGACGACGTAGGTCCGCCACTCGGGCACGACTACCCGGAGCCGGACAGTAACCAACGTGCCCGCCTCGAAAGAATCTCCTGCGACCGCCAGAGAGTCGAACGGTGTTATCTCCCTTTCTATGAAGAAACCTTCATCACGAGGCGGTGGCGCGTCGGTCGGATAGTACGTCATCCTGACCGTGTAGTAGAGTCGGCCCGTACCGCTCTTTTCGATCTCAAGCGGGAGTTCGACATCTCGCTGGAGTCCATCGAGCCCGAGCGTCACGCCGGAGGTCTCCTGGCTCCGCCCGCGGAAGCTCTCCCTCAGAACCGCCTCTCCAGCCAACCTGATCTCAGCATCGAAGTCAGGTTCCTCAGATTCGTAGATCGAGAAGTAGCGCGCTATGGCATCGAACGCATAGACGTTTTCCTGTGTGTTCCGCCAGCGGCCGTCGCGCCGCGCATTCAGAAGCCACCGCACCATCGGAGTCGCCATAGGATGGCCACCCTCCGCCTCGAGGATCGCCCCGAGAACGATAGCCGTCGTCCTCGTCGGCGTGTGCCAACACCACCACAACCGGTCGTTACCCGGCTCCTCGAAGTGCGCTTCAGTCGCCTCGCTCCGAAGAAGGTTGTTGAACTCGCGCACAAGTTCGCGGCGGATGGACTCGTCCGCTCCGTCCACCGCGGCGGCCCGGAGCAGAAACGCTCTTCCAAAGAGCGGCATTAGCTCCCGATTCTCAAACAACCGCTCGAGATGCTCGGGTTCCGGCGTCCCGGCGACCGCCAGTGCGTAGACGGCGAAGGCCTCAGTAGCCAACGTCGCCCCAGCACCGCTGTACCGGGCATCCGGCATGCGCTTTTTCCGCAGGTAGGCGCGGAGGCACTCGAGACTTGCCTCTAGTGACATCGCGTTGACCGAGTACCCTGCCCGCTCCGCCTCTACGAGAGCTACTACAACGTACGCCGTCGCATACGGGTGCCACGTACTCGAAGACGCCCAGTACTTGAAGCCCCCGCTGCCATCCTGATACGAGAGCAATCTGTCAAGCACCGACTGGACCGTCCTGCGCGCCTCATCGGTCGGGACATCCGACACTCCGAATGCCTCGATCACATCCCCGGCGAGAATCCACGGGAGAATCGATGAAACGCGCTGTTCAACACAAGCATACGGATAGTCACGAAGATACGCGACGCCTCCCTCAAGACCGAGGAGAGCCGTCGACGAAGCCTCGATCTCAATCCCCCCGAGACCCGGTCGCACGCCGCCCGGAACGACGATAACCTCAGAAATGGCGGACTCAGTGGCACCACTTGTGGCCACCACTTCATCGTAAAGCAGTGCCGCAACAGGAAGCGCGATTTCGATCCCGTCGCTCTCTTCGTCGCCCGCGGCCCGACCAAGGACACCGTGGAAACGAAGCGTTGCCTCACCCGCCATCTCGGCCTCAAAAGCGAACGTCACCTCCCGACTCTCCCCGGGATTGAGCATAAAGGTCTTCTCGGTTTTCCCAAGGAGCGTGAGTCCTTCCGCGGATGCCCGAATCGTAACCTCACCGGGAGCGTCGGTCTGATTGTGCA
This sequence comes from Candidatus Eiseniibacteriota bacterium, assembly GCA_030600655.1. Taxonomy (GTDB): domain Bacteria; phylum Joyebacterota; class Joyebacteria; order Joyebacterales; family Joyebacteraceae; genus Joyebacterum. Next base: position 5,816 of record JAUVLP010000116.1, read on the forward strand.
CAACGACCCCACCGTCAAACCTGTCTCCAACCCTTGTGAAACGCGGCAGCGACGGCTGAAGCATGAACGGCTTCGCAACGCGGAATGTCGATTCAGCGTAGCCGAACTCACCCTCGCGCGTGTGGGCAACCACCATGACTTGCCAGGTCGTCAGGTTATCGGGCAGCTGGAAGCTGACATCGGCCCTCCCTGATACGTCCATCACGATCGAGGGATTCCAGTATGCACTCGTCTCCAGGTCGCCGCGGAGAGGAACTCCGAATGCGCCTGCAGGACCTCCGTCGCCGCTCGTCGACTCGCCCTTCTCGCCGTAGCTGAGCTGCGCGACGATCTGACGGTAGAGTGTCAATGTCGTCACAGAGAGAGGCCGCCGCCTGTAGAACCGGCCGAACGGATCGGGGAGCCTGTGATCCGTGAGGTTGAGGACGCCAAGGTTGACGACCGCGACAGTCACCTCCGCGGGCGCCACTTCGCCACTCGCTCTCCCGACGTCGAGCGAGAGTGTCACCGTATCACCCGGTCGGTA
>JAUVLP010000087.1 GCA_030600655.1 Candidatus Eiseniibacteriota bacterium
GCTTTGTTGAGCGTATTGCCATCCACCTCTCCGCCGCAGGTCTTGAGGAGACGCTTCTTCATGACGTGAAAGCCGTCCTCCTGCGGCATCCCGGTCGATGCCGGGTCGACATAGTTCTCGAGACCGTGGATGGACGGAAACTGACTGTGGAAGTGGGAACGATGAGAGTTGAACCGTCTCGGGCGCTTCTTGATGGTCTTGAGCCACTCGTCGGGCAATCCGCAGTGGAGCTGGTGGGGGCGGCCCGGCGTGCCGGTGTGCCGGAGCCGCGTTTCTGATTGACAGCGAATTCCGGCGTTGCTATATTTTCCCCTAAATCGTGGGGCATTCCGGCCGGCTGAAAGGATTCGTAGATGCAGAGAAGCAGGGCACTTGCGGCTCTCTTCATTCTGATCGCGGTGTTTCCGTCCGTGGTTGTTGCGCAGATGGATCACCCGATCAAGCTGATCGATTTCCACAGCGCGTATGTGCTTCCCAAGGGTGGGTACTCCCTCAGGATGCGTATCGTGCCGGGCGGGGGTATGATCACCGGGCTCCGTGTCGGAATCAGCGACTATATTCTGGCAGGTGTTTCCTACGGGGCCGCAAATGTCGTGGGGAGTGGGTCTCCTGAGTGGGACGACCGCGTAGAGTTCGACATCAAGTTCCGGATAGCCGCGGAGACGAACGTCGTTCCGGAGATCGCTCTCGGTTACGATTCGAGGGGATACGGCAGGCAGCTCGAGAACGGGGAGTACGAAAAGGCCTCGTCAGGCATCTATGTGAGCGCCGCCAAAACGCTTCCATTCTCCGAATTCTGGCAGGCGCATGGGGGACTCTCGCGCACTCTTGATGAGGAGAAGGCCAAACCTGACATGGTCGTGGGTGTGTCCGCGCGTCTCTCACAGGAATTCTCGGCAGTGGCCGAGTACCAGTGGGCGATGGAGCGATACAGCGGTGATCCTGAAGGTACGACGGGTTTTCTGAATTTCGGGCTCCGCTGGATATTCGTGGAGCAGCTCGAGATCGATATCTACTTCCGTAACGTCGTGGGTCCCAGCGGTTCGGCTGAACTGAACAGCAGGGCTCTTGGATTTGCCTTCTACGACTCCTTCTAAGGGGAGGTTGGATATGATCGGCTGGCTTGAGTTCGAGCGGCCCCTCCTGGAGCTGGAACAGCGCATAGACGAGCTCAGGAGTTTTGCGGATAGCCAGAACATCGACGTCGCCGGCGAGTTGGCACGGTTGGAGGCGAAGGCCGGTGAGCTGCGCAGGCAGATCTACGGAAAACTCACCCGGTGGCAGATGACGCAGCTGGCACGTCACCCGCGGCGTCCGTACACGCTGGACTATCTGAAGATGTTGGGCATAGATTTCGTCGAACTCCACGGTGACAGGCGCTTTGGTGATGATGCGGCCATTGTCGGCGGGTTCGGCTTCTGGGGCGACCGCAAGGTGGTTGTGATAGGTCACCAGAAGGGCAGGGATACGAAGGAAAATATCAGGCGCAACTTCGGTATGGCCCATCCTGAGGGATATCGCAAGGCTCTCAGACTCATGAAGATGGCGGCCAAGTACGGACGTCCGATCATCACTTTTGTGGATACACCTGGTGCGTATCCCGGCATAGGCGCCGAGGAGCGCGGACAGGCTGAGGCGATCGCCGTGAATCTGCACGAGATGGCCCGTCTTCCAGTGCCGTTCGTTGTGGTAGTCATCGGCGAAGGTGGTAGTGGTGGAGCGCTCGGTATCGCAGTCGGCGATCGTGTTCTCATGATGGAGTACGCGATCTACTCCGTGATCTCGCCTGAGGGGTGTGCGTCCATCCTCTATAGGGACGCTGCCAAGGCGCAGCAGGCTGCGGAAGCTATGAAGATAACGGCGCCTGACCTGATGTCGCTCGGTGTGATAGATGAGATCGTTCGTGAACCGGTGGGGGGAGCGCACAGAGATCCCGAAATGGCTGCGCGGAATGTCGGCGAAGCGATCCAGAGGCACTTGAGCGAGCTTGAGAAGCTGAGCCCGAGGGAACTTGTGGACCGCCGGCTCGAGAAGTTCATGAGTATGGGCAAGTACAAAGAAGCTTAGGAGTTCTTCCCGAATGAAGCTATCAGCCTTTACGGACCGCAAACTTGTGAATCTGGACGTCACGTCCGGCACCAAAGAAGAAGTTATCAGACGCATGACGGATCTGCTGTCGCGATCCAAGAAGGTCGCGGATGCAGATGCTTTCCTGAATGATGTCTTGGCCAGAGAGGAGCTTGTATCAACGGGGGTGGGCTACGGGGTGGCTTTTCCTCACGCGAAGAGCAAGGCAGTGCGCGACGTGGTATTCGCGTTCGGGCGCACTACTGCAGCCGTGGACTTCGGGGCCTTGGATGGAAATCCAGTCCGTCTCGTTTTCCTTATCGGGGCGCCCAAGGAGCAGGAGCCATCGCGGCTCTACCTCAATCTGATCGCGCACATGTCGTTTCTGATGAAAGATAAGCGGAACAGAGAGCTGCTTCTCTCGACGGACTCAGTCGACGATGTGCTCAGGCTCTTCGACTCGGTGAAGTAGGCGCCTGACGGAAGGCGCGAGGAATCGCCTCGCCGGAATGGGGGAACATGAAGGCGCGCGACTACATGACGACGGATGTCATCACTGTCGGACGGTCGGCGAACATCGCTGAGATTGCAGAGCTTCTGAGATGCCATCGGATCACCGGCCTCCCGGTCGTCGATGAGGACGGCCATTTGCTTGGTGTTGTCACACACGAAGAACTCATAAACATATTTCTTCCGCACTATCTTTCGATGTTTGATGATCTCGCCTTTGTTGATGATCTCGGAACCATCGAAGCGCAGACGATGTCGGAGATCGAACCTGCGCTTTTCCTCGCAGAGGATGTCATGCATGCCGATCCACACTCGGTGGGTCCGGGGACATCCATAATGAAGGTCGCCGCGATAATGCTGAATAACAAACACGTTTTCCTGCCCGTGGTTGACGAAGAAAACAGGGTTGTCGGTGTTATCAACCGAAGCAATGTGAGTTCCGCATTCACTGGTGCTGCAAGCGAGGAGGACTCATGTTGAGCCTTCGGAACTCGCTTGTGGTGGTCGTGCTCGCGGTGGTCTGCATTGTGCCTCAGGTGAGTTCCGAAGCGGCGATTCCTCCTTTGGTCTCGCTCATCGAGTCGGACGAGACCGGTGTTACTCTCGTTTACGAGCCGGGGAAGCCGGTTCTCTCAGCGCTTACAGTAGATGATCGTGACTACGTCTCGGTGGCTCTTCCTTTCTCGCAGTCGCTGGCGGTTCCCGGTGGCCCCGACCTTCCATGCATTCGTGTCATGCTTGCCGTCCCCGACTGCGATGCGGTTGAGCTCCAGTTGACGACGGGTGGAATCGAGTCGACGAAAGGTGTGCGAGTGGTTCCGGCGATGTCCGCCGTGAGGGTGGGGGCGGGTGAACTCAGTCGGTACGAACGGCAGGAGGGGAGTGTTTACGAGACGGCGGGTCTCTGGCCGTCTGCGGTCGCCAGTTTTGAGGGGCCCCGGTGGTTCGCGACGCAGCGGATCGTAGTTCTCGAGCTTCACCCTGTCCAGTTCGATCCAGCCCGCAACACTCTTGTCTCGCAGGAGAGGGTTGAGGCAAGGCTGACGTTCAGGGGGCTCAAGCGAGGCGCTGTGAGCGAAGGCAGCGTGGCGCGCCGCGATGCGCCGCGGAGGGAGAGGATGTTTCGCGGGGCTCTTCTGAATTACGAGAGCGGTCGGGCTTGGCGCCGGGTCGGCAGTCGCCTGGATGCTTCGGGTCACCGTGACGATGACTACTTTTACACATCGTCCAACTGGGTGAAGATGTCGATCTCGGAGAAGGGGTTCCACAGTGTTCCGTATGATGCGCTGGTCTCGCTCGGTGTGACTGCCGGAGCGATTGACCCCGCTACCTTCCGCGTGTTCAACGGGGGTGGATTGTCGATGCCGCCTTCTGTGCTGAAACCGCGCCCGGACTGGATGGAGGAGTGTACGATACGTGTGCTGGGCGAGGGTGACGGTTCGTTCGATCCTGCTGATTGTATGGTCTTCTACGCGCTGGGCGTCGACGGGTGGTCAACCGAGTTCGGCATCGAGAATCCGGATGAGCCCTATCACGAGAACCGCTTCGCGAACGACAACGTCTACTGGCTGACGTGGGAGAATCAAGGCACGCCGTCGGGATTCAATGCTGATCCACTCCGCATGGAGGAAGACGACCTGCAGAATTCACCGACGCCTGTCCAGATCGATGCTCACAGGGTCCGCGCGCACTTCGAGCACAACATCCTCACGCGCCAGGGACGGTCCGACAACTGGTTCTGGCATGAGATGACGAAGAGCGAGAGCCGCCGCTACTTCCACGAGCAGTTGAGCCACGTCAGGACCGACTCGACCGGCAGTCTCGCGGCGAGCGTCTACGGCAACAGCTCTTTCTACCCCAACCCAGATCACCATGCGATCTTCTCCATGAACGGAGAAGAGGTGTACGATGCCCACTGGGAAGCCTATGAAGACATGAGATTTGAGGTCGGTGACGTCTCCATCAATGAAGGCTACAACACGCTTGAGATCTATCTTCCGCGAGATATCAGCGGTGCATCTGATGAGGCGATCTACATTGACTGGTTCGATATCACATACTGGAGAGATCTGGTCTCGGCTAACGATCGTGTTTTCTTTGGGAGTTCCGGCAGGACGGGGGTCCTGGAATATACTGTCACCGGATTTGAGGATTCGGACATAGCGGTCTACAAGATCATGGACAAATTCACTGTCCGGACGATACCGGGCGTCGCCTGTGGTACCCCCGGCAGGGACATCGCGGTCGTGTTCCAGGACGATGTTGCAGACACAGCATCGTATGCGGCAGTTTCATACTCTTCGTACTTGACGCCGTTATTGGAGCTGGATGAGTCGGCGAATCTAAGAACGCCGGGGGGGCACGACTACCTCATGGTCGTTCACGATGCCTTCCATGATGATGCCGTTCGATTGAAGAACATCAGGGAGAGTGTGGGGGGGGGGAGTTTCGACGTGCGCCTGGTGAAGGTGTCCGATATCTACGACGAGTTCTCGTGGGGCCTCGTCGATCAGACCGCCATCCGCGACTACCTCAAGTTCACGTGGGAGAATGAGGTCGTTCCGCCTACACATGCGATCCTGATCGGTGACGGTACATCCGATCCCCGTGGGTATGCATCATCAAGTCTCCCGACATACATTCCCGTGAGATACTCACTCCGAGGAGCCACCTCATACGAGCCGTCATACTGGCCGGCGGACGTCTGGTATGTCTGCTTCGAGGACACTGTCGAGTGTGACATGAACATCGCTCTCGGGCGTCTGTCTGTTGGCACAGTCGCGGAAGCGGCGACGATGGTGGACAAGATTGAGCGCTATGAACAGGCGGAGCCAGATCTCTGGAAGAACAGAGTGATTCTCCTGGGTGACGATGAGTACACCACGACCAGTTCCAGCGAATGGCTGCACACCCTGCAGACAGAGCAGATATCGACTCAAGTGCTGCCCTTTCCGTTTGACCGGCGCAAGGTTTATCTCATGGAATACGACTTCGTAGGCATAATGAAGCCCGCCGCGCGGGCCGATCTCATCAACATCTGGAACGAGGGTGCCCTGCTTCTGAACTACACGGGTCATGGCAGTGAGATCGTCATCGCCCATGAGTCCGTCCTTCTGTTTGACGATGTCTCACTTTTGAACAACATCGATGCTCTGCCTCTCTTCTTCGCTGCTTCGTGCAGGCTGAATAAGTTTGACCATGAGACCGTCGATTCCCTGGGTGAGGCTCTGGCGAAATCCGCGATAGGAGGGTCCATTATCTCCATCGGAAGTACGCGGGATTCAGGAGCCAGCCAGAATGCCAACTTCAACCGCAACTTTCTCGGGGCCATGTTTGGGAACCAGCAGACAGATCCTGCGGCAGTCATGGATGTGGGGTGTGCGTTCCAGACTGCATTCTCAATGTGGAGCGGCTTGTATGCGTGGTGGAATAACTCGAAATTCGTGGTGCTCGGTGATCCGGGCCTGACCTTGGCAGCGCCTGCAGGCGGCGGCGCTTTCTCCTCCGATGATCTCGACCCGATGGAGAGCGGCGAGAGGATCAGAATCGATGGTGACGGTACTGGCGCCATCGAGAGTCTGGACGGGATCGCGCTCATTTCTGTTTCGGAGAGCGCGGACACGACCGGTTACATACAGGAGTCGAGCGGACATCACGTCGATTATTCGCTTCCTGGAGAGACGATCTTCCGAGGGCCGGTTGAGGTTTCAAACGGTAGTCTATCTGCAGAATTCGTGGTTTCAACTGCGGCACGCGAGGGCCCGTATGCGAGGATCCGTGCGTATGCCTACGGCAGCGACACCGATGGGGCCTTCTCGCTCGAGGGTGTGGCGCTGGTGGATTCGGGAGCAGTCTCAGAGGACCACATCGGCCCGGATATTGCTCTTGAATTCGAGGGTGGCGGAGCCTCAGTTATGCCGAGTGCGACTCTGGCTATATCGCTCTTTGACGATAGCGGAATCAACCTTGCGACCGATGGTGATGGACGTGGCATCATTCTGCAGATCGACAGTGGCGATTCGACCGACTTGACAGATGAATTCATCTGTGACCTTGGTGACTTTCGTGAGGGGTCGTTCGAGTACGATCTTCCATCAATGTCACTCGGCGGGCATTCGCTATCGCTCTCCGCGAGCGACAACGTTGGTAACAGGCGGAGTGAGAATCTCTGGTTCGAAGTTATTTCGATTGCTGATTTTGACATACGAAATGTTGCCAATCACCCGAATCCGTTCGGTGAGTTGGGGAAAGAGGGCACGCAGATACTGTTTCAGCTGCCGGTTGATGCGGATGTCAGAATCGATATCTTTACGGTGGGAGGCAGAAGGATCGTAACGCTCGACGACATCGATGCGGCCGCAGGAGCCAATCAGGTTTTCTGGGATGGTCGGGATCACGTCGGAGACGAGCTGGCCAACGGAGTCTATCTGTACAGGATTGCCGCTGTATCCAAGAGCTACCGTGGCGACAAAGCTGAGGCGATTGGCAGAGCCGTCATCATGAGATGATTCTAGTGGATAACTGAGGGGAGAGGCCCGGACATGCTGAAAACAAGGATGCTTCTGGTGCTGCTGCTGGTCGCGATCGTAGCACCGGCACACGCGCAGGTGTCGATCGGTGGAGCTCAGTCGCTCTACATCCAGCCGGGTGCCAGGCCGGCCGGGATGGGAGACAGCTACGTGGCCGTTGCGGAGGATGCGAGCGCCGCCTCGTGGAATCCTGCTGGACTGGCGTTCATCGAAGACGAGATCAGTGTGACGCTCATGCACACGCAGCTGGTTCCCGATTGGGACGATGTCTACTATGAGTATGTGGCGTACGCACAGCGGGTGGAGGGGTTGGGTACCATAGGGGGGTCTCTTATCTATCTCACGTACGGTGAGCAGATAGCTACGGATCCGGATAGCCCGGAGGAGGTCGGCAGATTTACTTCCTACGAGGTCATACCGTCGGTAGCGTATGGTACTCTCCTGACCGACAATCTGGCGGTGGGTATCAACCTCAAGTTCGTCTACGTTAATCTCGCTCCCGCGCAGTTCACGCAGGGTCAGCAGAAGGGGACGGGGACGACGTTTGCAGCAGATATCGGCGCGCTCTACAGATTGTGGGATGGCAGAGTCAGGTTGGGTGGGGCGATTCAGCATGTGGGGCCGAGAATTGCGTACATCGATGAGGAACAGTCGGATCCTCTGCCCCGGAATCTGAAGCTCGGTGCTTCCTACATGGTCGTATCGGATGAAATGAACCGGCTGATGGTCTGCGGCGACTTCAACAAGTCGCTTGTTATCGTAGAGGATATCGCGGAATTGTCCACCGGTGTCGTTCTCAATGTTGGCGCGGAGTACCGGTATTTCGATCTTCTGAGCTTGCGCACTGGGTACGTACACGACGAGGACGGAGCAGTCAAGGGTTTCGCGTTCGGGATGGGACTGAAGTATCGGGACTTCGCATTCGACATTGCGAATGTGCCGCAGGCGGAAGGGCTCAAGCGTCCCTTCAGGTTCTCTCTGACTGCAACATTCTGAAAGAGCATCCACACTCTTCGCCGGCAGGTCAGGCACTCGACAGAGAGCGCCCGTCTGTACCGGTGTGAGTATTTGCGGCCCCGACAGCTTGAAGACATGCGTGGAGGACGGAATGAGAGTTGGTGCAGCCGCTGTGTTTGCGATAATGCTTGCGACCGCGTTGCCGGCGGGCGCGGCGTCCACGCTGATCTGTAGCAAGAGCGGCGAGGTCGATCTTGAGGAGCTCCAGGCGGTCACGTCCAAGCACTATCCGAGCAGTCCGGCCCGCGTGAGTGCGATAGAGCTGGCTCGTGCGAGAGGGCGTGGCGATGGCGACCGGACGCTTGTGCGTCTTCTGGCCATCCGGGTGCAGTTTCAGCCGGACGCCGACCCGTTGAGCACAGGAGACGGGACTTTCGACTATTCCGAGTGGGATGGGGCAACATTTGACGGACCGCCGCATGATCTGGAATACTTCGAGCTTCACATGACGGCGCTCAAGAACTACTACGAGTCGGTCTCGCGCGGCGCACTCGATCTTGAGTTCACTGTTGCACCGGCCGGAAGCAATGAAGCATACATACTGCCGCACGACATGGGTTATTACCACGACTACCTGGAAGAGCAGGTCTGGTATGTGAGCCAGGTAGAGTCGTTCATACGCGACGCTTTCGCTGCGGTCGACACGACGGACAACATAGATTTCGCCGACTACGACGGGTACGTGGTCTTCCACGCAGGTGCTGATTGGCAGAGTGATGTGTATCTGAACTCGCCGTACGATCTTCCTTCGGCACACATCTCGCTGGGGGAGCCTATCCTGGTGAACGACGGCGCGCACGAGATCTGGGGCGCCGCGATCATGCCTGAGACATCGAGTCAGGACGGGCTTACCATCGTTCTGAACGGAACGCTGGCGCACGAAGTAGGTCACGTCATCGGGCTGCCCGACCTGTACAACACGTCCAATTTCTTTCCGGCAATCGGCTACTGGGGACTCATGGACTCCGGCGGACGGATCGGCATGAACACGCCGTGGGGGTGGGCCTACGGTCTCATTCCGGTTCCGCCCTGTGGTTGGTCGCTGCAATACCTCGGCTGGACGGATCCCGTTGTCATCGCTGAGGATGTGGAAGAGATCGCCATCAAGGCTTCTGTTCTCAGAGGCGGTGGAGAGAGACTTTTCAAGATCCCGATTACGAGTACGGAGTACTTCCTTCTGGAAAACCGCATGGACGACATTGGTAAAGACAACCTCGTTGCCATTGAGCAGGAGAGAGGCGTAGTGCTGGGTCCGGTTGATCCCGCTTGCCAGGATCCCATATGCCCCGTCAACCATGAGTACGACTTCCTGCTCCCAGGCCCCGGGCTTCTCATCTACCACGTGGACGATACTCGTGTGACGCCGGGGCTTCTTCCGTATAACTGGGTCAATGCCGATCGACATCGGCTCGGCGTTGCCATTGAGGAGGCCGACGGGATCATGGACCTCGGCGACATATCCAGTTTCTACTGGGCGGGTAGCAGGTACGATCCCTTCTTCGCCGACAACAACAGCACGTTCTCATGGGACACGTTTCCATCGACAGACGACAATCTTGGCGGGAAGAGCTATCTTTCGATCAGCGGCATCTCGAATCCGGACTCTATCATGACGGTATCGATACACTTCGATCGATGGAAGGATGGATGGCCGATAGAGGTTGAGGGCGCGGTCGACGAGTTGACGCCGCGCGTCGCGGACATCGACGGCGACGGCGAGATGGAAGTAGTTGTGGCTACGACGACCGGC
>JAUVLP010000093.1 GCA_030600655.1 Candidatus Eiseniibacteriota bacterium
GGCTTGCCCCCTCACCCAAATAGTCCGAGACGAGGGCCGGAAACAGTCGTCTTAGTCGCCCAAGTTGCTCGGTACTACCTATAGGGTCGGGGCGCGCCTTCCAGCAGTATATTACCCATAAGAACCTCCTTATGGTTGCTGGGAAGGCACCATCGCCTCCCGATGAACACAGTATGCAGGGCACTAGACCGCCCAGTCAAGCACGTCCTGCATAGTCCACAGCCTACCAGTGATTCCGACTTCCATCGCCGGGGTGACGCGTAGCGTCTGATGTATCCGAGCAAAGTTGTAGTGCCAGAAGTGAAGCGCGACGGCGGCTATGAGATTGTCGCGCTTCTTGGAGAAAGCATTAGTCAATCTAGTCAGGCGGCGTATCTGCATACGCATGGTCAGATTCTGACGTTCAACGTGGGACGTACTAACCCGTCTGGGGTCGGGGTTGCCGACGATGATAGACGGCTCGGTCTTGGCAATCTTGGGCGGTGAGTAGCGACCGGGTCCGGGGTGTGCTGAGGCGTAGACCTTGAGCAATTGCGCGTAGTCCACTTCGGACGCAAAGGCCCACTCGATAGCGGCAGGATAGGCTGAGAACGCGTCGGTTGTGACTTGTACACGGTTCGCCAGACGCTTCTCAAGGTCGCAGAGGAACAGGCTGGCGATGACTTCGTTCCATTTGCCGACCCTGTAGACGGGTACGAGCTTTGTGTCGGCATCGAGTGCGACGAAGATGTATTGGTCACCCCAATCATCACGAGTCGAACGCTCGCGGGGAGTGGGAGTGTAATGTTTTTTTTGTAATTTGGTAGGAGCCGTGATGGAAGTCCGGTGGATTTAGGTTGAAAGAAGTGGGTCACATCCGCTCTTCTTGTAGGTGATGTTTTCCAGGACACCCACCGACAAGGAGGAACGAGAGATGACCCACGGAGTCGGTTCTAGTGCAATCGAGCAGGTCGTGGAAGTACTGATTGACGAGGGTCTGGAAGGGATGTCGAGAGCGTTCGCGATCCTGATGAACGAGGCGATGCGACTGGAGCGTTCGCGGTTCCTAGGTGCTGGTCCTTACGAACGGATTGAGGAGCGCCAGTCAGCCAGAACCGGCTGCTACGGGGCCGGAGGCAGCCAGGGGCTGGGTCGTACAATGCGGCTTCCACCGACTAGCCACGTCCCGACAATCTGCGACTGCCCCAATCCTTCTCTATCACCCACTCGTTCCGCGACTGATAGGGCACAAATCCAGCCTAGACTAGCACCAGCTGCTAGGTGTGGGTCTAGCCACTCCCTGCTGACCACCAGCTCGCAGCCTGCTCTGGACCCTGCCCCTTGCTGGTGTCGCTCGCAGAGTTCGTCGTGCCAGTACCGGTAAGAGCCAACTACACAGTCACCGGATCTAACGCTGACTTGGCCCGGCTCAGTCTCGATCTCGACCCCACCAGGGAACAGCCATGATGGGGGAACGAACACACCCCGGATGTATCGCTCTGGGATGAGCCAGCCTCGAGTGTCACACATGAGCCGCCACGATAGCGGGGCCACCATCCAGTCTCCAAGGGGTCCAGCATACGGACCCGCAGGCGAGTAGGTGCCGTCAACGAACAGCACGCCGGGTTCGAGCATGCAGCCCACCAAGGGCATGTCCACCAGTTCGTCCTCGGAAGGCCCTGCTGGCCCATGTGCTGACTGGAGGAATGCCCTGATCGTGAACTCCGCATGTAGCCCGTCACGACTCCCAACAGGTCCACTAGCAAGGAGTAGGACATCATCTGCGTCGGGGCCCTGGCACTCCAGTCGATCGGCAATCGCCCGTCCAACTCCCTCAGCCAGCGTGTCGATGCCCGACTCGTTGGCCGAGTCCCGTGGCCACCACGCTGGCCGTGTTGCCGGTCTGACAGCCCACAGTCTGGGGTCTGCCATGACCGCGGCTCTCACCGCATGGCTGTCAGCCTCAGCCTCGCCCAACCGATCGCTTGCGACCGCCCAATGAAGAGCTCGCAGATAGGCTGAACGCAGGAGAACCGACAGCCGATCGCTGATGTGCAGAGCCTGATTATCGACCCAATCCCAGTAGTGGTGGTTGGCCGACGGCCCTCCGGTCAGCACGCGTGACATGCCGTGCTCTCCGGCAAGCTGAATAGCCTCCCACTGCCATTGGCGAGAGAATGCAACTCCTGAGGAGTCCAGAGTGTCAGCCCAATCGAGAAACGAGGGGGCGAGGTACATCGATACTGTTGATTCGAAGCTCGGGACGCCCGGGAAGGACTCGTTTGGTTGGCCTGAGTGCTGGGCAACGACATCGAATGAATCTGACAGAATATCCCCGTCGTCCCCCAGCTCCTGCAGCAGCAGGCGTGCCCCAATCGACGGTACCAGTCCAGCCTCGGAAGCGACTCCGACAGCGAAGTCGGCTGACGCATCATGAGCACTGCAGGATAGATGGAGGATGAGCAGTAGAAGGCACGAGCGCAGCTCAAGGTCAATATCACCATGCCACCTCAGCAGGGCGTTCTTGGTCGCGTCCCGTGTTCCTTCATCAGCCAGAAGGTGCGCGATCCACCAGCATGATCGCTCTTGGACCATTCTCGAGGGGCAGTCCAGCCGGTCAGCTAGAAGGAGGGGTGCAGTGGGAGTCTCCGGACCGTGTGGGACCAGAGCGTGCGCTGGCAGTACCATGTCGGCCGCCAGTCCAGCCCCCCAGTTGAATGCGGCATCGAGAACAAGCTTGATGCTCCCCTTCTCTCCGACCGCGGAGAGGTACCGAACCATACGTTCGGCACTCCAAGCAGGGGCTCCACCAGCCGAGCCCCATCTCGGATGAGAGGTAGCCTGAATGAACTCAAGCCATCTGTCCTTGAAATGGGCGCCGACGAATCCCCAGATCCACTCTACGCTGCTCAACTCGTGCGTGTACAGGCTCCATCCGTGTACCGAGTCGTGGCACGCCACCAACCAGTCCCACGCCGCTCCCCGACCTTGCCGCTCCAGTGCCAGACTGGCGACTATCTCACCGCCCAGCGTCTCGTGAGGGGAACCGTGGCTGCTGATGTACGATGCTGCGGCGTCAAGCAGATCATCCGGTGCCTCGGAAGCCCAGTGCTTCGTCCAAGACGCGAGGTGTTTGTCCTCATAGGAACCAGTTGCTCTAGTTAGGCGAACGAACTCCTCCAGCTGCTCGGGAGAGAGGTCCTCCACCTTGGGCAGGTCCTCGACGGCCGGTCTCGGAGGAGTGTACCTCTCCCGTGCCGGATCGCCTGCGTCGGCAGTCTGGCGGCCGCAATGTGCCAGTGTCTTGCCGAGGACCGCTGCTGCATCTACCTCACCTTGCTCGGCCCGCCTTTGAAGCGCTGTCAGCGCTTCCTCATGGACCAGAGTTGACGCGAGTGCTGTCTCGAATGGAGACTTCAAGGGACCAGACTTCGCAATGCCGGTGAAGATGGTCTCCACCACCCAGTCCTCGCTGTTGCGCTGGAGAGAACGCACATAGAACGGAAGTGCTGTCGGCACCAAATTGCGCACTGCGTCGGCAAGCTCACGTTTCAAGTACTGTGTCTCGTCCCGGTCGGTGATCCAATCTATGGCTAGGACAACCGGGGAGATCAGCCGAAGGAGCTTCAACGTGCTGGCCTCGTCCTTAGGAGGCGCAGCACAGATTGCACCGAGCAAGTCGAACAACACCATGTCCTTGTGATACCCGTGGCCCATGAGGTTTCTCGCCGAGAGGCGAGCTAGAGAGCGCACTTCCTCACTGCTGACTCCGTGTAGGTGGCAGAACTGCGCGAGAGTCACGTAGTGGTCTGCCCTAGTGTGCAGATCATCGCGGCCGGATTGCAGCCGGGCGCGCTCGCGTTCAATGAGTAGCGTGGCGGCAGCGGGGTCGCTCATGGTCAGCCGTCGCCCGACACGCTCTGCAATCCACATCCGCTCCCAGGTCCACTCGCTACTCACGGCTGCAGAAAGCACGTCCTGCGTGATGGTAGCGTCTCCCGTCTCCGCAAGATGAAGTCCCTCGAGATCTTGAGCAACGGCGATGACGATCTGCGCAACTGACTGGGCACGAACCAGCCTGTTGTCGTAGTCATTGGGCCTCACGTCAGGGGGATGAGCAGACTGCAGTTGCGCCAAGAACCACGCGCCGCCCAGGCAGACGGCATCTCTCCTATCGTCTGCTGCGCGTTTCGCCAACTTACGAAGACTGGTGAGGAAGGCAGCTACCTTCGGAGCGAACATGTCCTGACCATCTGCGTTGGCTGGCTCAGATCCTTCAATAGCGCACGCCAAACAGTAGAAGAAGTGGGCCCGAGCGAGCTCAACGAACGTGCTTTCCTGGTGGCCGATCCCCGCGTCGCCGACGGGCAGGAACGACACGATGCTGGGAGCACCATCCAGCGACTCTGTGGAGCTTTCCACCCAGTGTGAATGGCAACGGTAGAGCCCCCCGCGCCGCGCGGTCTGGCTCTTCACCCAGCCGCTTGGATCGAATCCGAGGCGCCATGCCAGCCGGACTATCTCATCCACGGCCTCGTTAGCCGCGTCCTCAGTGTGATTCGCCAGGAAACGAAGCTCCTCTCCTGCGGCGGCGGTATCAGAGCCAACGGCACAACACAGCGCCAGTGCGCGGGCATACGGCCTACGCGCGCACCACGGGGGATCCTCGCGGTGCTTCGAGACGTACCTTCTGTAGAAACCTGCGCGCGAGTCGCCAATGGACCTAGCGATCAGAGCGGGCATCACGGCTGCCAGCGACTTGTAGCTCTCGCTCGAGCGGTCCTGGCGGCTCGTCGCCGCATTCCATCGCTCACGACACTCGCGGAAGAGCTCGTCGCACAGTCCCAGATGCCCGTGCAGGAAGGCGACTTCCGAAACGACTTCAATCTCCTCAACCGTAGCTCGAGCCATCCTGGACAGGAACAGCTTGAGCTCCAACTCGCGGCCTTCAATCGCACTGTCCTGAAGCGCCAGCCACAGGAGCTTGGGGACTGCGTCCACCGCATACCCAACCTGATCAAGATAGGCGTCGAGGTAGTGCCTCTCAGTGGCGATACCAACCTCGCCCTCCTCGAGAGCAGCCCAACCGCTCGCTGCAACCACCTCTGCTGTCTCAGTTCGGTCTCGCCCCGAAGCGAGCGCATCCACGCACCAGTCGAGGTTTGGACGACACAGTAGAGGTTCGCTGTCCCCCTGTTTGGCTCGCTCTTCGAGCTCGTATCTCCACCGCCAGTACTCGGGGGCAGACTTGGCAAGCCAGTCAACAACCAGGGGCCGAAGCACCTCTACGACATCCGAGTGCTCAGGCATGTCTCGGACGAAGACCAAGAGGCTCTCGTGAAACGCCGTCACACCGACGCGCGAAGTGCCGAGAAGGTGTCGGACCTCGCTCTCTGCCTGCTCAAGCTGAGCTGAACCGGCCTGTGCTTCCAGAGACCGGAGCAGGCCTTCACGTGGCCATTCCCAGGAGAAGCCCGCGAGCAGATGCAGAAGCTGGTGTCCTTGGGGAGTGGTGCTGTCCCAAAGCATCCTGTAGTAACCCGCAACGCTGCTGTTCGCACCCAGTCGCGGGAGAGTTAGGATGCGCTCCGGGGTGATTGGAGCGCCCAGCTCACGCGCTGCGCCTAGCGTGTAATGCAGGATGAGTGGATGTCCGCCACTGGTTCTCCAGAATACGTCCGCGAGATCATCGAACATCCTTCTGGCGATATTCTCTTGGCTTGGTACCGCGAACTCTTGAGCGTGGTATTGGAGCCAATCGCGGACCTCGAGGCGATTGAGCAATAGAATCTCGCACCACTTCTGCCTAGGGCAGGCCTCACGAAGCTTCAGAGGAATCCGCCCAACGTCGATGTCTTGCGTTCCTACCACTATCGAAACGCCATCAGGCGCTGGCAGGAGGAGGTCGAACAGGCTCCGAATCTGCTCCTCACTGCCCGTCTCGCGCCACACGTGATCGAGGCCATCCACGATGACCACCAACGGGGGCTCCCCTGTTCGCCGGCTACCCGCTTCGGCAAGGAACTTGCGGAGTCGTTCGGGGCGCGCGTTGGCGCGACTCGCCTCCGGAACGAGATCTGGGTAGGAAGCACACAGCTGTCCGATGATGTCGCCTGCAGCGGTCGTCCAGTCCGTCCGCCGGGCGGTCGTGTCAGAAAGGGACAGGAAGTAGTGATGTCTCACGACGGGCACATCCGCTGCCTCGAGTCGGTCAACCAGCCAACTCAGGTAGGTGCTCTTTCCAGCCCCGGGCTTCCCTGTCACAACCAGCACACTGTCGCCGTCAGCGCAGAGCCGAGACTCTATCTCGGACTCACTCCATTGGCTGGGGGCCACGTAGTCTGGAGGCACTACGAAGCCCTGCGGGATTCGGGGCGGGAGACGCCAAAGCGAGGCCTCGCGGACATGGCTCAGACTGATGTGACCATCCGGACTGGGTTCCGTCTTGTGATCGATCCAGCGTCCGATGTGAGTCATGAGACTGGACCAGCCCTCGCTCGTTCCTCCGAGCCGGAAGAACCGCTGTCGAAGACCTTGCTCGAGAGCATCCAGCGAGCAGTCGGCGAACCGGAAGCGGAACTTGGCGAAGAAGCTCGATGCCTCGGCGTCCCCGCCCAGCTGCTCCGAGACGATGGTTCGCACTTCGCGCGGTAGCTTGGTGAAGTCCACATGGCCGGATGACGACAAGGAGGCGAGAATCCTGGGACCAGCAGCGCAGTTAGTGATCAGTTCAGCTTTGTGAACATGAACACCTGAGGCAAGTGCGTGGTCGAGTGAGGTCTTCCACTTCTGAAGAAGCGAGGGAAGTGGGCCTCGCTTACCTTCCTTCTGCTTCGTCAGATGATCCCAATCCCACTCATCATCAGCGTCGGTGGCGAATTTCACCTGGAGCAGTTCTCGTGTGCCATCCGCACGCTCGATCTGGATGTCATCGAGTGAGCCATCCATGGTCTCTAGATGGACCCAATGGTACGCATCTGGCTGATCCAGCCATCTGACGAGCACATCGGCAGACTGCAGATCTTGGTATTGGTCGCCCGCCCGTCGTGCTCCGGACCGCGTGTATGAACCCACCCCAGTGCCTCCTGATAGCCGGTCCGGCTGGCCCATGCTGGTGTCGATGCCACCCGACCCGCCGAGGACGGACGATCCGAGACAGCCGTGCCGCTCTCACCCTCAACCCTGTCGCTGGAATCGCGCACCAGAGTGTGGATTGGCTCCCTGATCGCGCCACTCGACACGTAACGCAAGCTTAGCGGATAGCTTGAGCATACACAACCACTCCACCCACTCAGTCGTCTAGCCTCTGTCCCCGTCAAGGCGGCTCGACCCCCCTTTGTTTTCCGAAGGAGAGACCTCCTCGCGCCAGACTGCGCAAGAGAATCGCCGGGCGAACCTCCGAGGGCAGACGTGTGTCCCGGCAGGACGCTCTGGCCAGGAGGCGCTACAGGCGAGTGCCATTGCGCTGGGAGACGGAGTTCGGCCAATGGGTGTGCGACTTCGCCGTCTCGCGCATCGTGGAGGCACTTGCCCACGATCCTAACCTCCGCGTCAGCAGCCAGGCCGTCTACGCATGGCGCCAGGGGCATGCCCCGCGTCCAGCCCGAGCCATGGCTCTCGTGGAGCTGTCGGGCGGACGCCTCATGCTTGGGGCAATCTGTCAGCCCGGCCGCTTGATGCGCCCGGCCGCCTCGCTAGGTCGCATGGCGCTGACGCGTAGGTACTTCCGGGGGAATCACAGAGGGTTCCGGCGACCGCGGTTTTCGAGAGGTGGGAGACATATGAAACAACGTTCCACCCGTTCCAACTGTTCCACCCGTTCCAAGGCTAAGGGGACCGCGAAGCCCGCGCGAAGAGCCGCCGCGGAGACCACCACAGGCGCCACGGGGACCGCCAAGGCGGCCGACCATCGGCCTCGGAAGCGAATGCCCAAGGCCTCCTCTAAGAGCGGCAAGGGGCGCGTCGCGGCCAAGACCCGCGCCGAACGGTCTTCTGATTCGCCGGTCAGGCTGCCCGGCAAGCTCGAGCACTGGCCCATCGACCGACTCCGTCCCTACGAACAGAATCCCAGGACCCATAGCCCCGAGCAGATCACGAAGATCGCGGCGAGCCTGCTCGAGTTCGGCTGGACGAACCCCATCCTCGTGGACGGCAACGCCGGGATCATCGCCGGCCACGGCCGGATCCTCGCGGCTCAGAAGCTTGGGATGGCCACGGTTCCCGTGATCGAGCTCTCCCACCTCAACGAGGCGCAGAAGCGTGCATACGTCATCGCCGACAATCGGCTTGCCCTCGACGCGGGCTGGGACGAGGACCTCTTGGCCGAGGAACTCAAGGCGCTCGACGGCCTCGATTTCGACCTCGTCTTGACGGGATTCGATCTCGATGAGCTGCACGATCTCCTGGAGGACGAGACCACCGAAGAAGTCGTCGCCCCGGAGCCTCCCGATGATCCCGTTACTCGACCAGGCGATCTGTGGATCCTAGGCGATCACCGACTCCTCTGCGGGGACTCCTCTGATCCCGCAGTCGTCGACCGGCTCCTCGGTGGAGCCTCGATCCACCTCGTGAATACGGATCCGCCCTACAACGTGAAGGTCGAGCCGCGTTCAAACAACGCCATCGCGGCTGGGCTCTCAAGCTTCCCCGCCGCGAAGAGCGCAATCGACGCCTCCGACGCCCGGGACATGCACCACCAAGGGTTCGACCTCGCCCGTCACAAGACGAAGTCCAAACCCACCGGGAAGATGCGTCCGAAGGACCGCCCGCTCGTGAACGACTTCATCTCAGACGAGGCGTTCGGCGAACTGCTGCTGGCCTGGTTTGGGAACATCGCTCGCGTGCTCCTCCCCGGCCGCACGTTCTACATCTGGGGCGGATACGCAAACGTGGCCAACTACCCCGCCGCGCTCAAGACCACGGGTCTCTACTTCAGCCAGTGGGTCATCTGGGACAAACAGCATCCGGTGCTCACGCGGAAGGACTTCATGGGGGCGCACGAGGTCTGCTACTACGGCTGGCGCGAGGGCTCCGCCCATCAGTTCTACGGCCCGCCGAACGTGCCGGATCTCTGGGCGGTCAAGAAGGTGAACCCGCAGAGCATGGTTCATCTCACCGAGAAGCCCGTCGAGCTTGCGGTCCGGGCTATCCACTACTCCTCGAAGCCCGGTGAGAACGTCCTCGATCTCTTCGGAGGGAGCGGTAGCACCCTCATGGGGGCCGAGGAGACCA
>JAUVLP010000123.1 GCA_030600655.1 Candidatus Eiseniibacteriota bacterium
TGGTTATCGGCCAGGCGTTCTCGGATACGTCAGCATACCCAAGTGGTAGGCTGAGGGGGAGGCCTCAATAAGTATCAAGCGCATGCAGCCGTCGAGCGTGTCTATCACGCCGGCTGCTGAGCGCGGTGTTGCCGCGCCGCACCCGTCGCGCCAGTCTGGCGCTCGCGGCTGAAACGCGATTCGTTAGACTGCCGACAGAAGTGTCCGTGAGATCTCAAGGAGGTGTGACATGAGGATCTTGATCGTCATGTGTGTGGTTCTCATCACGTCCCTCGCGGCGGTGGCCGGGCAGAACCCGAACGTCCGGGTGTACGTGAGCTTCGATCCTGATGCGTACGTTCCGAGTATCGTGCCCGAGCTCTACACGACCTTCTCCGGGTACATCGTCATGGATTGCCTGGGGACGGTCGGGCAGGCTGGTGGTATGAGTTGGATGGCATTGCGCACTGAGATCACTCCCGGCTTCTCGTCGGTCGTGTCCTTCGCGCCGCTGGTTCCCATGCCCATTCCGATCACGTGGCCGGAGTTGGACGGAGACATCATGATCGCGCCGTACGAGTGCATCACGGCCGATCCGTGCGCGCTCGTGTGGATCTCGATGTTCTACATCGGCGGATCGGGGTGCATTCAAATCGTAGATCACCATGACTATCCACGCTGGGTCGTGGACTGCGAGGACAACATCGACTTCTACTGCGTGTTGTCGCACGGTAGCGTGTCCGGTGGCGATTGTCCGCCAGGTGATCCCGACTGCGACTGTACCGTGACGCCGGTCGAGAGCCTCAGTTGGGGTCGTGTGAAGGCGCTGTACGGCCGATAGGGGCGGCAGTCTAACTGGCGTCGTTTGCAGCCGTCGAGCTTGTCTGTCACGGCGGACTGTTGACGCGGCTGTGCTGCTGGCACCCATCGCGCCAAGCTGACGCCCGCGGCTGAAACGCGTTTCGTTAGGCACCACGCTTGACAAGACCGCCATATGACGCCATAGTAGTGACAGATGACAATACGACATTGATTCCTATGTGGAGGGTATCAGAGTGCATCTGTCGAGCATTGCGAAGATCCTCGGAGGGCGAAAGACGCTTCACTCGGACATCCGGGATCGCATGGATCTCGTGGAGCTTAGCAAGAGAGGCGTAAGCAAGGCGGCGCTGCTCAAGCTGGCCGGGTATCTGGGTCTATCAGTGGGTGAGATCGCCGAGCTTCTGCCTGTTGGCGAGCGCACGATCCAGCGGTATTCGAAGACGCGTCGATTCAAGAGCAGTGTATCAGAGCACATTCTGCAGATTGCTGAGGTGGCAGCCAGGGGAGAGGAAGTGTTCGGGGAAAAGGAGAGGTTCCTGGCATGGTTGAATCTGCCCAGTGCTGCTCTGGGCAGCACCACTCCCGGGGATCTTCTTAGCTCTCGGTTCGGCGCGGAACTGGTACTGGATGAGCTCGGTCGAATCGAGCACGGGGTCTTGGCCTGATGCATTTCTTTCGCATAGCGAAGACTGCGTACATCAGAGATCTATCCGGTGCTGGACCCCGTCAATATGGTGGCCGTTGGAACCAGACGGGCACCGCGGTCATCTACGCGGCCGAGAGTCGCTCCCTGGCAACGCTGGAGTACTTGGTTCATGTTCCACTATTCTACGAGCCGCTGGATCTCTCGGTTGTGACGCTCATCGTTCCCGACGGCGCGAGCGTGCACGAACTTGGTCTCAATGAGTTGCCAGCTGACTGGAACCGGTTTCCAGCTCCAAGCAGGCTTGCCGACTTGGGCTCGCAGTGGGTACGCAGCAGCGAATCTCTGCTGCTGCGTGTCCCTTCGGCCGTCGTAGATGACGAGTTCAACCTAGTCATTAATCCCGGCCACGCAGAGATGGCAGATGTGAGCATCGAGGATGTCAGGCCGTATGCGTTTGATGAACGTCTTCTGGGCCGTTTCAAGCGTGAAGCCTAACTAGCGCATGCAGCCGACGGGCTGGTTTGCCACGCCGGCTGCTGGCTCGGCTTCGCCGCTGGCACCCATCGCGCCAGCCTTAACGCTCGCAGCTGATGCGCGGTTGTTAGACCGCGCCAAGTCATAGTCGAACTTTGAAACTGTAGGAGAGAACGTGAAGGCATTACTGGAGAACTCAAGCTGTTATCAAGTTGACCTCAAGCTGATGCCTGAAGAGCAATTCATCAATGCCAAAGTGAGGCTGGCGCTTCATGTTCCCACGAGCAAGATGAGCAGGGCCATCTTCTATCTACACAGACAGCTCGTGGTGCAATCGGTCGTCGGTGAGCATTTGGCAGGGTATAGATTTGATGCGGATACTCCAAGCCCAAATCCATTCATGCCCGAAGCCGGTACGCTCCATCTGCAATTCAGCAGACCGCTGAAGATAGGTGAGAAGACAGAGTTGGTTTTTGAGTACGAGGGAAGGATCACAACCTGGCCTGTCTGGTCCGCCAATGTTGTTTCGGGAGTGTGGACTGAACTGGGGCTATATCTGCCGTGGTTTCCCTATAATGGGGAGTACGGAGATTTCACGTTTTCGGTGAATGTGGGTACTGATGCCGCCTATCAAGTGAGAAGCTATGGTGGTCATGCACGGGATGCAGCAGAGTGGCGCTTCATTTGGGAGCAGCCAACAAATGACATGGTGATAGTTGCTTCCAAGGATCTGAAGACCAAGACGATCAAGGTGGGTGGTTGGGAGATTACAGTACATTACGTCACTCTGAGCGAGTCCACTGCATCCATGCTCGGGGAAGACCTCTCTTGGATACTTGAGCGTTTCGACGGTTGGTTCGGTGGAGAGAAGACAGGGAGGATGTCCCTGATCGAGTCTCCGCGTCAGCAGGGTGGTGGATATGCCCGTCGCGGCCTTATCGTGCTCGGCGGTTTGGATGACGAGAGATATGTAGAAAACCGCGCCGCGTACTTCCGGTATCTAGCGCACGAAACAGCCCACAATTGGTGGACGGGCGCTGAGGCGACGAGTTGGGAGGATTGGCTGAATGAGAGTCTCGCAGAGTACAGTGCACTGCTAGCTGTGCGAGACAGATTTGGTCAGGCTGCTTTCGACAAGAGGATGGCAGAGAAGATCGAGGCACAATCAAACGTACCTTCGATATGGGGTTTCGATCGAGGTGGGTGGTCGACCGAGGAGAGAATGAAGGAAATCGAGGCCGTCTTGTATTGCAAGGGGCCAGTCGTCCTACACGAGTTGGCAATGAGCATAGGGTATGAGAGTTTTCTAGCTGTGTGTCGAGAGATGGTCTTGCGAGAGGTGAGATCAACGGCACAGTTCCTTGAAGTGCTGGGATGTCTGGAGGGTGAGGAAGTCGCGAACCGGGTAGAGAAGATGCTGAAGACGAAATGATGACCTGCTTCTAACTAGCGCATGCGCCACTGCCTGGCGCAGCTGAAACGCGATCTGTTAGGTTGCGTGATTAGGACTGAGCAGACTGAATGGATTTGGCGACAGCCTTTGGGCTGGCTCCAAGTGCACGGAGGGAACGCACCAGAAGGTCGATGGAGACAGAGGGGTCGCCGGCTTCCATCTTGGCTACTCGTGACTGGCTGGACTTGAGCCGCTTCGCGAGTTCAACCTGAGTGATCTTGTGCTTCACTCTCTGCTCTCTGAGAGCTAAGCTCAAGGTGAGTTTCATCTCGATGTAGCTGGCCTCTTCGGAGGTGAGGTCAAGCAACTCCGCCGTGGAGCCAATCTTCCAGCCCCTCTTCTCGAGCTTCTTACGCTTGGTGGTCTTCATGGGAGTCGTCCTTTACTTGGTGCTGTCGTAGTCTTTGATTCGAGCCTTACAGGTGTCAATGGCTCGCTTCGGTGTCATCGATGATTCTGAGTTCGTGGCAGCGGCGTCCGATGGACGGCATCGGTCGAGAGTCTGGCATCGAGATCCTGTCGCCCTGCTGAAGCCTCCGGAGCAAGAAGCCAGCCTGTAGGCGAGCGTTCTTGGAAAGCGGAGGAGTCTTGATCTCGTTGCGCAGCCAGACGAGCGGCTTGCCTGTCACGGCGGACAGCTGGCACAGTTTCGCCGCAGCACCCGCCGCGGCTACGCCGCCGGCAACCATCGCGCCAAGCTGGCGCCCGCAGCTGATGCGCGGATGCTAGATTCACCGCGCGCAAGTAGGAGGATTCATGCGTACACTAATAGCGGTCTCCATTCTGATGCTCATGTGTCTCGACCTGCCGGCTTCAGCTGATACGTACACCGTGGATCCTGCGGGCGGCGGCGACTTCGAGACACTCCCGATGGCGATGTGGTGCGTGAACTGGCCGGATACCGTTGAGCTCGCGCCGGGATCCTTCGAGGTCAGCGCGGACGTTCCCGGCTGGCCAGTGGAGCTGAATAGCAGCAGCCCTTGCTTGGTGGGACGTGACGGAGCAGGCGCGACGATACTGCAAGGGGATGGCCTGACAGCGGCGTTTCTCATCCCAGCCGGCGAGTTCGGGGCGCGCATGCACTTCCATAGAATCACATTCCGCGATCTCGGCGAGCTCTTCTCTCACGCTGACGCGTGTTGCGGCGGCTTCCTGCAGTTCACAGACAACGTGGTCGACAACTGCGGTGGCTACTACGGTTTGGACGCGAGATGGTCTCCCTCGACGGCGTCACTGATATCGAGGTGCACGGTGACGAACAGTTCGGGCGACGGCATCTTCACCTACGCGTACGGTGGAACCATCGAATACTGCGAGGTCTCGTACAACGGGGGGAACGGAATCAGTGGGCTGTCGGGTGAAGAACCTGTCATTCGCTTCAATCACATCCACCACAACGCATATAGGGGAGTAGGAGCGAGCTTTATCTACACGGTCGAGGACAACATCATCGAGGACAACGGCCTTACGGGTATCAGCACCCCATCAAGTGGCTCATTTCGTCGGAACATCATCAGACGCAACTGGATAGGCATCGCGCACGGGGGGTCCATAGGGTCTATCCACGAGAACGACATCTACGACAACATCGAGTTCAATGTGAAGTTCTACGTTAGCTACTCCGGCAGCTTTGATCTGACGATGAATTGGTGGGGTACAGTGGACCCGGAGGAGATAGCCGCGGGCATCTGGGACTGCAACGATGATCCCGGAGTGGGCGTTTGTGCGCTCTTTGACCCGTGGTGTATGACTCCTGGTTGCTCAGCAATTCCCGTAGAGCAGAGCAGCTGGGGTCGGGTCAAGGCGCTGTACAGGTGATGCAATCGCGCGCGGTTGTTAGACCGCCAGTCTTACTAGTTGGTCAGAGGGGTTGCCAGGTGAAGTTGCCATCGCTACGGCTGCGGCTGAAGCGCGAGTCGCTAGATGAAAGGAGGCCAGCAAGTGCCCATAGAGGTTAGGTATCTTGATAACGGAATCGGAGTCAGCTGGCTTGGTGGGGGAGT
>JAUVLP010000185.1 GCA_030600655.1 Candidatus Eiseniibacteriota bacterium
TCTTTGTTCCTGCCGGAAGTACGTCTGCCAGATGATCGAATATCTCCTTCTTGGGTTCAGCCTGAGCAGCCACCATGATCAGATCTGGCATCTCTGCAAGCGGCAGAGTCTTCGCAAGCATGGGCGTCTCTATCTCGAGCAGCCCCTTGTCACAGAGGTAGTCGCGCGCCGTCTTCGCCGCACGGTGGCGAGCCATCAGAAGATGCTGCATATGCGGGCGCCTGAGATCCAGATAGCGGTATTCCAGCCTGAGGTCGCCGCTTGCCTTGACAGGCTCCTCGAGAACGAACGGCGGGGTGAGACAGTCATTCAGCACCTTCATCTCCCGCACGATGACCTCAACCTCGCCCGTAGGGAGCTCCGCGTTCACAGTCCCCCCCGGCCTCGCCGCGACATCCCCTTTGACGGTGATCACATACTCGGAACCCAACTCCCCCGCCACGCCCAGCAGCTCCGCATCATCCTCCGGCCGGAAAACGATCTGCGTCATCCCATATCTGTCCCTCAGGTCCACGAAGAAAAGACCACCCAGGTCTCTCCTCCGGTGCACCCATCCTGCAAGGACGACTGTCGAGCCCGCATCGGCGGCTCTCAGCTCGCCGCAGGTGTGCGTTCTTACAAATTCACCCATTGATTGCAGTTTCATCGTGATTCCCTGTCTCCTTCATCCGGTTCTGGATGATCTCTTCTGGCTATCCCTTCATCCGGTCCCGGATGACGTCTTCCAACTTCCCCTCGCCCGGACTCGCCTCCCACCCCGTTGATATCTCTCTGAGTTTGAGAGGCTCTCCCTCTCCCTTGTTCACGATCACAAACCGTGCGTTGACGCGGCCCGCCTCCTGTACCTGTTTGTTGAAACTCCGCCCCTGGTAGTCCATCTCAACAGAGAACTTCTCCCTCAGCCGCGCCGCCAGGGTGACATTTGACTCGGCAGCTTCATCGCTTCCCGCCACAAGATAGATGTCGGGGCCCGGCGCCGTGTCCCGGAAGGCGCCCTCCTCTTCAAGCGCGGATATGAGTCTCTCCACTCCCGCAGACACTCCGCACGCCGGAGTCGAGTTCCCTCCGAGCTCCTTGATGAGTTCGTCGTACCGGCCGCCGCCGCACAGCGCGCTCTGCGCTCCAAGCTTCGTGTAGTGAATCTCGAAAATCGTCTTCGTGTAGTAATCGAGTCCTCGCGCCAACCCACTATCTATGACGTATGGAACAGAGATCGCTGCGAGATGCGCCTCCACCTTTGCTAGATGATCGCGGCAATCATCGCAGAGCGCGTCGAGAATCGAAGGCGCGTCGGAGAGAAGCGTCTGGCAGTTGTCGTTCTTGCAGTCGAACATCCGTCTGGGATTGCGCGCGTAGCGTTCGCGGCAATCATCACAGAATCGCTCGAGCTTGGGCTCAAGTTCCTTCCGGAGAAGGTCATTGTAGGCAGGAGTACAGCTCGGGCAGCCGGCGCTGTTTATCCTCGCCTCGGTTCCCTTAAGACCAAGTCCTTCGAAGAACCGGACAGAGAAGAGGATGATCTCAGCGTCTATGGCGGGACTCAATGAGCCTATCGCCTCCATTCCCCACTGCCAGAACTGCCGGTAGCGGCCCGCTTGCGGACGCTCGTAGCGAAACATCGGACAGAAGTACCTGAGCTTCGTGACGCGCGCGCTCCGACCCATGTTGTGCTCGACAAAGGAGCGCACAACACTTGCCGTTCCCTCTGGCCTGAGTGTCAGACTTCGCCCTTTGCGGTCCGAGAATGTGTACATCTCCTTACGGACGATATCGGTTGCATCACCGATCCCGCGAGCGAAGAGCTCGGTCTCCTCGAAGACCGGGAAACGGATCTCCTTGTATCCAAACCGCTCTGCGGTCTCTCGAAATACTTCCTCGACATACTCCCACTTCCAGCTGTCGGCAGGAAGAATGTCCCGCGTTCCCCTGGGCGCCTTGTACTTCATCGTTCTCCCGCCCTCCATCTATAGAACCCGAATAACCCGACCGCAATGCGGTTACCGATGATCACACCAATAGAATCGGCGATCCAGTCACGGAAATCGGAACACCGACCCGGAACCGTGAACTGGTAGAGCTCATCCAGAGCGCCGATCGCGATGCCAGTGAGAATAGCGAGAAACGTTACCCACCGCCTCTTCGCCCCGGTCAGTGTCCCGACGAATCCGACCGTCAGGAAAAGTCCCAGTCCACCGTACTCCGCCGCGTGGGCAAGCTTGTCGACCATTTTGAGCTTAATGATCGTGCTTGCGAAGACCGATACGGACGAGAGTCCGAAGATGAGTACGGTCCACGCTATCGCCGGAATCCATGGCTTCAGTTTGTTCCACACAACGCTATCACTCCAGGCTATGCCCCGTACGAGTGCAGGCCACCCAGGAAACGACTTCCCAGCACCGTGAACAGAGTCACAAGAAATCCGAGCACAGCCAGTCTTGCTGCACCCACACCGCGCCACCCCTTGATGAATCTGGCGTGCAGGTAGATGGCGTACACAAGCCAGACGATGAGCGAGCTTGTTTCCTTCGGATCCCACGACCAGGGCGCACCCCAGGCGCTGTTCGCCCAGATCGAGCCGGCAAGAAGAGCGCCAATCGTGAAGAGCGGAAAACCGACCCCGATGGCACGGTAGATAACCATGTCGAGCGTCTCCTTGTCGGGGAGGCGCTCCCACCCTCGCCAGTCTCCTATCAGGTACATAACTGCCGCCACGAACGACACAGCAAAGGCCGCCTCAGCGAGAGCAGCGAGCGACACATGGATCCACAACCAGTAGCTCTGCAGCGCCGGGATCAGCTGCTGCTCGATCCTGGAAGGAAAAAGCGAGGCCACACCCATTCCCAGCACACCGACCGGTGCGGCGAAAGCCGTCAGGAGTTCTAGCCCTTTCGTTCTCCAGATCACTATGAACGCCAGGACCGCCGCCCATGACAGGAGTAGCATGTAGTCGAAGGTACCTGTCACAGGGGGGTGCCCGGATGCTACCCATCGCACACCCAGGGCGACTGTCTGAGAGGCCAGACCGATGAAGGTTATCCCGTACACAATGCCGCGGACGCTCGATTTACGCGTGCCTGCATAGATGCAAGCTCCTATCGTGGCAACCAGATAG
>JAUVLP010000181.1 GCA_030600655.1 Candidatus Eiseniibacteriota bacterium
GCTCGTCGGCTGCATACGCTAGTTAGGCTTCATCTGTTTTGAAGCCAATCCGCCGCATCTTGGGCGGCTCCTCAGGACCAATGAGCTTCTTGATAGCCTTGACTATCGCCTTGATGCTGTCATCGTGATGGGTCAAATGGGCCTCAAGTGCGTTCACTCGCCGCGCGAGCTCCTTGTGCTCCGAGATCACCTCGCGCATTAGCACGAAAGCCCGAACTACAAAGACGCTCATCTTCACAGCACGCGGCGTGCTGAGCACGCTGGCAGCCATTATGGCCCCGTGCTCCGTGAACGCGTGCGGGAGCGCTGGCGAGTACTTGAGCTTCGAGAGGTGGTCGCACTTCGCGACCAGCTCATCCTTCTCCTCCTGGTCAAGCTGGAGCATGAAGTCATCGGGGAACCTGTCAGCATTGCGCTTGACCTGTTCATTGAGCCGCTTGGTCGGCACACCATAGAACTCTGCTAGGTCGGCGTCTATGATGACCTTCACACCCCGAACTAGGAAGATCCTCTGTTGAATCGCTCCGACCTCGACGACGGCCATCTTCTTGGCCATTCTCGGTTCACCTCTTGGGGTTCCCACGAGCAACTGGTCGCAGATTGCGACCACCTCGCTGCTCGACTGCCAGCCCAGTCAGCTATGTAGCACAGCACGAGCGGCAGATGAAGCCTAACGGACCGCGTATCAGCCGCGAGCGTCAAGGGTGGCGCGGCAGGTGCCAGCGGCGAAGCCGCGCCTGCAGCCGCCGTGACAGCCAAGCTCGTCGGCTGCATACGCTAGTTATGTGGCTGCCCCTATCTGTACCTCGACTTGATAGCACCCCAGCTCTTCGCATGAATCGCGGTGTAGCATTGACAACCCACTTCGAAGGCGCCGATGTCGGAGCCATCATGGGCCGCGCCCACACATGGCGAGCACTCCTGAAGATGGAAGTCAGCGAGGGGCTCGCTGCAGAACAGTGGAGGTGCACTTATGTTGTCGAACACGGAGCCCTCCGGGACCACGAACGACGTCGGTCCTGCGAAGTCGTTGTGGCTTATGGTGACGTCCCCTCCCTCAGGCATGATGACGCTGCTGCCGAGAACGGTGTTGCTGCTGATCCGATGGCGCTCACTGTGGGTCAGTTGGCCCTCGTATGTCAGTCGTCCTCAAGCTCTGCGATCCTCACTCTCCTAGTGGGGCAGCCACATAACGCTGCGGCTAACCCACCACCAGCGCAGGATTGGACCCGATCACTCCTTCTGCCCCTCTGTGGCGCCAGCGGGTGGGTTCAGCCGCTTGTTGGAAGCCTGCCTGCCGCACTCCGCAGCACCGAGTACTGCTCCGGTCTCCGCATCCAAGATGCGAAGCGAGTCCCCACAGATGACTGCAAGGGCTCGATCGGAGATCCATGCAAAGCGATCCGGTCCCAGGCTTCCGGCGCATTCGGCAATCGGCCGTCCATCTACCTGCAACACGCTCACCCCTACCCCGTACGCGACAAACGCGAGCCGCTGGCCACTTGGTGAGTAGGCAGGCCACTGGTATCTTGCCCCAGAAGCAACTTCTGTCACGGGGAAAATCTCCCCCACCGTCACGTCTAGGCGGGCAATCTGAGTGGAATGCGGTACCGGCTTGTAGCAGAAGGCTATCTCTGAGCCGTCAGGCGCTGCCGCAACCTGGGCGAAGCAGAATACTCGATTCGAGTCACAGCACACCGTGAGCCTATGAGCGTCAGTCGGATCGTGAGAGCTCCATAGGAAGAGGTCACGGCCCGAGACCACAAATGCGGATGTGAGGTCGTCGGAGATCTCGCCGGACACGACGAACTCGTCATTGCGCAGCCAGCATTCGAATACCCCCGGAGGCTGGATGCGCTCTGATACCCCGCTGAGGACATCGTAGATGAAGAACCCTGATGCGGAACTAGGGACGACGTGGACGTGACCCCTTGTGAGAAAGACACAATACAACAGTCGGCGGCTGTCCGGCGCCCAGCTCGTTATGTAGACCGAGTATGCGAGATGGGCAGTGGTATCGCTGGCTAGCTGCGTAGCGCGAGTCTCTGAGCCCTGTGCCAGATCGAGGAGCACGAGATTGCGATCCCGCGTGAATGCGACCCAGCGACCGTCAGGGGACAAGACAGGTCCCGCAATCCCGCGGCCCATCGCGCCCACATTGCTCCGGGGCAGGCGAATCGGCAATGCCTGGACCCTCCCTGACTCACATGCAAGGAACACGCGGACCGAGTCATCCGCCGGAGCTAGGATATGTCGACAGACGTCGTCGGCGTCGCTAGCTGCCGAATCCCCGGAAAGCACGATCGCGAACAGAAGGATGGTGCATGGCCGAAGCCACCTCATGTTCCTCTCCTAGGCGTCCAACACCATGCTTGTCCCTCACACACTCCAAGCTCCTTGCGGGCAGCCGCATAACGGACCGCGTATCACCCGCGAGCGTTAAGGCTGGCGCGACGGGTGCGAATGCAGCCGGCGTGACAGCCAAGCTCGTCGGCTGCATACGCTAGTTAGGCAGGGGCGGCCAGATTGAGTACGCTGAACTAGAAGCCCTCGTTCTCAGCCTCCCGAATCCTGTCGACGGCGGCGTCGGAATTGGTGAACTCATACCCCAGGTTGACGTAGCCGCTCCTTGACGACAGCCCCTTGGCCTCAAGCATGATCGTCTGCAACCCATCCGGTAGATCCTCATCCCAGAAGTGCACCAAGGTTCGTTCCTTGAGTGAAAGACCCATCATCCAATCATTGGGCTCATCCCAGATGCTGTCATAGCGCAGGAAGTCGAACTTCTGCCCCTTGCCGTACTTCTTGGTGAGAGCCTCCTCGATATCACGGAAACGCGTCTTGATTGCGTCTCCGTAGCTGTTGCTGGATAGGGTCACACCAACCGTATGGATCTTGGCCAGTCCCGTGTCGGGGTCGATGAGAAGCTGGTAGTCCTCGAAGTTCCTGTGAGGCTTCGGCAGCTTCGACGCCGAGTAGTAGTGAAGCGAACTCTCTGTCAGCGTAACACCGAACGCCTCTACCTCCGCCTTCGTCATCCCCTGTGACAGGCCGAATGGCCCCGCGGCTGCAATGAGGGGACCGGCGAGGATCAGAGCTGTGATGATGCTCACCTGCCAGACCATACGTCTAATCATTGCTGTCTCCTCCTTCGCGTGCATGTGGTACCGACACTCGTCTCCCAGTATCAAGCGTAGCCCCTGCCTAACGGAC
>JAUVLP010000105.1 GCA_030600655.1 Candidatus Eiseniibacteriota bacterium
AAGATGACGCTTCTGAAGTAGAGGAGTGACCCGGACGCAATGAGGAGCGACATCGAAGTGCCTACGATCTTTGTCGACGCCGATGGGTGTCCCGTCAAGCAAGAGGTCTACCGAGTGGCGCTTCG
Source organism: Candidatus Eiseniibacteriota bacterium (assembly GCA_030600655.1). Lineage (GTDB taxonomy): Bacteria > Joyebacterota > Joyebacteria > Joyebacterales > Joyebacteraceae > Joyebacterum. Next base: position 126 of record JAUVLP010000105.1, read on the forward strand.
TTACAGCATCCGCGTCACGCTCGTCGCAAACGCATGGATGCGCATCCCCGATGAGGACGCATTCAAGCTCGTCGTCGTAGAGGATGATTTCGACGCTGCGGACGACTGGATCGTCGAGCACGTGAGTAGGAACGATATCGTGATCACCGGAGACATCCCACTTGCGGACCGGTGCCTGAAACTGGGCGCCCGGGTGCTGGGGCTGCGTGGCCGCGAGTTCACCGAGGACTCGATCGGGGAGGCCATGGCGAGCCGAGAGCTCTCCTCCGAGCTTCGCGACCTCGGGATACTGACCGGAGGACCAAAACCCTTCGAGAAGCGGGACCGGTCGCGGTTTCTGCAGCGTCTCGATGCGATGCTCTGACCTGCTCAGACACCGCTCGAGTTGGTCTTGACACGAGACTTGCCAGAAGCCTAATATTGCGGTTGGACATGTTTGTTTGTAGGAGCTGAATCGAGTTGATGCTATCGGCCCACGGAAGCATCGTGGCACCATCCGTCGGAAGATTCGGATGGAAGTCGCGATGACTGACGTGGGCGCATTCAGGAAGGGAGCATCGCATGACCGGCGGAAGCGGATACAACCCGTACGAGATGGCACGGGCACAGTTCGACAAGATCGCAGACATGATCGATCTCGATGCGGGGGCGCGGGACTTCCTGCGCACACCGATGCGTGAGTATCACTTCTCGATCCCGGTGCACATGGACGACGGAAGCGTGAAGGTGTTCCAGGGATTCCGGATCCAGCACAACGATGCACGGGGACCCGGGAAGGGTGGAATACGCTTCCATCCCCAGGAAACAGTCGACACTGTCCGCGCTCTTTCCATGTGGATGACGTGGAAATGCGCAGCGGTCGACATTCCCCTGGGAGGCAGCAAGGGAGGAGTCATCTGTGATCCGCACAACCTCAGCCCTCGCGAGCAGGAAGCCATTTGTCGTGGCTTCACCAGGAATCTGGCGCGCAACATCGGTCCTGAGATCGATGTGCCGGCGCCCGATGTGATGACAAACTCGCAGCACATGCTGTGGATGCTCGACGAATACGAGGAGATTCGCGGAGGCCGTTACCCGGGAGTCATCACTGGGAAACCGGTTGGAATGGGCGGATCATTGGGCAGGACACAGGCCACGGGCTACGGCGTTATCTACACGCTGCGCGAAGCTCTGAAGGACATGGACATTCGCCCAGGCGACACGACCGCCAGCGTTCAGGGCTTCGGCAATGTGGCGCAGTACGCGATCGAGCTGTACAATCAGATGGGCGGAACAGTGATCTGCGTTTCAAGCTGGGATCAGACTGAGCAGACCAGCTTCGCGTTCCGGAAGAAGGACGGCGTCGACCTTGCCGAGCTCCGCGGGATCACCGATCGCTTCGGTGGAATCGACAAGGCGAAGGCTGCGGATCTGGGCTACGAAGTCCTGCCCGGTGACGAGTGGCTTGAACAGAACGTGGATGTGCTGATCCCATCAGCTCTCGACAACGCGATTACGGGGGACAACGTGGGAGGAATCAGCCGCCGCGTGAAGATCATTGCGGAAGGCGCCAACGGACCGACGACTCCCGATGCAGACAAGGTGATCCATGAACGCGGGATATTCATGATCCCCGATTTCCTTGCCAATGCAGGTGGGGTTACCTGCAGCTACTTCGAGCAGGTTCAGAGTAACATGAACTATTACTGGGAAATGGACGAAGTTCTCGGTAAGCTCGACGTGAAGATGACCGCTGCTTATGTCGCCGTCAGCGACCTTGCCCGCAAGCAGAAACTCTACATGCGGGATGCCGCATACGTTCTATCGATCAACCGCGTCGCAATGGCCTGCCATGACCGCGGTTGGATCTAGGTTCCCGGCCGGGGGCGCCTCCCAACGGAGGCGTCCCTTGGAAACCGACAGGGATTTCCGATATGGTATCTGAACGATCGCAGCTCCCACAGTTCGATCGTCACTTCTTTGAAGCGGACCAGACCTTCACTTGCATCGGATCGGGCGCCCTGGGAGGCAAAGCAGCAGGGCTGAATCTGGTGCGCGAGGGAATCCTCACCCGGCTGTCCCAGGACGATTTCCCCGGTATCGACATCAACATTCCCACACTGACCGTTCTCACCACCGACCTCTTCGACAGTTTCATGAAGCGGAACGATCTCTATGGGATCGCGCTGTCCGACAGCCCCGATGCTCGAATAGCTCTCGCGTTCCAAAAGGGTGAGCTCCCCGCCGAGTTTGTCGGAGATCTGCGCGCCCTCATTACAAGTGTGCACACGCCACTCGCGATTCGCTCATCGAGCCTTCTGGAAGATGCGCTGGCCCATCCTTTCGCCGGTGTCTATGGCACCAAGATGATCCCAAACAACCAAGCGGACACAGATGCGCGTTTCCACAAGCTGACCGAAGCGATCAAATTCGTCTTCGCATCAACGTTCTTCCAGCAACCAAAAAGCTACGCCCGTTCCATCAAGCAGGATCTCAAAGCCGAGAAGATGGCAGTCATCATCCAGGAAGTCGTCGGCACGCGCAGAGATGACCGTTTCTACCCGGCTATCTCCGGTGTGGCGCGTTCGTACAGCTACTACCCGAGCGGTCACGCAACTCCTGAGGATGGAGTCGTCAATCTGGCCCTTGGACTCGGCAAGCAAATCGTCGATGGCGGTATCTCCTGGACCTACTCACCAGCTTATCCCAAGGCGCCGCCTCCGTACGCCGGTGTCGGAGACATGCTCAAGAACTCGCAGACCCAGTTCTGGGCGGTCCACATGGGCCTCCCGCCGATGCCCGATCCCATCCGTGAAACCGAGTACCTTGTGCGATGCAGCCTGCCGGTGGCCGAAAAGGATGACTGTCTTGATCATCTTGTATCAACTTTCGACGCCCGCTCTGAGCGTTTCCGCCCAGGGCTCCACGGAGCGGGACCGCGGCTGCTTGACTTCGCCCCAATACTCTCAATAGGCACGATCCCCCTGAACGACCTCATCCGGTCTCTTCTGGACCTTGCTGAGGAGACGCTCGAAACAGCAGTCGAGATCGAATTTGCGGTGGAGCTCCCGCGCGGCAAGAAACGCAAGCCACGATTCGGGTTCCTGCAGGCCCGCCCGATGATGGTGGCCGGCGAAGCAGTCACAGTAGCGGAAGAAGAGCTTCATGGACCAGCCGTACTCCTTTCTTCGGACCGGGTGCTCGGCAACGGCACGCGTCATGACATCTATGATATCGTCTACCTGAAGCCGGACGTGTTCGAGGCACGCTTCACGGACCGGATGGCGGCGGAGTTGGATGGTGTGAACCGCGCGCTGGAGAATGCCGGACGTCCATATCTGCTGATAGGATTCGGTCGGTGGGGAAGCTCCGACCCCTGGTTGGGCGTACCGGTGGACTGGGGGCAGATCAGCGGGGCGCGCGCGATCGTCGAGGCTACACTTCCGCAGATGACGCCGGATCTCAGCCAAGGCTCTCACTTCTTCCACAACCTGATTAGCTTCGATGTGCTATACATGTCCGTGCGGCACATGAGCAACTTCAGCATTCAATGGGATTGGCTGGACAAACAGCCCACCACTACGGAGACGGAGTTCGTCCGTCACGTCCACCTGTCCAAACCTCTCGACATGAAGGTGGATGGCCGAAATGGCAGAGGAGTCATCCTGTATGCTCGATAAGCACTCACAGACACACGAGCAGCTCCTTGCGGCGCTGCAGGAACGCGCCAAGGAACTCGACTGCCTCTACCATGTGGAGGAGACGCTGCACAGACACGAGGGATCGCTGGAGGATGCCTTCGCGGCCGTTCTGGAGGTGATCGGTCCCGGGTGGCAGCACTCCGGCATCTGCAGAGTTGCCGTGAAATACGGTGACCTGCTCATGAAATCACAGGAGTTCGAACCGACCCCGTGGGTTCTCAGTTCGGACATCCTGGTGCGGGGAGAGATCGTCGGTAGACTTGAGGTCTACTACATGGAAGAACGACCTCAAGAGGACGTGGGTCCCTTCCTCAAGGAGGAGACCCAACTCATTAGAACGATCGCGGGGCTCCTTGGGCATTTCATCCTCCATCAGCGTCTGAGTAATATGCAGGAAAGTCTGAAGGCGGTGAGAAAGGGTGGCACCGGCGACACGCCGGAGACGTGGCGGGGACCGCTGGCCCTGCTGCGCGAATCGGATCGCGCCCTCTATACGCGCATCAACCGCAAGATGCTAAACCATCTGTGTCAGATAGGGATCCCTGAAGCCCAGGGACTGCTCACAAGAGCTGAGGATGAGGGCACCGATTCGAGAGGCGAAGCCAACGTTCCCTGTCATCGACACCACGGATACGATGCACTGCTGTTCAGCGGCCAGCCGTTTGAGCTGGCAGGTCATCACCTGAGTGACGAGGAAATACTCTCCCGAGTCCAGAACTGGATGCAGGAAGACAAGGCCAGCAACTTCCTCAGGGTTCTCAACAATCCGCGATCACCGCTGCCGGAGATCGCCGATGCCATGCGGCGTTTCCAACACGGGATCCCGGACACATCGATGTTAAGACCTTCCACGATCAAGACACTGCGAGTATCTCTTACACAGCGCCTCCTCACCGAACAGCTCGATTTCGTACGCGTCGCGAAGGATCACGTTGCGATCGCTGACTTCGATGAATTGTGTGCGCGGATGATCATACCGGCCGACAGCCATGGGCGACTCGGCGGCAAGAGCGCCGGGATGCTGCTGGCTCACCGAATCCTCACTGAGACAGCCAAGTCCGACAAGACAGTAGGCGAGATCCGCATCCCGAAAACCTGGTACGTTCCGTCCGATGGAGTGCTTGCCTTCGTGGGCCACAACGATCTCCAGGATGTCATTGAGCAGAAGTTCAAGGAGACCGCTGCCATACGGGAGGAGTACCCCGATATCATCCGGCTTTTCAAGAACTCCACATTTCCACCTCGCATGATGGATGGTCTGTCGGTCGCACTCGACGATTTCGAAGATACTCCCATCATCATCCGCAGCTCCAGCATCCTTGAGGACCGTCTGGGAACCGCCTTTTCAGGGAAGTACAAGAGCCTCTTTCTGGCAAACCAAGGCAGCAAGAGAGAGCGCCTGGAGGCTCTGGCGGATGCCATAGCGGAGGTCTATGCCTCTACGTTCGGTCCTGATCCAATTGAGTACAGGCGTGAACGTGGATTGCTGGAATTCAATGAGGAGATGGGCATTCTTATCCAGGAGGTCGTGGGAACCAGAATCGGCAAGTATTTCTTTCCCGCCTTCGCCGGCGTGGCGTTCAGCAACAACGAATTTCGCTGGTCTCCTCGCATCAAACGGGAGGACGGACTCATCCGCATGGTTCCCGGCCTGGGAACGCGCGCGGTAGATCGCGTGGGGGACGACTTCCCCGTTCTGCTCGTGCCCGGACAGCCGAAGCTCAGGGTCAACGTCGCCATCGACGAGATCATCCGCTACTCGCCCAGGTGGATCGACGTCATCAACCTCGAGACAGGCACGCTGGAAACAAAGGATCTCTCCGAACTGCTGCGTGAGATGGGAACCGACTTCCCAGCCATTGAGAAGGTATTCTCAATCCTGCAGGATGGGATGCTCCAGAAGGCAACGCGCCTTATCGTCGATCCGGACAAGGATGAGATGATCGCCACGTTCAACGGGTTGGTCGACAACACGCCATTCGTGCAACAGTTGCGCACTATCCTGAGAATATTGGAACATGAGCTCGGAGCGCCGGTGGACATTGAGTTCGCGCACGATGGCAGTGATTTCTATCTGCTGCAGTGCCGCCCTCAAGGTCGCGCGGACGAATCGGCGCCGGCCCCCATCCCAAAAGACGTTTCCGAAGCGGACGTCATTTTCACGGCCAAGCGCTTTGTCTCCAACGGCTCGCTACCCGACACAACTCACATAGTCTATGTGGACCCAGCCCGCTACGGCGAGCTGTCCAGCCGGGAGGAGATGCTGGCGGTCGCCCGGGCAGTCGGCAAGCTGAATGTGCTTCTGCCCAAGCGGAGGTTCATACTGATGGGTCCCGGGCGCTGGGGAAGCCGTGGCGACATGAAGCTGGGAGTGAATGTAACATATGCGGACATATCAAACGCGGCTATGCTGATCGAGATAGCGCGCCGGAAGGACGGGTATGTCCCGGACCTTTCCTTCGGCACTCATTTCTTCCAGGACTTGGTCGAGTCACGGATTCGCTATCTGCCGCTCTACCCTGACGACGAGAACGTGAGCTTCAATGAGCGCTTTCTCCTTGCGACACCCAACCTGTTGCCGACGATACTGCCGGAGTTCGCTCACTTAGCGGACGTGGTCCGAGTAATCGATGTACCGGCTGCAGCCGATGGACGCGTCCTGCGTGTCTTGCTCAATGCCGATCTTGATGAAGCACTGGCCTTCCTCTCGAGCGCGGGCGAAGAAGACACTCAACAGGCTCCGACACCTGACAAGTCACACCGAAGACCTCTGCAATACTGGCAGTGGCGCCTGCGGATGGCTGAGCAGATCGCTTCCGACCTCGATGCCGAGCGATTTGGAGTTGCAGCGCTCTATGTCTTCGGCAGCACAAAGAACGCGACGGCCGGACCCGCCAGTGACATCGATCTACTGATCCACTTCCGCGGATCAGACGAGCAGCGGACGATGCTCTTGAGCTGGCTGGAGGGTTGGGGACTCTGCCTCAGCGAGATAAACTACCTGCGAACCGGGTATGAGACCGAGAATCTGCTGGACATCCATATCATCACCGATGAGGACATCGCAAACGGCACAAGTTTCGCCGTGAGAATCAATGCGGTGACAGATGCGGCCAGAGAACTCCCGCTGCGGAGCTCCTGAGGCGACCGTCAGCACAACTCCCGGGTCGCCAGCTCAGGCGCGTCGGGATCGAATCGCACGAGCGCGAGTTCCGGTCCGTCGTGCGCCGCGCCAAAGAGATAAGTCCTTCCGATGCGATCCCGCCAATCGCCGGTCAACCTCGCGGATTCGTGAATGTGCCCGTGAAGCGTGATGAGCGGCTGTCTGTCCGCGATAAATCGTCGTATGGCAATGCTGCCGACATTCACATCGAGCGGAACATGGTCGATGAACTGCCCATCAAGAGCGGCCCGATCCAGATTGGTACAATAGGGAGGGGAGTGGAAGAGGAAGATGGCGCGTGTTAGATCACTCTCACCGGCGAGACGGTCCAGATCCGCCTTGATGGTTGCGTGACGGATCTCCTGACTTCTCCGGGGAACAGAACGATACCCTTCTTCCGGCGAGACGCAACCGGGGTCCACATAGCGCGAGACGTCATACCGCTCCCAGTCCTTCAACTGGAACGGACTCGGAGGAACATAAGAATAGCCGTACACGTTGAGATCCGACACCGCGGCGCTGCGGTGGTGGATGTACTGCCAGTAACCGTCCGCGGCCAGCCTCAGGACGGAAGCCTCTTCGAAACGCGGATCATCGTTTCCGAGAATGATCAGCACCGCGGGATAGT
>JAUVLP010000065.1 GCA_030600655.1 Candidatus Eiseniibacteriota bacterium
TATTCTTCTTACGATGTACGACGGGCGGCTCAACCTGGCGCGGCAGGTTGCGGAGGAGGCACGCCGGTATTTCGGCGATCGCGTGTACGAATCAATGATTCCGCGGAACGTAAGACTGGGAGAAGCCCCCAGTTTCGGTCAACCGATTATCCTTTACGACATACTCTCAGCTGGTGCGCAGGCGTACATTGCTCTGACCAAGGAGATCATGGAGCAGAGCAAGGCGGGCGAGCCGTTGCCGCTCGTGACGGAGGGATAGTGGGTCGTGTGCAAGCACTTGAGTGGACGGAGGAGGCACGGAGGATGAGAAACAGGACTGCGCTCGGGAAGGGATTGGGAGCGCTCATCCCGGAAGCGCCACTGACTCCTGGAGACGGCGGAGAGCTGGCGGTGGCGCTGATTGACGCGAACCCGGAACAGCCGCGTACCCATTTCGATGAGGCGGCGCTGGAGGAGCTCTCGGCGTCTCTGGAGCGGCACGGTGTGTTGCAGCCAGTTCTGGTGCGGGCAATGCCGGATGGCCGGTACCGACTGGTGGCGGGGGAGCGACGTCTGAGAGCGGCACGGATGGCGGGCCTCGAGATGATCCCGGCGGTTGTGCGGGATGTGGATGAGCAGACAGGACTTGAGCTTGCGCTGGTGGAGAACCTGCAGCGGGAAGACCTCGATCCAATCGACGAAGCAAGGGCATTTGAGGCCCTCATGGAGGTGGGGAGCCTGGCTCAGACGGATGTCGCGGAGCGAGTTGGTAAAGACAGAAGCACGGTTGCGAATGCGCTGCGGTTGCTCGACCTTCCTGTGGAAGTCCAGGAGATGCTGTCGGCGGGAGCGCTGACAGCCGGGCACGGTCGCGCGATTCTGGCACTCTCAACGGGGGACGAGCGACGGGGGCTGGCTGACCGCGTTGTCAAACGGGGGCTGTCGGTGCGGGAGACAGAGGTGTTGGCGAGAGGTGTGCGCCCACGTCGGCGGACGGTCCGGGCGCGGCGGACTGCAGACCCGGTGCTGAAGGACTATGAAGAGCGTCTGCAGAGAGCGCTGGGGACGAACGTGCGCGTTGAGCGGATAGGGCACGAGGGGAGTATTAGAATCGAGTACTACTCGACCGAAGAACTTGAGCGACTAATGGAGATGCTTCTGTTGGTTGAGAGGAGCTGAGAAGTGGCGGGAGAATGTGAGGGGGGAAGGACACGGGCGGGTTATCTATTGACTGGCAAAAGTGTGTTTGATAGCTTCTCTTCTTCACAGACACACATACGGAATTGTGAAAGGAGGTCCGACGCAGGCGGCCTCGGACCGATGCGCGGGAGGTTGTAATGTTCACCAAGGAAGGTGAAAAGACCGTGGATAGCGTGAACACGATCATCGGAGCTGGAACAGTATTGACTGGTGATGTGAAGGTCGAAGGAAGCATACAGGTGGATGGGGAATTCGAGGGCAAGGTAGATGCGACGGATACCCTCATCGTGGGCGAGATGGGTAAGGTCGAGGGGAATGCGACCGTCGGTAATGCCGTTATCGTGGGACGGATGTTCGGCAACGTCTTTGCTTCCGGCAAGATCGAGTTGCAGCGGGGCTCACAACTGCTCGGCGACATTGAGACACGAGGCCTTGTGATAGAAGACGGCGTTGTGTTCCAGGGAAACTGCCACATGGGCGAGATCGCGGACGGTCCGAGCCGACGTCGCGACGAGGCGGGCGGCGAGTTTAGCATCGGTGATGAATTCGATGAAGAGGACGCCGACATCTAGCGAGGACTCTCGTTCAAGTGTGACGTGTGAGAATCAAGCGAACTGGTTCCAGGCAGAGACTGTGACGGGTTCAGGCGACCGGTGTATGTGGACAAATGTTGACAACTGAGCGACATGGTTGTAGCTCCTTGCACCGTCGTTAGTTACGAGGTTGAGCATGGAACGGAACAAGGTGGTTATCCACCGAAACCGAAGCTTGTCAATCGCGTGATAATCGTGGAAGTGCGCGCGGCTAGAGAGCTTCCAAGGATTCTGCTTCGCAGACAGATGCGCAGGTACCGCAAGACGCAGGTGTGTCCGTCAAGGAGGGCGAGTTGGTCTCTGACGCAATCCGGAGCATCAAAGAAAAAGAGATGGAAGCCGACGAGCTTGTGCGGGGTGCTCGGATGGAAAGCAAGAAGATGGTAGCCGAGGCACACGAGAAGGCGATCGCCGTTGTCGACGAGATGCGCGCGGGTTCAAGAAGAGATGAGAAGGCATTGCTCGCGAAGGCGCAGCGAGAGGCAGAGGCAGTTGCAGCGACGATGGCGTCCGAGAGCACGACGAGTGTCCGTGCAATATGTGAAAGCGCGGAGTCGAGGATCGGCAAGGGTGTGGCGATGGTTCTTGAGTCCTTGATTTCAGGCTGACCTTACGCCGCGAGGAAGAGCTCCGCATGGCTGTGAGCAGCATGACAAGAATACAGATCCTGGCGCACGACAGTGTCAGGGGTGATGTCGTGGCCGCCCTCCGTGATGAGGGCGTGCTTCACGTAACGTCGCCTTCGGTCGAGCTCGAGATGCTTGGTGACGGCGAGATGCGCAAGACACGGGAACGGGAGATCGCGGCCGAGCTCGGCAAACTCGAGCACATCCGCGACTTCCTGAAACCATACTATGTGCCGTCCAAAAAGGGCCTCGACAAGATGTTCAACCCAAAGATCTTCGTTGCCGAGGAAGACCTGCGGGGTACAGTCGATGCGTTCACCTCGGAGGAGTGGTACCAACTCTGCGTTGATCTTGAGGGACGGATGCGCAGCGCTGAAGCCGAGATCGTGCGCAAGACCGTCCTGGCAACGGAACTCGAGCACTGGTCGGACGCTGGTATCAACATTGATGAGATGGTTGACACACGATGGACGCATGTCGCGGCGATCACCGTGGAGGCGGGAGAACTTGAGGGCATGCGCGCGTCTCTTGAGAAGACGGTGGCTGAATCGGAGCTCGTTGAGATCTCAAGAAGCGGCGCGACGGTCTATCTGGTCATCATCTATCTGAAGGAGAGAGAGACCGAGGCCGCGCTGATCCTGAAGCAGCACAGCGCAAGATGGACCGATCTTTCGGGTGCGGCAGGGGCGCCGAGAAATGCGTCCAGACGACTTGTCGATGAGGCCTCTGGTCTGGCTGATGAGATAGAGAAGATGAAGGCGGAGGCCACTGAGGTCGCCAAGGGTTATGAGAGAGTCATTGTGGTTCTTGACGAGGTGTCGGAGAGACTCGCAAAGGAATCGGTGCAGGAGAGCTTTGGCTCAACAGAAGCGACGTTCCTTATCGAGGGCTGGATGCGCACACGGGACGAGGAACGAGTTCGCGGGCGGCTTGCCGGTATCAAGACAGAAGTGGGCCCTCGAGGCGTTCCGCACGTGTCTCCATTGCACATCGAGATGCGAGAGCCGGACTCCGGAGAGGACATCCCGGTCGACTTCAACAACTCGGGATTGATCTCACCGTTCGAGTTTGTGACAACTCTCTACTCGCGCCCCGTCTATTGGGAGAATGATCCAACCCCGCTCCTGGCGCCCTTCTTTATCATATTCTTCGGTCTGTGTGTGAGTGATGGCGGATACGGCATCACGCTTGCCCTCTTGGCGCTTTGGCTCATGAGGAAGATGCCGGAGGGTGGCGGGCGACAGCTCATGAAGCTGCTGCTGATGGGTGGAATATCGACGGCGGTGGTGGGGATTATTACGGGGGGATGGTTTGGCATAGACCCAAACGTGATGCCGGCATTCATGCGGAACGCGATCGTTCTAAACCCGCTCAACGAACCGATGAAGATGCTGAATGTGGTCTTCGTGATTGGGATCGTGCAGATCTTCACTGGTCTCGCGATCAAGATGATCGCGGACTTCAAGGCGAAACGCTGGCTCGACGGGATTCTCGACCAGCTCCTGTGGATCGTCTTCCTGACCTTCCTCGCACCTCTCGGCTACGACTTCATTCTTGGGGGACATGTCGCACCCTGGATAACGGCGGCCGCGGGACGGGGAGCGCAGATATGCGGGGTTCTCGTCATTCTCACCGGGGCGCGGAAGAACGCCAACCCAGTGATGAAGCTCCTGGGCGGGATACTCAAACTCTATGACGTCGTTGGTTACTTCGGCGACGTTCTCTCGTACGCGCGGCTCCTGGCGCTCGGTCTTGCGACGGGAGCGATTGCGATGGCGATAAATGGCATCGCCGGGATGGCGGCGACGGACATGCCGGTGGTCGGTCCTGTTGTCGCCGTCATTATTCTCATTGGCGGTCATATCTTCAATCTTGCAGTGAACTGTCTTGGAGGCTTCGTTCACTCAGCGAGGCTTCAGTACCTGGAGTATTTCGCGAAGTTTTTCACCGGCGGCGGCCATGCGTTCCAACCGTTCGCATCGGCGAGGAGATACTCCGAGGTGAGAAGACAAGAGGGTTAATCTAATGTAGGGGTACTCGAGACCTCGTGGGAAGGAGTCTGGGATGGAAGGACTGATGTTGGGAATGGCAGGGGCTGCGCTTGCGGCTGCGCTCGCTGGTACGGGCTCTGCGATCGGGACCGGCATTGCCGGTCAGGCGGGAGCGGGGGTTGTGGCGGAGGACCCCGAGAAGTTCGGAAGATTGCTTTTGCTCCAGGCGTTGCCGGGAACACAGGGCATCTACGGCATCGTTGGTCTGTTCCTTGTCATTGGGACGCTCAACAAGCTCGGTATGGGCGCGATGACTGTCGGGCAGGGCTGGCAGATCCTCTTTGCGTGCATTCCGCTCGCAATCACCGGACTGACTTCAGGCATAGCGCAGGGCAAAGTGGCGGGCGCGGCCTGTGGGCTGGTTGCCAAGCGGCCGGACGAGATGGGCAAGGGAATGATCTTCGCGATCGTTGTCGAGACGTATGCTGTTCTAGGACTTCTCGGTACGATTCTCCTGCTCGGTAATGTCACATAGCACCTGACGATCGGTCGTCACCTTTGGCGGCCGACACATGGCGAGTGTCCGGGTCCTTGCCGGGCGACCAATCGGTGAACGGACGACAAGGCTGGGTGAGAGATGGCAGTAGACGATATCCTGAAGAAGATCATGTCCGATGCGGAGTTGGCAGCTCAGGAAATCCTCGCCGAAGGTGAACGTGGCGGTGCTGAAATTCTTGAGAGGGCGCAGGCGGACGCGGCAGCACTCAAGACGCAGCTGGGAGCGACAGCGGATCAGCGTGCGGAGGAAGAGAGAAACCGTGTGGTGACGCTGGCGCGCCTGTCGGCAAGGCGCGATCTGTTGACTGAGAAGCAACTCCTTATGGGCAAAGTCTTCGATGAAACGAGAAAGCGCATACTCGCCATGGGACGTGATGACTACCGCCGTCTCATCCAAGGGTTCCTCCTCAACGCTATCGAGTCGGGGACAGAGGAAGTCATGATCGGCGAGCATGAGGAGCGGATTGACCAGGCGTTTCTGGACGAGGTCGCGGCAGAGTTTGGAAAAGGTGGCGGCCTCAAGCTTTCCCCCGAGAGGGGTTCAATGGACGGCGGCTTTATCCTGCGCGAAGGTACGACAGCAACAAATTGTACCCTCGATACGATCTTGCGAGATGCGCGGGAGAGTCTCGAGACAGAGGTCGCGAGGATCCTGTTCGCGCATGGAGACAAGTAGGGCGCGCGAACGCGCCAGCTGACCGATAAGGCGCGCGAACGCGCGCATTGACAGCAAGGAAGAATTTCTTGGACGAGCATGGCTGACGACACGAGATATGCATATGCGGTAGCGCGTGTCCGCGGCATGGAGACGCGCCTCCTGGATCGCCAGTGGATCGAGAGACTCCTGTCGGAGTCGGCAGACGGCGCCATTAAGGCGCTGGCCGATTCCGCATACCAGGACGCGGTCGCCGATGTGGATACGCCCGAAGCAATCGAGATCGGGCTTGAGAAGGCGACGGCAGAGTTGCTGACGACTATTGCAGAGATAGCGCCAGACCCCGAGCTGATCGATCTCTTTCGCATCCGTTGGGACTACAGCAACCTCAAATCGTTCCTGAAGGCCTCGCTGCTCAAGATCGGAAGCGGTGATGCTGGGATTGTTGACGGGATCGGAACGGTGCCGGCCGCGGCACTCGAGGAGGCAGTGCGTGACAGGAACTACACAATGCTGCCTGGATTTCTGGCCAACGCTGCGCGCGACGCCTCTGCGGCGTACCGGGATCAAGGGGAACTCTCGATCATTGACCAGATACTCGACTCGTCTCTCTGGAAACACGCGCTGGCGGCAGCAGCAGGCAACGGTTTCCTAACGAACTACTTCCGGACAGAGATAGATCTCATCAACATCAAGACCTTCATGCGTATCAAGGTAATGAACAGAGACCAAGGCGATCTTGCACGTGCGTTCATTCCCGGCGGGACTCTCGATCTTTCATTCTTCCGGGCCGCGCAGGGGGAGCCGGTGGATTCCTTTGCCAGGAGCATCGAGTACGGAAGATATGGAGCGCTGGCTGAAGTGCTGCGCGAGTCGTCACCGGAGAACAGATATGCGATCGAACTCGCGTGCGACAATATCTTGATCCAATTCGTGGAGAGAGCGAAGACCGTGGCGTACAGTATTGAACCGCTCGTTGCCTTCATCCTATACAGAACAATCGAGATCAAACTCGTGAGAATGGCGCTCGTTGCGAAACTGGACGGTATCGAACGCGGAGAGGTCGAAGGGCGACTGAGGATGATCCATGTCTAAGATTGCGTTCATCGGAGACCGGGATTCTGTTTGGGGCTTCAAGGCCTTCGGGGTCACGGTGCTGCCGGCAGCGGGGGTTGAGGAGGCACAGAACGCCTTCAAGGCTGCCGTCCAACAAGGCCACGCGGTCATCTTCGTGACTGAAGATGTCTACGAGGTATGCGCCGAACAGATAGCGGAATACAGGGATCAGGCGCTCCCGACAGTCACTGTACTTCCGAGCGTGAAGGGTTCGCGCGGAATCGCCACGGCGGAGATCCACAGAGCTGTCTCGGCGGCGGTCGGCGCCGACATCCTGTCGGTATCCGGGGACAACTAAGCCCCGAATAGCCCGGCAGAACAGACGTTCCGAGGCGGCGCGAACAAGCACGCCGGTACTGATGCAAGCTGACAGGAGAACGAGAATGGCAGAAACCAGAGTTCAGGGGACCATCAGAAAGGTATCGGGACCGCTCGTCGTGGCCGACGGTATGCGCGCGGCCAGGATGTTCGACGTCGTACTCGTCAGTGAGAAGAACCTCATCGGCGAGATCATCGAGATCAAAGGCGACCTCGCATCCATCCAGGTCTATGAGGACACGGGTGGACTCGGCCCGGGTGAGCCGGTCGTTTCGACTGGCGAGCCTCTCTCCGTTGAACTGGGGCCGGGCATCATCGAGTCTATCTACGATGGTATCCAGCGACCGCTCGACAAGATCGAGAAAATTGCCGGTGCGCTCATCACACGCGGGATCAGTGTCCCAGGTCTCGACCGCGAGAAGAAGTGGGAGTTTGTGGCGACGGCGAAGGTTGGAGATGAGGTTGTGGGTGGTGGCATTCTGGGGACGGTCCGGGAATCAACCCTCGTCGAACACAAGATCATGGTGCCCCCTGGAATCAATGGAAAGATAGCGAAAATCGTGAGCGGGACCTTCACGGTGGAAGAGACCGTGGCTGTTCTTGAAGAGGGCGACAAGACACACAGCCTGACGCTCATGCAGCGTTGGCCGGTTCGTCTCCCGCGTCCATACAAGGAAAGGTTGACGCCTGTTGAGCCGCTCGTCACCGGGCAACGCGTCATCGATGCCTTCTTCCCGATCGCGAAGGGTGGAACCGCCTGTGTTCCGGGCCCGTTCGGAGCCGGGAAGACGGTTATCCAGCACCAGCTGGCGAAGTGGGCCGATGCTGAGATCGTCGTCTTCGTCGGCTGTGGCGAGCGCGGAAACGAGATGACCGACGTTCTCCTTGAATTTCCGGAACTCAAGGATCCAAGGTCGGGCGAGCCCCTCATGAAGCGAACGGTCCTGGTCGCGAACACCTCGAACATGCCGGTAGCGGCACGAGAGGCGTCTATCTACACAGGAATGACGATCGCGGAGTATTTCCGGGACATGGGTTACTCAGTGGCGCTCATGGCGGACTCAACGTCGCGATGGGCCGAGGCTCTTCGCGAGATGTCGGGCCGACTCGAGGAGATGCCTGGAGAGGAAGGCTACCCCGCCTACCTCCCTGCGCGTGCGGCGCAGTTCTACGAGCGTGCCGGGCGCGTCCGCTGCATCGGAGGAGACGATCGAATAGGTGCCCTTTCTGCGATCGGCGCGGTCTCGCCTCCCGGAGGCGACCTCTCTGATCCGGTCGTCCAGGCGAGCCTCAAGGTCGTCAAGGTCTTCTGGTCGCTGGAGGACTGGCTCGCATACGAGCGCCATTTCCCGGCGATCAACTGGCTGACGAGCTATTCTCTCTACCACGAGATGCTCTCGGAGTATTTCAGAACAGAGGTCTCTGAAGAGTGGGAAGGCTTGCGGCAGGAGTCAATGAGGATTCTCCAGAAGGAAGCTGAGCTCAAGGAGATAGCACGGCTGGTCGGGACGGACGCCCTTTCGGATCGGGACCGGCTGATCCTTGCGACAGCGAAGTCACTACGAGAGGACTTCCTGCACCAGAACGCCTTCGACGCAGTGGACACATATACGTCGTTCCCCAAGCAGTTCAAAATGCTCGGAAACATCATTGGATTTGATCGGCTTTCCCGGGATGCCGTAGAGCAAGGCGTGACTGCGGAGGAGCTGTTCGCGCTACCAACGCAGGAAGATATCGTCAGGTCGCGGTACATTCCCGAAGCAGAGATAGAGGAGTTCGATGCCATCTGGGGCCGGATCGAGCAGCAGATCCGCGAGCTCGTGGAGAAAAGAGTCGGTTCTGAGGAGGTCGTAGCCTAATGGTCAAGGAATACAGGACCGTCCAGGACGTTGCCGGACCGTTGCTGCTTGTGGGCGGTGTCTCCGGCGTGAAGTACGAGGAGCTGGTTGAGGTCGAGCTGCCGGGTGGTGATGTGAGGCGCGGCAAGGTTTTGGAGGTGAACAAGGACACTGCTCTCGTGCAGCTGTTCGAGGGCGCCACAGGCGTCAGCGTCGACAGCGCGCGGGTGCGATTCCTCGGCAAGGGTCTCGAACTCGGGCTCTCTCGCGACATGCTGGGTCGCGTCTTCGACGGGCTGGGAGGTCCGAAGGATGGCGGCCCCGCGATTATACCCGAGGTGAAGCGCGACGTGGCCGGTGCACCGATCAACCCGTGGGCACGCAACTATCCAAACGAATTCATCCAGACCGGCATATCAGCGATCGATGGTCTGAACACTCTCGTCAGAGGTCAGAAGCTTCCCATCTTCTCAGGCTTTGGTCTTCCGCATGCGGAGCTTGTGGCGCAGATCGCACGCCAGGCGAAGGTGCAAGGGACGGAGGAGGAGTTCGCGGTCGTCTTCGCGGCGATGGGTATCACGTTTGAGGAAGCGGAGTACTTCATCGCTGATTTCCGAAGAACGGGCGCCATTGATCGTGCCGTGCTCTTTGTGAACCTGGCGAGTGATCCAGCGATCGAGCGCATAGCGACACCGCGGATGGCGCTGACGGCAGCCGAGTATCTGGCGTTCGATCTCGAGATGCACGTTCTGGTCATCCTCACGGACCTGACGAATTACTGCGAAGCGCTGCGTGAGATCTCTGCGGCGCGTAAGGAGGTTCCGGGAAGGCGTGGCTATCCCGGCTACCTTTACACAGATCTATCGACGATCTATGAGCGCGCCGGTCGGATCAAGGGCAAGAAGGGTTCGATAACGCAGATCCCGGTGGTCTCCATGCCGGACGATGACAAGACACATCCGATTCCCGATCTGACAGGATACATTACCGAGGGTCAGATAATTCTGGAGCGCGGCCTGCACAGAAAAGGCATCTATCCACCCATCAATGTTCTCCCATCGCTTTCTCGGCTGAGGGACAAGGGGATCGGCGAGGGGAAAACGCGCGAGGACCATGCGAACTTGGCCAACCAGCTTTTCGCCGCATACGCGCGCGGGAAGGAGGCACAGGAGTTGGCCGTCATCCTTGGTGAGGGGGCGCTCTCACCGGAGGATAAGGCTTTCTTCAAGTTTGCCGAGGTCTTCGAGAGTCGCTATGTCCGTCAGGGGCAAGACGAGAACCGGAGCATTGATGAGACGCTGGCGCTCGGCTGGGAGCTTCTCGAGATCCTCCCGAAGTCCGAGCTGAAGCGTGTGAAGCCGGAGCAGATCGACCGGTACATGAAGAACACAGTGACCGCCGGCGAGTAAGTCCGGGCGGCAGACGCGGCGACCCCAGGCGGCCTGACACAGGCGCAGGTTCCGACGCTAGGAAGACAAATGCGGTTACGCGCGAATCCAAATCGAATGCAGCTTCTGAGGCTGAAGCGACGTCTTCTCTTGGCGAAGCGTGGCCACAAACTCCTCAAGGACAAACAGGAGGAGTTGATGCGCCGGTTCCTTGGGGTTGTGCACCGGGCCCGGGATCTGAGGCAGGAAGTCGAGGATGAGCTGGCGCACGCTTACCGGGCGTTCGTGTCGGCCCGGTTCGAGATGAGTGGAAGCGCAATGGAGGCCGCGCTGGCGTTCTCGCAGAGAATTGTAGAACTCAATGCTTCTCGGGAGCGGATCATGAACATCAAGGTCCCGAATTTCGCAGTTGAGTTTCCGGAGAGTGCGGAGTTTGGCTATGGTTTTGCCGACACAACCGCCGAACTCGACAACGCGCTTGAGCTCTATGCCGGGGTAATCCCGAAGCTCATGCGATTGGCGGAGATGGAGAAGTCAGTCCAGCTCATTGCTGCGGAGCTTGAGAAGACGCGGCGCCGGGTCAATGCGCTCGAGCACATCCTTGTGCCGAATCTGGAGGAGACGATCCGCTTCATCGGCGACCGCCTGGCGGAGATGGAGCGTGAGACCGCAACGCGGCTCATGAAGGTCAAGGAGATGATGAGAGATCACTGATTCGCGAGTGTGAGTTCCAGCAGAGACGAGAAACGGGGCGCCTGGTAGCGGCGCCCCGTTTCTCGTGCTGAATGTCCCGGTCACACGGTCAGTGGCCTGGATTGACCGCGTCCGCGCCCACCGGGCGCAGCGCGCTATGCTAGAAGTAGAAATCCATCCTGAGCGAGTACTCGAGCGACAGGGTTGTGGTGCCCGCGTCGCCGAACATATCCTCGCTGACATCTTCGCCGTCGACTTCGGCGAAGGGGTTCATCATACTGTACTTTGCATAGATCTCCGGACCAATAGCCCAGGAGCCATCAGCCATGTACCAACGGCCGCGCAGCACGGGTCCGAACGCCACACCAGAGACGCCGACAGAGACCTCTTCGTCATCGCTCATGACCTCCATTTCGGGGAAGGTCATATTGAAGCCGAAGGAGTTGTACTGGAACCGGCCACCAACATCAAAGCCGTAGTCCTCATTGCCCGCGATCTCAAAGAAGACAGCGGCGCCCAGCGTCATAATGGAGATGTCCGGGTCGACGGTGTCATCGGAAAGGAACTCAATGTCGTCGAGGAACCCAAGATCGAGATCGTGGAGCGTGGTCTTACTGTAACCGACTGCAACCTCAGCACCGAGCTTGTCGGCCTGCATGCCGACGGCGAGTTCTTTCAGATTGAACGTGCCCGCATAACGCAGGCTTGTGTAGAACCCAGCCGACGCGACAGTGGCGGCCAGCATCATGACAACAACGAGAGCTATCGTGCAACGCCTCATCACTTCCTCCTTCCAAACCAAGATCGGAATCCATACCCACGTATCGAGGACAGAATCGGGGAGATTGTCTCCGGAGTCAAGAAGAATCAAGGGGCCATCGCCAATCATAGTTGGCAGGCGGTGTGATCTTACTCCGCTGCCAGCTCGTGTTCTCGGCACCATGCGGGGTCAACAATGCAGAGAAAGGTCAGCGGTTCGGTCCCTGTATTCTCTATCCACTGCACGGAGTTCGGTGGAATATGGATGGACTGGCCCGCCCGTACATCACAGGACTCGTCGCCGACATGCATCTCACCGGAGCCCGACAACACATAGTAGACTTCCGATGACGCAAGTCGATGTGGAACAGAAGTCCCACCGACCAGAACCACGGCGTGGGCCAGGCTGTATGAAATTGCGACTCCATGCCTCACGGGATGGAGGATCTCCCGAAGCTCCGCATGATCTACGGCGCGGGTCTTCTCGATGAGAGCGATGTCCTTGACTAACATGCGTATCTCCTCGCGCGTCGGCAGTTGGGGTAGGATGTGCGGACAGGGACGTCCGAGCTGGGAAGAACGGTCCACTCCTGGCCTTGAAATGCAGCACACAGGGGGATCCGAAGGACACGATCTATTTGACAGAGCAGCATCGATGATGTAGAAGATAGGGCTGAGCGGACCGTTGGCTCGTCTCTATAGAGAATACCATATTCGTGCGTGGAGAAGGAAACAGCTGCTCTGACCGCAGCGGTCATGGCGCGGCCACACAAGGGGGGATCTATGTTGAGAATGCTCGTGTCCGTGCTCGCCATGCTCATGATTCTGAGCGTGGGTGCATTTGCGGACACAGCTTGCGACGACCTTGCTGTCGGCATCAGCTTCGGCATGCTTCAGCCGACAGGTGGGGAGGAATCGTACGAGGAAAGTGGCATGGTGCTGGGGCTGATGGCCAAGAAGCCGCTCACGGACCGTATATGGATGTCATTCGAATACGCACATGGCGTCAGTGCGAACGGCGAGTCTGTACCTGCGGACAAGCTTCAGGGGTTCGGCGACGCAGATGAGTTTCTTACCGTTTGGAACAAGGCGCAGGTCTCTGCAGTCTATAACCTGATTCCCGAGGGGCGAATCATCCCGTTCCTGAGTGCAGGACTCGGCATGACCTTCTGGGAGACACAGGACTGGCGGGAGGATGCGGCTGAAGAGGGAGAGACAGCCGACGGCTATAACGATGACGGCAAGAAGAAAGCGCTACGCTCTACTAACTTCACCGCCATAGTTGG
>JAUVLP010000134.1 GCA_030600655.1 Candidatus Eiseniibacteriota bacterium
AGAACATGGTGCGGTGTCTCCACGAGTTCTTCCTCCCCGGTGCGGCTGTCATACTTCACCGTGATCGGCTCTTCTACACCTGCACGCACGTGGGCGTCCGAGATGAGGTTGGCAAGAACTCCGTACCCGTGACCCAATGCCTCCAGCAACTCGACCCCGGGCAGATCTGCTGCAATCCAGCAGCGCTCGATGCGCAGGAGTGCATCCTTCTCCAATTCGGGGGGCATGGGTGACAGTTCGAGCGAGTCGACGATATCGGGCAGTGACGTGAGAGGGCCAACGCTGTACTCGCGCACAGGTGGCGTGCTCCAATCCAGAAGGAGAGCGACCCTCACAGTGCTCAGCGTCTCCAAGTCCCCCTGCTTGACTATCCGGTTGCGGGCATCGACAAGCCAGCACATCACGGTATCTGCTCTCATCCGGTTCTGCCACTCAGGGTACCAGTCATCGAATCCTGGGATGAGACGCTTCTCTTTCTGGATCACCCACGTCACGCTTCGGAGCGCTTGGATGCAGGCATTGAGGTTCGCTCGGAACCCCTGCGGGTCCGCGTACAGGTCTGCGGCTTGGTGCCACAACCTGTGAACGTCCTCCATGCGTGCGTGGGCACCCGGAGTTGGGCATCCGTGTTGAGTGCAGCGCTCTGCTTCGTCGTGGGCCCTGCGCATCAGTCCTCCTGCCAGCTGGGCACGTTGCGGTGCCAGCGGCGCAGCCGCGCCTGCACCCGGCGTGACAGACAAGCTCGTCGGCTGCATGCGCTAGTTAGAGTGCGCGCAAAACGGACGCCCGTGCCTGAACAAAGTCGTGCGAGAGAGCCCCGGCCGAACGAAGCAAGCTCTCGAACCGGACGTTTCCCACTACAGTATGGAGAATACCTTCGTGCACCAGATTGAAGCAGCCCACGATGTGAACGAGCGCCGAGAAGACGTCTTGCGTCTCGAGCTCAGGGCTCAGGAACGTGTCTATTTCGCCGTAGTTCGCCCGAATGCGATTCCTGTAAAGGAGAGAGAGCAGTGATGTGTACCCGAGCTTCTGTGATGCCTGCTCCCAGTCCTCTCTCCAGAACGATCGTCTAGGCGTGCCCCTCTTGGTCTTGAGCTTCATGTCGAGCTTCTTGCTCTTGAGGTTTCGCTTGCGCGTGGCACGGAGGAACTGTCCGATCTGTGTGTCCACCGAATTCGGATCGTCGCAATCGAGATACAGAGTGCTCGTAACGGATCGAGGGTCGAGATTCATGAAACTGATCTCGTTGATGCCGCCGGTGGCAAGAAAGGACATGGTGCGAGGATACCTGCCGCTTGCCATGTCGGCGCCGACCCGACGGATGACCGTAGCATGTGTCCTCTCAGTCACACCCCGCACAGCGAATAGCGCCCTAGTCACCGCATAGACTGAGTAATAGGCCTGAGCCAAAGCCCAGTGCAATGCATAGGCTAGCCCTCTGCCCTTGAAGACCGCGCGATTACCCTTCAACAGCGCCTCCGTGCTCCAACCATTGCGGAGATAGGAGGCCACGGTCGTCACGTCTTCATCACTTATGATCCTGCTACGTACTGTGACATTGCACAGTTCCTCAATCAGGATATCAGTTCTGAGTCTCGCTTCGAGGGCGCTGAACTGACGTGAGACCATTCTGGCACCCCAGTCAGTTTGGGCGTCGATTTCCTCCCTGGTGTATGTCGGGATGGAATCCAAGCTCCTCCTGCGCGCGTTCGTTAGACAGGCAGTGGTAGCCGCCTATCTGTACAGAGCCTTGATCGAACCCCACGTCGTCTCTTCGACGGGCGAGCTACACCCGATGGACATGGCCCCAATGAGGACATGCCAAGGATTGTTCAAGGGAGCACACCCGGATTCCTCCATGATCCTGAGATCCATGTTCGGAAAATCGCAGAACAGCGGGTCCTCAGAGATGCAGTTACTGAAGGAGTTGCCGCCCCCGTTGCCGTAGATGTTGTTCCAGAGTATCGTGCAGCCGCTCTCGGCCCAGAACGCGTCTTCGTTCCAAGCAATGATGTTCCGCGTGATGACGAGGTCCTGCCCACCAGTGTCTATGCCCTGACTCGGGTTAGACGGGGTCGTCCCGCAGTAAATGATTATATTGCCCGATATCGACGGGACCGAGGGTGGATCGTTCTCTATGCCATCATCACCAGACCAGCCAATCACATTACCGGTTATCACAGGGTAGCTCGATCCGTGTAGCCGGATTCCGTCGTTCGCGCATTCGAGCAGGGTGTTACCCGATATGAAGGGGGACGCATCCCGGAGACGTATTCCACTCCAAGTACACCCATCGACGTAGCAGTCCTCTATGCTCGGCGACCCGCAGAGCGAGAGGATGATTGGCCCGTGGCAGTTCACGAACTTGAAGCCCCGAATCAGTGATGTGCTGTCCAGCGTGTCACCGTAGACACCTGTCGTACCGAAGTTGATTCCATCGATGATGGTGACGTCAGCGCCGCTCTCTGATACGAGGCTGACTCCCGTACTGAGGTTGGCAATCACAGGCTCCGACACCCACGCGTCAGTGTAGATCAAGCAAGTGGCGCTGTCGTCATAGGTTCCTGGTCCCACCAACACGGTGTCGCCTGCAACGGCCGCGTCGATTGCGGCCTGAATCGTCGTGTACTCCGACGGAACGCGCAGCGTGGCTGCCTTGCTTGCGCCAGCCGGTGCCACAAGCATCAGAAGTACGCACATGAGTCGCAACCCAGTCACCTAACACCTCCCCCTGTTGTGTTTGTAGTAGCTGTCCAAACTACCGGTAGAGAGCCTTGATGGTACCCCAAGTTGCTTCTCCGACCGGAGACACACCCACCGCAGTGATGACAATGTCATCAAAGGACGCGTGCTTGGCCGCCTGCCCGACGACAACAGCCATGCGCCCTTCCAGCGAGCCGTTCCCACACGTTGTCGTGTACAGAAGCTGGTACTCGCCACCAGGGCTGGGCTTCTCCAATAGCTGGATCGTGCTACCCACAAGGACGATCCTGAAGTAGTGGGGAACGTTGATGCCGAACGAGTAACTGATCTGACCAGAACCGCAAGATGTATCCCCGTAGTCCCAGTACTGCACGGCCATGACCTGCGCCCCAGGATCTAGGAAGAGCCGCCAGTAACCGATGTCCGATTCATTCGCCCATGACTCCTCAGTGACCCGCAAGAGAACACCGAACCACCCACAGACATTCCTGTTGGTAAGGGTGATGTCGACAATCACATCTGAGATCACAAGATCGTCGATAACGGCGTAGCCGTGCGCGTTGGGATGATATGAACAGTCACCTCCTGAAGAGGCTCTTCCCCATAGCTCGCCGGATTGAATCCAGAAATCGTATCCTTCATCAATGGCACCCAGCGTGTACCAATCTTCGAACACCCCGTCTTCGAAGTCCTCTGAGAAGACAATGTGGTCTCCGGTGGCAAGCACTGGGATCAGAAGAAGCAGTACAGATGCGAGCACGATCTTCGCTAGTGACACGATGGTCCTCCTCTTCTTCAACACTGCCTGTCTAACGAACGCGCTCAGCAGCCGGCGTGACAGACAAGCTCGACGGCTGCATGCGCTAGTTAGGTGGCCCGCGCCCATACGTCCTCTACGGAACTACAAACGTGCGCGTCTCGCCCTGAAACTCAATACTGAACTCCCGTGGCGTCTTCCCGTCGTCGTGTTTGCTCGGGTCGGCGAGATACGATTTCCTCGTTTCTATGAACTCGGCCTCCGTCATGGGACCGACAATCGCACCATCCTCCTTGTACCCCTCATCGTTGAGGTACAGCATGGTGGCGCCCGCCTTGTGACACAGCGGAAGAACGAACTCCTTCACGAAGGGAACGTCCTGCTTGTCCTCTCTCACCCAGATCTTGCCAGGAATTCTGAAGACCCAGAAGATGTCCTTGCGATCGAACGCGAAGAACAGCGAGTCAACGAGTTGAAGCACGAGTCGGATGGCTTCGGCTGCAGCTTCCTCGTAATCATAGTCCTTCACATAATGAACTGCATCCGTCCGAAGGCTGTGCAGCTTCTTGATGACACCTGCTTGCTCGCTGTCAATCACTCTCCAATCGCGGAGCACCTTGCGGAGCTGCGCCCAGTTCTGCACACGTGACTTGTCGTAGATCCGCTTGTAGTGCACCGACCGCTTGTAGTGCTCCTTCAGGCCGAAGAGCAGCCTGTTCATCACGCGTTCCGCTAGACAGCACGCCCCAGTGAGGGCAGGGTAGTGAAGGCCTTGAACGTACGCCTGCATGACCTCCTCTACCATCTCGCGATACTCGAAGATTAACCAGAGGCCAGGCCGTCTCACCTCCCGCCACCGCGCCAGCTTCTGCTCAAGCTCTCGCGCCCCATGCATGTCCTGTATCTGCGCGAGAATCTGTTCCTCATCGAGGACGTTCGGCGTCGAGTCAATGTAGAACGTTGAGAGCCTCCAGAACCGAGTCACACGCGGACACGGAACATAGATCCTCGGCTCCTTGGGCAACCCGTTCGGGAAGTGGAACTGGTGCGTCCCTCCGCATCGTGGGCACTCTCTGATTCCAGCGCCGAGGACTTCGAATCTTTTTCCGGATTCCACCATGCTGCAGTCTCTCTCAACCCCAGCGGGCCACCTAACAACCGCGCATCAGCTGCGAGCGTTAAGGCTGGCACGATGGGTGCCAGCGGCGTAGCCGCGCCTGCAGCCAGAGTGACAGACAAGCTCGTCGGCTGCATGCGCTAGTTAGGCCGCTGTCCACATACCACCGACAGCAAAACAGCTCAA
>JAUVLP010000102.1 GCA_030600655.1 Candidatus Eiseniibacteriota bacterium
ATTGGCATGTTCATGCTCGCCGACTTTTTCGTGCCGCATCACGCGGTCAGCTCGGCGGCGGCAGAGATGAAGCAGTGGGGGACGATCGTGATAGCCGCATCGATCCTTCTCGGTGTGGGGAACCTCATTCGCGTCCACTACAAGAAAATAAGCCGCAAGCAGGACGGCTGGGGATACAGCATCATCACACTGTCGGTAATGGCGATCATGCTGTTCTTCGGTGGTCCCTGGGGAACGATCCAGGAGGGATCCGCTTTCAACTGGATGTTCCTCAACGTGCAAGTGCCGCTGCAGAGTACGATGTTCTCGCTTCTGGCATTCTTCATCGCTTCTGCCGCCTATCGCGCTTTCAGGCTGCGTTCGGTCGAGGCCGGGATGCTGCTCGTTTCTGCCATCATCGTCATGTTGGGGCGTGTTCCGCTTGGCCAGCTCCTGACTAAGGGGCTGCCTGAGCAGGCGACGCTGCCGTGGCTGACAGAGACGATCATGGCCTACCCGAACATGGCGGCCTTTCGCGGGATCCTGATGGGCGCCGCGCTCGGTGTAATGGCCATGGGGCTTCGTATTATCCTGGGGATCGAGCGTTCCTATCTCGGTGGAGACAAATAGCCGATGGCCAAGGGATTCGACATCAGAAACATAGATCGTAGGTTCATCTTCGTGCTGGTTCTGGCGGCAGTCGTCTGGCCGCTGCTTCACCCGCTCAAGCTGCCGATGGATGTGTCACCTCCCGTGCAGGTTCTATACGATGCGATCGAGGCGGTGCCCGAGGGATCGATCGTCATGCTGGCGGCTGACTACAGCCCCGACACGATGCCTGAGCTTCAACCGATGGCGGAGACGTTCATCAGGCATGCGTTTCGCAGGGATCTGAGGATCGTCGTTGCGTGTCTGTGGCCGGCGTCGCCACCGTTGGTGGAGCAGGCGCTGGGACCGCTGGCCGAGGAATTCGGCAAGGAATACGGCACAGACTACGTGAACCTCGGCTACATGGCGGGTGGCATAGTTACTCTGCTCGGTATGGGAGCGAGTATTCCCGAGACTTTCCCGGCGGACTACGGCGGGACGCCGGTCGACGAGATCCCGTTGATGGTGGAGGTTGAGAATTTCGACGATATCGCGTTTGTCATGGAGATCTCGGCGGGGACTCCGGGCACCCGTGAGTGGGTTCAGCAGGTCCAGAGCAGATTTCGTGTGACTCTCGGTTCCGGAACGACGGCAGTCGGGGCGCCGAATTTCTATCCGTACATCCAGAGCGGGCAGCTGACCGGTCTTCTCGGTGGCCTGAAGGGCGCCGCAGAGTACGAACTCCTCGTCGGCGTACCGGGTGATGCGACATCCGGCATGGATGCGCAGTCGGTCGTTCATGCGCTGATCGTGTTCTTCATCATACTAGGGAATATTGTTTACTTCATCTCGCGACGCTCGGAGAAGAAGTCGGCATAGGACGTTTGAGTGAGGAAACCATGAGCTGGCTTCACATGCTGTTCAACGGTCCGCCGGGAACGCCACCCTCCGTGGTCTGGGGCTATTGGGTTGCCGCCATACTGACCATCTGTATCTACAGTTTCCTCTACAAGGACAACCCGTTCTACAAGTTCGCCGAAAGCCTGTTCGTGGGCGTCGGGGCCGCGTACTGGCTCGCGCTCCTCTACCACGAGACCCTCGTGCCGAAGCTGATCACTCCGCTTTTTCCGGGGGAGAGTGGGGATCCGGTTCAGTGGATTCGCATCTTCCCGGGAATCCTCGCCATCTTCATGCTGCTCCGTTTCTTCCCGAAGGTCTCGTGGTTGTCGCGGTGGTCGCTTGGGTTCATCGTCGGGATGTACTCCGCGGTGAACATCACGGGTTTCGCGCAGGGCGATCTCGTCGCCCAGATCCATGCGACGATGAACATGTCCCTGAACTCGGGGGGGCCTCTCGCGATTATCCTGAACGCGATCGCCATTATTGGGATCTTCGCTACGCTCATCTACTTCTTCTTTTCCAAGGAGCACAAGGGGGTTCTGGGCGGAGTGGCGAAGCTTGGTATCTGGTTCCTGATGGTAGCATTCGGCGCATCGTTCGGCTACACGGTGATGGGCCGCATCTCTCTCCTCATCGGGCGAATGCAGTTTATGCTTGGAGACTGGCTGCATTTGCTGGACTGATCTTCGCCCCCAGGGGTTTGCCCTCCAGCGCCGCTGTTTCTAAGAAAGAACACGCATGCAGACGTGGCGTTTTCTCAACGACGGTGCTCACGACGGCGCTACGAACATGGCTATCGATGAAGCCATGCTCCTGGGCGTAAATCAGGGAGAGACGCCGCCCACTATCCGCGTCTACGCGTGGGACCCGCCGACCGTGTCGATAGGGTATTCTCAGGCGCTGGAATCGGAGATTGATGTCGTCGCCTGCCTGCGTGCCGGCGCCGGAGTCGTCCGTCGGCCGACTGGCGGACGTGCTGTGTTTCACGCCGGGGAACTCACGTATTCGGTCATTGCTCCATCGGGGACACCGCCGATCGGCGCTTCGATCATGGAGGCGTACAGCGCGATCGCTAATGCCCTCCTGGCGGGACTACGGCTGCTCGGAGTCCAGGCTGAACTGGCCTCAGTAGTTCCTGAGACACGGGATCGCGACAGTGGCGCAAGTCCGCCGTGCTTCGTAGGTTCCGGACGCTATGAGATTGTAGCCGGTGGCCGGAAGCTGATAGGGAGTGCGCAACGCCGCGTGGGGAGAGCCATGCTGCAGCACGGCTCGCTTCTCATGGATTCGACGCACGAGCAGCTTGCGGATTTCATGCTCGTCGACAGCGAGGAGCGGCGCAAGATCGTACGGCGGCTATTGCATTCAAGGACGACGGATCTTTCGGTCCTTCTCAATCGCACTGTTGGTTTTGAGGAAGTTGCCCACGCGGTCATGTCGGGGTTCGTTGAGGCATGGGGTCTGACGCTAAGTGAAGGAGAACTCAGTGACCGTGAAATCGAGGCGGTTCAGATGCTTGCAACTGAGTACCGCACGACGAGTTAGCGTGGGGAAAAAGCTGTTGACAATAGTGGTAGCCGGTTGTAATATGCCGGGTAGGAAGACGATGAGCAACCGGCCCTCGTCCATGCAGGACGATGCGGTGGGCATCTATATGCCGGACCCCCCCGAGGAGATGATGAGACCATGAGACTTCCGAGACCGAAGTCCCGGGATTGTGCCCGAACGTGCATAACCGTTCTTTGCCTCGTGGGTATTGTGCTTGCGACGGCGCCGGCATTTGCTCAGAACACCGGCAAGATTCTAGGTACTGTCAAGAGCGATGACGGCATGGCGCTGCCGTTTGCCAACGTGTCGATCCTGGGCACGCCCTACGGTAGTATGTCGAATCAGAGTGGCGAGT
The DNA here is from genome assembly GCA_030600655.1 of Candidatus Eiseniibacteriota bacterium. Classification (GTDB taxonomy): domain Bacteria; phylum Joyebacterota; class Joyebacteria; order Joyebacterales; family Joyebacteraceae; genus Joyebacterum. The sequence continues at coordinate 3,371 of JAUVLP010000102.1, forward strand.
ACATCATCGATTTCGTGCCCATCGGTACATACGTTGTTCAGGTCAGTTACATGGGCTACGAGTCTCAGCGTGTTGACAATGTGGTGGTTAACGCTGATCGTTCCACCGAGGTGTATTTCACTCTGGTGGAGCAGGTGCTCAAGGCGGCGGAGGTTGTCGTTGAGGCTGAGCGTCCGATGATCGAGGTAGAGTCCACCGGGTCACGCCGCGTAATAGACACCGAAGAGACAAAGATTCGTCCTATCAACACAGTTGCAGAGGCCATTGCTACTCAGCCGGGCGTTGTTCTGCATGACGGGCAGATACACGTCAGAGGTGGCCGTTCCTCAGAAGTGAAGATGTATGTCGACGGCATCGCCATTTCCAACAGCGCGACGGGGGGGGCGGGACTCGAGGTCAGCCTCTCCTCGCTTTCGGAGTTCGATCTTCTTTCTGGAGGCTTCGACGCCGAGTACGGGAATGTGCAGTCCGGTGTTATCAATCTTTCAACTCGCGAAGGTGGCCGCAAGTTCGCGGGCGAGCTCAAGTACATGACCGATGACTACGGAGCTCCTGAGAAGACATTTGACAATTTCGACAACCTCGCGCTTGGCTTCGGCGGGCCAATGTTCACGGAGAAGGTCCGATACTATGTCTCGGCCGAGGGGCGCTTCACAGATACGTATCTCAAGACAGGTGAGGTGCGTGAGAGTGAAGACTCGTTCTGGGGAGTGACATTCAGGCCCCGCCAGAGCATGTTTGCCACCATGCAGGCAAAGGTCTCGTACTTCGTGACGCCTACGCGGAAGCTGACGGGGGAGTATCTGTTGTCTGAGACCGAGCGTGACTACTACAGCCACAGCTATTCACGATCAGGCTACTGGTCGGTTGAAAACGAGGACTGGTCTCATGTGAAGCTCGACTCGACGTACGCATACTACAACGCGGCCGAACACACACCGACCATATCGAGTCAATTCAGCCAGAAGAAGCTGGTCTGGCGTGACACCGTCAGCCCGTCCGTGTTTTACACAGTGAGGGTGGCGCACTTCGCATCGGAGGAGAAATCCCAACTCCACGATGATCCGAACGATTACTGGTGGCAGGCCTACCTCGGCGGGAACAGGACGACGGACCCGGATTCCGACAACGACCTGAACCCTGAGACCGGCTATTTCCGGACTTGGGGGGATAATCTGGGCTGGTCATACCAGACCACGAGTGCGACTACTGTCAAGGCCGACGTGACGAATCAGCCAAATGACACGCATCAGTTCAGGACTGGTATGGAGGTGATCTACAATGAGCTTTCGGTCAGAAATCTCAGTCTGGGGGCATTGATTCCGAGTGAGAGCGAAGCTGATGATCCGGATTTCGTGTTCTTTGACTGGGACGAAGCTCTCTACTCTGACGAGCGCTTCCGCCACAATATTTATGAAGGCTACCCGGCGAACGGAGCCTTCTATGTCCAGGACCGCATGCGCTACGAAGGCATGATCGTGCGCGCGGGGTTGAGGCTTGACTGGTCGGATCCCGGCCCGGGATCCGGCGTCGGTGAGTACGAGATCTGGAGGGAGAGGATCTCGGCGGTCGTGAGTCCGCGGCTTGGAATTGCGCATCCGATCTCCGATCGGGATGCCCTTCACTTCCACTACGGGCGCTTCTATCAGATGCCACGTCTTGTGGCGTATTACGCCTCGGGTGAGGATATCGAGGAAGCCGCGGGGGGCAGGGTCATTGGATACTCGGGACTGGAGCCGGAGGTTACGACTTCGTACCAGTTCGGAGCGGAACACCAGTTTTCACAGAACGTTGCCATAGACATCACGGGCTTTTACAAGGACATCTTCGGTCTCCTTGCTACGGAGGAGTACCAGAGAGGGCCGACCGAAGGTTCTGTCTATACATACGTGAACAAGGACTACTCGTCAGTTCAGGGAGTTGAGTTCAGACTCACGAAGAGGTTCTCGAATTTTTTCTCCGGCAATGTGTCGTATACGTGGCTCCAGGCCACGGGCGTCAGTTCGGATGAGAACCAGGGGGCGAATGCAGAGGCTCTCGGGCTTCCGAGACAGCCGCTGAAGGAGATTCCTCTCAATTGGGATGAACGCCACACACTGACAGGCTTTCTCTTCGTCAGTGATCCGGGTAACTGGGAAGTGACGTTCGACTACAGCTACGGCAGTGGCACGCCCTATACACCGATCTATCTTGGTCAGAAGGAGATCGATCCTGAATCAGTGAACTCCGGCAGGCTCCCGTCGCACACGATGGTCAACCTGCGGGGTACGAAGAAGTACAGGCTCTATGGACGCGAGTTCCGTCTCTTCTTTGAGGCGCTCAACGTGTTCGATAAGCAGAACATCACAGGTTTGGGCAACTACGGAGCCGAGTATTACACTGAGACCGGAAACGTGGGCGGAGCCTATCTTGAGACTGACCCTGTGGGACGTGAAGTTCTCGAGCCCCTGCATGACCCATCCACCTTCATGGAGGGGCGTGTCATCAGGGTTGGAGTCGCCATCGATTGGTAGTCGCCTTTGTGTCGGGTTGACCGGACGACTTGTTCGGATCTGGTCGACCGGCGCGTAACGATCGTCGGGAAATCGGTACGGAGGTTGTTGATGATTCTTGGCACGATTGATCAGAAAAGAGGACGTGCCATTTCCCCTGCGGCACGACGCTTTGTGGCAGCGATCGTATTTGTGTCTCTCGTCTCGATGATGGTCGTCTATATTCCAGGCGATGCGGATGCGAGAATGGACCCGAATGATCGGACCAAGTACAACAAGGCGATGCAGACAATAGAGAGCCGAATCTATGTCTATTTCGGCTGGTATCATAACGTAGGACAGGTGCTGCTTCACGTCAGCAATCTGGGCTTCTTCGGCAGATTCGGCAACGACCTCAACAATCCATCCTGCGAGTGGCCGGCAGGCAGCAACAACGAGTATCTCTATGCGGCGGGTCTGTGGTTAGGCGGGATTGTCAGTAGCGGTACGCCCGGAGTTCCAGACACGCTGGTCTCTGCAGCCGTTTACCAGCAGGAGTTCCGTCCCGACCCCGAGGATTTCCTGGCGATAATCTACGAAGCCTGGGAGGGGGGGGCGAACAGCACGAGGTTCGCGGACGATGACGGCGACTGCTCGGAACATCCCTTTTTCGAGGATTATCCGTTTGAATGGTACGATGAAGATCCGCTTGACGGCGTCGATAACGACGGTGACGGCCTCATAGACGAAGACTTCGCTGCTATCTCCCAGCAGATGTTCCGGATGGTCTACGCGGACACCTACGAAGAGGATGTCAACGGGAACGCCTCGATCGACATTCACAAGAGCCTGGGGCTCGAGGTCGTCCAGGAAAGCTACCAGTGGACAAGCGAGAAGACGGATGATTTCGTCGGAATAAACTACCGGGTCACGAACGTAGGTAACGACACAATCCGCATGGCGTACGTCGGCTTTATGGTGGACGCGGACGTGGGCCCGGACGAGACCGACCTTCGCTACTGGGAAGATGATCGTGGCGGCTACATGGATACGATAGTCGTGAACCAGAATCCCAACGACCCCTCGAAGCTTGACACGCTGCAGATATCACTCTGCTACATGTTCGACGATCCGTATGGGATCGACGGGAACGTTGCAGGTGGCTACATCGGGTGCATGTTCCTCGGCCACCCGACCATCGATGCCGATACATTGCTCCCCGGGAATATGCCCAGTGCCCCCACGAGGGTTCAGGTTCACGCATTCAGCATATGGTCGATTGGCGCTGAGGATCCGGACCACGACAGGGACCGTTATCGTCTCCTGAGAGGTGATGCCGACTATCCGCTTCTGGATGGAGTCGACAACGACAACGATGGCAGTATCGACGAAGAAGACGAGTATCTGGTCAACATCGACCGGGATGCCGAATCGCCGCAGGACTACCGCCTTCTTCTCTCAGCGGGGCCTTTCAGAGAGATCGTGCCGGGCGACACGCTCGAGTTCCAGTACGCATTCGTGCTGGGCCAGGGTTTCGATGGGATGCTGGAGAATGCGGCTACGGCGCAGCAGATCTACAACGGGATTACCCAGACTGTCCCCAACTGCATTGGCGAGCCGGAGAGCGTGCGCATCCACTGGGTGGCTGATACGCCTCCACCTCCGCCGGCCCAGGAGATAACGGCTGGAGACCACTTCGTTCGCATTGAGTGGGATGACTATCCGGAAGAGCTCGAAGATCCTTTGACGAGGATAAGAGATTTCTTTGGCTATCAGGTCTGGAAGGCTGTGGGGTGGACGAGGGAATCGACTGAGCCTCGCGACCAGGACTGGCAGCTCGTTCTCGATATTGATAAGGGCGATGGCGGCGGCGAGCTGGAGAGCTGGGATACAGGGCTTGAGGGTATCGGGAAATACGCCTTTACCGACACGCTGGTGAAGAATGGTTTCGCCTACTGGTTCTCCGTCACCGCATATGACAGCACGGCAGAAGGCTATCACTACGGAAAGTACTCGCAGAACAAGACTCTGGTTGTACCGAGTTCCGGGGTTCACAATACGCTGGATGGTGTGCGCGTCGTACCGAACCCCTACGTCGATCACGAGTACATGGCGCGCTGGAACCTTGTGCCCAGCGATATGGATCCGACTGGAGAGAAGATCTGCTTCCAGAATCTGCCGCGTGATGCGATCGTCAGGATCTATTCGCTAGGAGGGGAGCTTGTTCAGACGCTCCACCCGGTGGC
>JAUVLP010000032.1 GCA_030600655.1 Candidatus Eiseniibacteriota bacterium
CACAGAGAAGGGGATCCTTGACCGCACGGAGATCGAGGAGCAACTCCGGAGACGTCCCGTAGCCCCAGCCCTTCTGCAGATCCTCTTTCCTCGAAAGTAAGGTCCAGAGGCACCACATCCGGTGTTCTCGAAAAGCATTGACAGGCGGCAGAGTGTTTGGTAAAATTGCCAAATAGCATACTAGGAGGTGAATCAGTGGATTCTGCCGTAGTCGAGCGGCACAGGTCCAGAGCCAGGGTCATGAAGGCGATGGCGCATCCAACGCGACTGTTCATCGTGGAGGAACTGTCCCAAAGGGAGAGATGCGTCCATGAGCTGACGGAGATGGTGGGCGTGGACATGTCCACGGTCTCGAAGCATCTGGCGCTCCTGAAGTCGGTAGGCATTGTGACGGATGAGCGGCGAGGCAATGAGGTGTACTACAGCCTCAGGATGCGATGTGTGCTCAAGTTCTTCGAATGTATAGAAGATGTGCTCGCATTCGGCTGTTCTGCGTGTGAGCGCAAATCCTGAGGTCCTGCTCTTTTTTTGGAGTGGTACTTGGCGTTTTCGCCAAATACATGTGGTGCTGCCGGTGTTTCGGCGTCGCGTCGATCGTGGCGCGGAGCGAAAGGACGGAATATGATGACCGAGAGGAGCGATGGGAGTCCGCGAGAACGTGCGCGACGACACGGCCCGGCGACCGTGGCAACCGCCATTATCGTTGTGGTAGTCATAATCGTTATCATCTGGGTCGCCGTGGCGCGTCAGAATGACCTTCCAGCCCCTGTGGGATCGCCTGACCAGATCGGACACGTTTCGGCGCAGCAGGCGGCGGTGACCAACCCTGTATCCGACGAACTCCAAGAGGAATCGGCGAGCGGATCATCCGAGGATCCCAGCGCGACAGCACAGGTGGTCGGGCTTCCTCTGCTCCTCGACCTCGGAGCAGCCAAGTGCGTCCCGTGCAAGATGATGGCGCCTATACTGGACGAGCTCAGAGAGGCATACGTCGATCAGTTCAAGGTGGAGTTCGTCGATGTATGGAAGGACCCGGCTCCCGGCAAACAACATGGGATCCGGGTGATCCCGACGCAGATCTTCTTCGACGAGTACGGAGAAGAGCTCTTCAGGCACCAGGGTTTCATGTCCAGGGAGGATATCCTCACGAAGTGGCGCGAGTTCGGATACGAGTTCGAAGGGTAACAGGTTCCGGCCACAAACCAGCCGCGGCTGCTCCAGCAGCGGCCTGACGGCGCGGTAGCAGAATGGAGGTCGAAGCGAATATGGGTGAGCTCTTCGTAACCCTCACGCGCGCTGTGGAGGGTGCTCCCGCGATTGCACTTGGCGCTTCTTTCTTGTGGGGCATCCTGAGCATCGTGCTGAGTCCGTGCCATCTGGCAAGCATTCCACTCATCGTCGGGTTCATTGATGAGCAGGGCCGCATCTCGACACGCCGCGCCTTCGTCATCTCAACACTCTTCTCAGTAGGCATCCTCGTCACAATCGGCGCGATCGGTGCGATCACGGCGGCCGCCGGACGCATGCTCGGCGATGTTGGCAAGTGGGGGAACTACGCGGTCGGAGTGATCTTCTTCCTCATTGGTCTCCACCTTCTCGAGGTCATACCCATGCCATGGTCCGGTCCCGGCGGTGTCCGCATGAAACGACGAGGTGGACTCGCCGCCTTCCTGCTGGGACTGATCTTCGGAGTCGCCCTGGGGCCCTGCACATTTGCCTACATGGCGCCGATGCTCGGTGTGACCCTGCGCACGGCGTCGACGAACCTCGCATACGGAGTACTTCTGCTTGTGGTATACGGCATCGGTCACTGCTCGGTCATCGTTCTCGCGGGAACGTTCACTGAGGTTGTGCAACACTACCTCAACTGGACCGAGCGATCACGAGGCGCTGTTATCCTCAAAAAGATCTGCGGCATTCTTGTCATACTGGGGGGAATCTACCTGTTTGCCACAGCGCGCTGAAGGCGGCAGCATCCAGCGTGACGTCCGTACGTAACACAGAGTCTGGTGTGTCCTTGCAGACATCACTTCGCTCTGAACGAACATCGAAAGGAACAGCATGAACTGGAGAAGCGAATGGAAGGTTCTGGCCATAATGATTGGTGCGTTCCTCGCCGCCTTCTTCCTGCCTGTGGGGCTCCCACGGTTCGATGGCGCTCTCTTGGAGGCCTTCCACCTCGTGAAGTGGTATGCCCGCGAGCACGTCGTTCTATGTCTCCTCCCCGCGTTCCTCATCGCGGGGGCGATCGCGGTCTTCGTGGAGAAAGAATCCGTGATGAAGTACCTTGGCGCACGCGCACCGAAGCCGCTCGCATACGGGGTCGCGTCGATCTCCGGATCCATTCTGGCGGTGTGCTCATGCACGGTGCTGCCTCTCTTCGCCGGCATTCACAGGATGGGCGCGGGCCTGGGCCCCGCCACGACCTTCCTCTATTCGGGTCCAGCCATCAATGTGCTCGCCATCATCCTGACGGCTCGCGTGCTCGGCCCGGAGCTGGGTGTGGGCAGAGCCGTCGGCGCGGTGGCGTTCAGCATCATCATCGGGCTCCTCATGCACGTCATCTTCCGCAAGGAGGAACTGGCGAAGACCGGTGTCCAAGTGGCGATGCCAGAGCCAAAGGTGACACGTCCGCTGTGGCAGAACGCTATCTACTTCGGACTCATGGTGGCAATCCTTGTCTTCGCGAACTGGGGCAAACCAGGAGAGAGTGGAAGGGTGTGGGCGGCCATCTACTCATCCAAGTGGATCGTAACCTCGGTCCTGGCAGCCGGGTTCGGAATTGTGCTCGTAGCATGGTTCAGACTCCGCACCTCCCGCCTCCTTCTGATCGCCGCGCCGGTGATCGTTCTGGCGCTCTTCGCTCGCGGGCACCCCATACTTGCGTTCGCCGCCGGCATCATCGGGCTCGGAGCTGTCACAAGTATACGGCAGGACGAGCTCGGTGAGTGGTTCGATTCCAGCTGGGGGTTCGCCAAGCAGATCCTCCCGCTTCTCCTCTTCGGGGTTCTTGTCGCGGGCATCCTGCTGGGCCGTCCGGGCAACGAGGGCGTCATTCCATCCGTGTGGGTGAGCCGCGCCGTCGGTGGAAACTCCGTGTGGGCGAACCTCTTCGCATCGGTCGCCGGCGCATTCATGTACTTCGCGACCCTGACCGAAATCCCGATCCTTCAGGGTCTCTTGGGAAACGGTATGGGAAAGGGCCCCGCACTGGCACTGCTCCTCGCTGGACCGGCTCTGTCACTTCCTAACATGCTCGTCATCAGAAGCGTCATGGGTACGAAGAAGACTCTGGTCTATGTTTCCCTCGTCGTCGTTATGGCGACGGTCAGCGGGATGATTTTCGGCGTGGTCGTGGGATAAGGAGGAGCGTGTGAAGATCCATGTACTCGGCACTGGGTGCCCAAAATGCAAGAAACTCGAGGAGAACGCGCTTGCAGCCGTGCAGGCGCTCGGCCTCGACACCGAGGTCCAGAAAGTGACGGACATCAACGACATCATGGGATTCGGGGTGATGGTGACGCCATGTCTTGTGGTGGATGGGGACGTCAAGTCCGCAGGCAAGGTGCTTTCGGTCGAGGAGATCAAAGGGTTGCTGAATCTGATTCGGCGTAGCTGAGAGGGTGCGGGCATGGGAAACATATCTGAATGCCTCTGCGGAGGCAGCGTACTCGTCTTCAGCTGCTCAGGCGCGGCAGATGTCGGTGAGATCGCGGACAAGGCCGCGCGGCGTCTGGCAGCTGGTGGGCTTGCGGGGATGTCGTGCATGGCAGGGATTGGTGGCCACGTGAACGGTCTTGTCGAGAGTGCCAAGGGCGCTTCGAGGTGTCTGGTGATCGACGGGTGCCCCCTTGACTGCGGGCGGAGATCGTTCGAAGAGGCGGGACTCGTAGAGTTCGAGCACCTGCGAGTCACGGACCTCGGCATCCGAAAAGGGGACTCTACTCCCGACGACTCGACTATCCGTCGTGTCGTCGACGCCGCGCTGGGACTCATCCCACAGATGGGAGGACGGTAGCGTGATCCGCCACGTGGCTCTCCCTTTCATGCTTGCGCTCCTGTTGATTGGCTCCATGGCGCCGGCGTCACCCGAGATCGTGGGCTCCGGAGAACACTCGGTGCAGGAAGATTCGCCGACCGTGCCACGCGCAGACAGGGTCGTGGTTTACTACTTCCACCAGACTGCGCGATGTGAGAACTGCCTCAAGTTCGAGGCGTATGCTGACGAGGCACTTCGCCAGTTCTTCGCCGCCGAACTGGCCAGCGGCGATCTCGATTGGCGAGTAGTCAACCTCGATGACACAACAAATGCGCACTTCGTGGACGATTACGCACTCTTCGAAAGCTCGATCATCATATCGAACGTTCGCGGTGAAGAAGAGATCAACTGGCGGAACCTCGACGCGATATGGCATCTCGTGAATGACAAGGACAGATTCATCGAATACGTCGCGGTCGAAGTTGAAGAGGACCTGGGAACACTGCGTGAACACCAGCCCCACGACGGAAGTTCTGCTCTTCCGCACCTGAAACTCGCGCCGGTGCTGGAGGACGCTGGGCTCAGAGAGATCTCTCAGCAGTGACAGCATAGGATGGCTCTGCACGAGACCGCAGACCGCGGGCGTGGTCGAAAAGATCAGGGTACGAACAGGAACAAGAAAGGAACTGCCATGAGAATGCTAGCGGAGTTCTTCCCTGAGTTCGCAGAGCAACTGAATGGGCTGGACAACTTGTACGCGGACAAGCGAACGATCGACGAGAAAACGTACCAATTCATCTGCTTTGCGCTGTCCATAAAGGCTCGTTCACGGCCGTGCGTTCTCAAGCACTTCAAGGGAGCCCTCGAAGCAGGGGCCACAGTCAAGGAGCTTGCATACATTCTGGCCCTGGTCATGAGGGAGGGCGCGGACGATTGTTGGACCCACGACGTGGTCGGCGACTGGAAGCAGATCATGGCGGGCGACGTGGGCTGCGACTGCGCGACGTAATTGCGAGCTGACTAGGCACGGGACGCCCGCCACAAGAACCTCACCAGGAAGCTCAGCCGAGAAACTCACCTCGCTTGGACTCACATCGAGCCCGCGCAGCACCCAGCTGCGTGGGTCACCATGTACCCATGCGTTCCCGTGAGACCTCAAGATTCGGGTGGACACGGCTCCCTGTGGGCTGATAAAATTGGCGTTTCGGCTATGCATTCCGGGTACTGGTGCTCCCCGGACCGGAGCCGACAACAGACCGTGGCAGGGTGGATCAAGCGAATCCAAACAGGCGCGGTGTCTGACAAAACCAACCAACGAACACCACAAGTCACGACGGAGGCAGTGATGGCGGAAGGCAAATTCGTCAGCAAGGTGACACCGGACAAGGTGCACGAGACGCTCGGCAAGTACATACTCGCCGACGGGTTCGAGATGGTTCTCGACCTCGAGAAGAGCAAGGGCGCCTACATTCATGATTCCCGCACGGGGAAGAGCTTCCTCGATTTCTTCACGTTCTTCGCTTCCTCCCCCATCGGACTCAACCATCCCAGACTGACCGATCCGGCGTTTGTGGAAAAGCTGGGTAGAGTAGCCATCAACAAGCCATCGAACTCAGATCTTTACACGACGGAGATGGCTGAGTTCGTGGATACGTTCGGCAGGCTCGCCGCTCATCCAAAGCTCAAGCACCTCTTCTTCATCAGCGGAGGCGCTCTGGCTGTCGAGAACGCTCTCAAGACCGCGTTCGACTGGAAGGTGCGCAAGAACATCGCCGCCGGTGTGAACACATCCGACATGGCGGACAACGAGGTGAAAGGATCGAAGATCATCCACTTCCAGCAGGCGTTCCACGGGCGTTCCGGCTACACGCTGTCCGTGACGAACACCTTCGATCCAAGGAAGACTCAGTACTTCCCCAAATTCGACTGGCCCCGCATCCTGAATCCCAAAGCGAAGTTCCCTCTTGAGGGTGAGAACCTTGCAGCCACTGAGAAGGCGGAACGCGAAGCCGTTCAGCAGATAGACAAGGCGATCGCGGACAACCCCAACGACGTCGCAGCCATACTGATCGAGCCGATCCAGGGCGAGGGCGGAGACAACCATTTCCGTCCCGAGTTCTTCCAGAAGCTGCGCCGGATCGCCGACGAGCAGGACATCCTGCTCATCCTGGACGAGATCCAGACCGGTATGGGAATGACGGGCACAATGTGGACCTTTGAGCAGCTCGGGTTCGTTCCCGACATCGTCTGCTTCGGCAAGAAGGCCCAGGTCTGCGGTATCATGGCTTCGGACAGGATTATGGAGGTTCAGGACAACGTCTTCGTCGTGTCATCCAGAATCAATTCGACGTGGGGCGGCAACTTGGTCGACATGGTCCGATGCCAGCGCTACCTTGAGGTGATCGATGAGGAGAAGCTCGTTGAGAACGCAGCTTCGATGGGCAAGCGTTTCATGGACGGCATCGCCGGCATCGCCGGTGACTCCGGTGGCAAGATCTCGAACGTTCGCGGTCGTGGATTGATGTGTGCGTTCGACCTGCCTTCGTCCGAGATGCGCGACGGGCTGCTCACCAACCTCAGTGGACACGGAGTCATGGCCCTTTCCGCCGGTCCATTGGCCGTTCGCTTCAGGCCACCCCTCAACGTTCTGCCTACAGAGATCGATACGGCGCTCGAGGCAATAGCAAAGGCGGCAAAGGAAACATAGAAATTGAGGCATCGACGCCTCGCAGCAACTCTGATTCTTCTAGGAATCCTCGCCCTTGCAGGCGGGAGTGCGGTAGCTCGTCCCCTCTTCGAGGGGACGAGCGTTCCTTGCGCATGCAGCGTCTCCGCCAGCGATGTCCCCGACGACGGTGGAGGAGCCATCTCGGTTTCCTGGGATCTTGCTACGACCGATGCCTCTCTCGCAGTCACACGCTTCGAGATACTCCGCTACGCGGCAGGCGAAGAACCAGTCTCTATCGGCGAAGTGCTCTCCACGAACACTGACTTCACCGACATAGACGCCAACGACGGCACCACCTATCAGTACATCGTCCGCACGCACACGAGAGACGCGTTCACCGATTCGGTTCCAAGTGACGCAGCTCTAGCGACGGCCCAGTGGTTCGCTCACGGGCGCGCTCCTTCGCTCATCGCTCTCATCCTCGTCTGCGGCTCGATCATCTTCTTCATCATCCGCGCCAAGGGCGGTGCGAAGATCGGTATCGTATTCATCATGGTCTCGTTCGGCGCATCGTTCGGCTACACGCTGATGGCGCGGATATCCCTCCTGATCGGAAGACTCTACTTCCTCTTCCACGATCTTCTGCACATTCTGGATTAGTATGCTGTCAGTGGGTTCGAGACTAGCCGGCCCAGCGTGCCAGGTTAACCGCCGTGCTGAGCTCGAATGCCTCGGGTGCTGAGGAGCGGTCGGCCATTCGGACCGCGGCTCTGACTCCCATGAAACCGTTTCGCATGAGGAGCCCGAGGGCGGACTGGTAGCGACCGCCGAGGCCGGTGACCAGGCGTGTCAAGCCGATCGATGCGCACCTGTTCCATATCTGCCTGAGGAGATTCAGAAGCACCGCTTCAGAATCGGCATCGGGATGTATGGCAAGGATGTGGATGTACCCTCTACCTGTTGTGTCACTCCCCCGGTACGGTACCGTTCTGACAGCCGCGAAACCTGCAACCGAACCGCCGTCCATTGCCACAACGGTCTCGCCCAGATGGTACTCGCATATTGCCTTGATCTCGCGCGTGTAGTCGAGTCCCGGCACAAGCGCATCAGCGATGGTGCGTATACCATGGAGCATGCTGAGCTTCGTCGCCTCGTCACCTCTACCCCAGAGAATGACATCATCTCTGTCCATTCCGCTCAGGCGGTCTGCCTGCTTGATGAGCGAAAGATCAAGAATAAGCGTGGGGAACGTGACTGCGAAACCCGTTTTCGTATAAAGGCCGATGTTGCTTCCGCTCTCCGGCATAGTCTCGAGACCGACGATGCGGCAGCTTCTCTTGAGTTGCTCCGTGACAACCTCAATGAGTGAGCGTCCTATGCTCATGCCTTGGAACTGGGTGGGCACACCGAACGTTCCGAACCAGCCAACTTCGCCCCATGTACGGGCAAGGACGAAACCGACCATCGCTCCGTCCGCAGCTATGGCGACGAGATTCGCTTCGGGATCGAACGATGTTGAGTACCGTAGTTCTTCGACGGTGCGCTCGGGGAGCGGGTTCTGGGGCTTTCTGTACTTGCGATACCAGTCGGTGAACACGCCGGCCTCGATCTCAGCCACGGCTGCGAGGTCTTCGTCGACCATCCTGCGAATCGCGAAATCGAGCGAACTCAAAACACCCTCCACTTCCTCATGCACCCACGCACATTCCGTTGGTGCCTCTGACACCCACGCACACTTCACATCCTCTGTTCTATCAGGCGCCGGCGCCGCGTCCCACCAGACGATCCGCTTTCGCGGTTGTCTCATCTATGACCCGATCAAGCAGCTCCAACGTCAGATCCTGCTCGGCTTCGCCCGGGTAGATCGGCTTCCCAACCACGATCGCACAGCGCGTGAACGGGGCAGGCATCATGAAGCTGTCCCAAGTCTGACGGATCACCCAGGCAGACCTTGCACTTGTCGCTACCGGGATGATCGGACAACCCGTGACCCGTGCAAGCGTGAGAACGCCGGGCTTTGACCTCGCCCGTGGCCCACGGGGTCCGTCGGTAGCCACGGCAACCGACTGCCCCGATGCGATCTGCCTGCGCATCGCGACGATGGCCTTCACTCCCTTCCTGGCACTTGAGCCACGCACGACTGCGTAGCCGAATCTCACAAGAACCATGGCAAGAAGCTCACCGGCCCAGCTGACATCCGTATTGATGGTGATACCCCTGTCTCGAAACGAGTAGACAAGGAGCAAGAGACGCCCGTGCCAGAAAGCGAAGAGCACCGGTTTCTCTCTCTCGATGAGTAGAGAGTACTCCTCATCGAGTGAAAGCTCGATCCTGAGCGTGGCGACAACCATCCTTATGAAGCACACTACCGCAAAGGAGAGGAAATGCATGAACGAATCCGAGCGCGTGATTCGCCTTCGCAGGCGATGTGCAGTGCTCCTCCGCCGGGTAGCTCCCTGCGCCAACTAGAGTCCCTTTCTGATGGTGTCGAGCCGCGCGCGATTGTCTGGAGCCATCTCGAAGAACGACTCCAGCTTCTCGCAGACGTAGTCATCGCAATGCGCACAGTTGGCGAGGCCTCGCTCGATTCCACACTTCCGAATCTCACAGACAGTGCAGTGTTGGAAGACTCTCTGCCCCCCCGGAAGGCAGCCGTCGCAGTTGACATCCTCCGGAGCGATCTCGGCGTTGTACATCTTCGACCACATCGCAGCTGTCTCAATGCGTTTCGCGTCGTCATCGTTCTGAGTCGCGATGTACGCCCCACACTCATGACAGTACAGACCGCAGATCGCGATCATCTCGTTGCTCATCAGCGCGCCCCCTGTCCTCTGAATCGTCACGTATCGAGTGAATATCGGAGCAGCAGCGGAATTCCATTGACGGCCCGTCAGTACGCCATGCTATCAGGAACCCGGTCACAGCGAAACAACGGCCTGCGCGACACCCCACACAGGCTACTCCCCCACATCGGATACGTCACGGTTCTTGACGTATGTATCCAGCCACTCCTCGGTCTCCCATAGAAGATGAAGCAGCGACTCGCGCGCGCGGTAGCTGTGGCTCTCGTGAGGAAACATCACGAGCCGAACGGTTCCGCCCAGTCCCTTGACCGCGCTGTAGAAGCGCTCGCTCTGCATCGGGAAAGTGCCAGAGTTGTTGTCAGCCTCTCCGTGCACCATGAGAAGTGGTTCATTCACCTTGTCGGCGTGCATAAACGGCGACATCTCGAAGTAGACGTTGGGAGCCTCCCAAAGCGTGCGGTCCTCCGACTGGAATCCGAACGGAGTCAGAGTTCTGTTGTAGGCGCCCGTCCTGGCCAACCCTGCAGCGAAAAGATCCGAGTGCGCCAGCAGATTCGCGGTCATGAATGCACCGTACGAGTGACCGCCTATCGCGATCCTGTCGCGATCAGCAATACGCCGCCTGACGACCTCGTCAACTGCGGCCGCTGCACTGGACACAAGTTGCGAGACGTACGTATCGTTCGGATCCTCATCGCCCTCACCAACGATCGCCATTGCAGGACCGTCTAGAACCGAGTAGCCCTGCGTCAGCCAGAGAAGCGGCGACCACCACCCTACTCTGTCGAACCGGTACGGCGAGTCGTCTATCTGACCTGCCGCATCTGCGCTCTTGAACTCACGAGGGTAGGCCCACATGACCATTGGAAGGGGACCGTCTGTGTCAGGATCGTAGTCCGCGGGAAGATAGAGGGTGCCCGATAGCTGGAGCCCATCCTCGCGCTCGTATGTGATGAGTTCCTTCTCGATCCCCAGAAGCTGGGGTGTCGGATGCGGAAACGTGGTGATCTGCGTCAGCTCGCCTGTCTCAAGATCTCTCAGGAAATAGTTCGGAACCTCATCCACCGACTCGCGCCGCGTGAGAATGTGTCTGGCACCGGTGAGCAAGGCGACAGGGCGTTCGTAATACGGCGCCTCTGAACGGAAGAGCCGTGTGCTTTCCCGTGTGTTGAGATCGAACACATCCAGGAACGGACGATCGCCCTCCGGCGACGCTCCGTCACCGATGGAGTAGATGCCCAAGCCGTCACCCGTTGCCAACAGGACACTGCGTCCCATTTCATTGATCACCATGACGGGATTGCCGGGATCGTTGTAGCGGTCTTCCCACGAACGGTCCACCAACAGATCTGGCTCAATCTCGGGTGCGTCCGGATGTACTCGCCAGGCCCTGGCTGTTCTCGTCTCCCACCACCACTCCGTAGCTATGGCCAGATCCCCGGTTCCCCATGACACGTCTCCGAAGCGAAGCTCGAACGTCATCAGGGTTTCAGGAACTCCGGTAAATGGATCATCAAGAAGAAAAACCCTGTCGCGCTCTTCCGACTCTACTGCAGCATCCCCTCCATCGAGCGCTTCTACCCAAGAGAGCATCGCCCCGGCATCGGACCGCCACTGGACACTCCTCGGCCCCACATAGGTGCTTCCTCTGGCGATGGGAATCTCGTCGCGCAGCGGGTGGTCGGCCACTTCGTGGACAACCCTTCCATTCATATCCAGAACTTCGATGCGCATCGGAAAACGACCAGCTGGAACAATATACGAGTACGGGCGGTGCAAGGTATGAACAAGGATGTACTCGCCGTCAGGGGACGGACCGAAATCCCACACGATCCCCGGCTGCCCCACAGGTGTAACCTCTCCCTTGAGCGTCACCCTGACGATCTGAGATGTGAGGTAGTATTCAAAGAGTTCTTCGTCATGCTCGTTCTTCAGGAGATCGGCATACGTGCGGGCCGGGGCCTTCCGACCTATGCTCTCCTGGATGATCGGTCCGCCCGGGACGCGCGGCGGGATCGGCTCAGCGCCGCGATCTCTCGGAACAAAGAGCAGGACGATGGTTTTACTGTCCGCGAGCCAACAGGGGCCGCACTCTGATGTCAGGCTCACGACAGGACCCGTCAATCGAACGGCGCTTGCGGACGCCATGTCGGTAACCCAGAGTTCAACTCCATCAGCAGTCGTATTGGTGAACAGAAAGTGCTTCCCATCCGGCGACCACCTCAGGTACTGGATCCTCGGGTTGTCGGGCAGGCCTGAGACTTGCCGTTCACTGAGATCATCCATGCGGACTATGGCAATCCCGTTAGCTGTCCACGCCCTGCTGGGCGCGTTGATCTGGGGCTTGATGCGGAGACCGGCCAGCTTGATTTCCCTTTCAGCGAGCTCAGCTATCGACGGGTAGTTGGGACGTCCCATGAGAACAAGCCACTCGCGATCCGGTGAGACCCTCACCCATGGTGTCTTCGGCGCATCGACAATATCTACAAGGACCTGTGAGGGAAGCCGGTAAACGGCTGCTGTGGACAGCAGGTTGCCTGTTGTACTCGGCAGGTTGGCTGCTGTGGACAGCAGGTTGCCTGCTGTACTCGGCAGGTTGCCTGCCGTGGACGGCGGGTTGCCTGCCGTGGCGCGGCTTGCACCGGCAAGAAGAAGCAGGACAATGACGACCATTGTTCCGAGTGGTTGCGCTCGCATAAATTTGTCTCCCGTTGTCTTCGCGCGCTTGAGCATCCCGAAGCTCCAGTCTACCGGATGATGGTCACCCGACCGTCAGGCTCCCCTGGATTGAGCACACCCGTGCTCGAAACCACCTCCGCGAGTATCGAGTAGAACGTGGAGTAGGTGTTGTCGAGGTCGAACCCGTACTTCTTCAGCCAGAAGTACCCGTCCCCTCCGTCCTTAACCATGAAACTGTTGCTCATAATCCGGTAGACACGACCGGGATAGAGAGGCGCCCAGCCGCCGGAACCGTCCGCCACTTCTACCTCCGTCACGCGCCCGCCGGGCGTCTCCACACTCCACCGCCCCTCTGCGTCCTGCGCTATGACCTGAGCCACCTGACTGAGATCAACCGTATAGCGAAGCCCCGAAACGTGGAGAAATCCTCCGCCTCCGACCAGAGCGGCACTCCGTTCCAGCAGCTCCAGGACGTAGCGCCCATCGAGACCAAGTGCATAAGCGTAGTTACCAAACTCATCGATCTCATGAAGCATCGAGTCGGTGATGGGACCGACCGGATAGACCTTCTTCCCTCTGAAAGCCCCGGCGTTGTTCACGACGATGTCGACCCCAAATCTGTCTCGAAGGTGGTCGTTGACAAGGTTCGCCACGGTTGACTCGCCGCCGCGTATGGTATCCTTGGTCATGTCCCAGGCAACGTCCGTCCTGCCAAGCACGATCGCCTCCGGGAATGATCTCGTATAGCCCGCGAGTACCCTCGCTACATCTGAGTTCTCGGCTACATCCTTCGTCACGGGTATGAGTTCGAAGCGCGGTGTATCGAGATCGAGGCGCTTGCCGGGCCCCGTGGACACATCCAGTCTGACAAGGTATGGCCCCTTTTCACCGCCGTTCACTATCAACGTGCCGCCAATCCGCACAAGCTTCTCGGTGTAATCGTGAGAATGCCCGCCGAAGATAATGTCTATCCATGGAACCTCCCTCGCGATCTCCACATCTCTGGAGAAACCCACGTGCGAGAGCGCGACGATGAGATCGGCACCGTTGGCTTTGAGCTCCCGGACGGCGCGATGCGCAGTCTCGAGGTTCGTACCACTCATCTTGACGTCATTCCCGCTCGTAACGTACGGAAACGCCTCGGTCATGATTGAGAAGAAGCCGACCTTGAGGCCGTCGTAGTCACGAACGATCCACGGCTCACACAAACCATCGAGAACAGTCCCCTCCACAACCAGGTCGGTACAGACACAGTCGAACTCAGCATGTGTGAGTGCACGCGCGAGCACCTCGGGCCCCTTGTCGAACTCGTGATTGCCGAAAGCGTACGTGTCATATCCAGCCATGGACATCAGGCTGAAGATCGCCTCGCCCTTGTAGGTGTGGAAGTAGCGGTTCATGAGATCGTCGCCGACCGAGATCACAACGACCCGTTCGCCTCTCTCGTCGCGTATCTCATCGATGAGGGTCGCGATGCGAGCTATCCCGCCCATCTCCCTTTCCTCACCATCTCCGTCATGATCGCCCTCCATCCGCGTGGGCTCGAGCATACCCTGCAGGTCCGCAGTACCCAGGAACGTCAGCTCATAGCCCTTGGGTGCTCTTGAGCAAGATGATAGAAAAAGGGCGACCATAACCAGCAGAACGGATAGAACACGCCTGGTGCGATCCACGGGCGCACATCCACATCTTGTATGATGGGCCGACATTCTCACTCCCCTCTCTCTCTGGACGAGATCGCGCTCCGCCAGGTTTCTTCGATTCTACTGAATACGTTGCCCCACCGGAACTCACGAAGCACATCAGGCATTGCTGTCGCGGGGGCCCACCATGGCCCCAGCTCAAGTGCTCGCCTGATGGCCTGTACTAATCTCTCGGTGAACACGGCGGAATCTTCTGGAACCGGTCGGTCAATCTGCTCCAGCCGTGGCAACGACACAAGCTCGAGTGCGTTTCCGGCCGGGCCGGCGATCGAACTCTGTACACCTAGAAGTGCCGTCGAGACCAGACGGCATCCGCAGGACAGCGCTTCTGCAAGCACGAGCGGTACGCCCTCGTAGAACGATGGGAGCACGAAAACGGAAGCGCTGCGCATGAGAACAGCCAGCTCGAGCTGGGACACCATGCCATGGAGCACTACTGAGGGCGCCATACCTTTCATGCGTGACCTCATGGATTCCGCCTCCTCGCCCGCTCCGCTTCCAGCCACATCGAGGACGAGATTGGGAAATTCCACAGTTAGCTTCTGAAAAGCGTCCAGAAGCCAGGGCACGCCCTTTGCAGCGCTGAATTTGCCGGCGTACAGAATGCGCATAATCGGAGCGGCTGGCACGCTGTCTCTTGCCGCCCCGCTGTCACCTGTCGCTGCACTGTTGCCTGCCACTTCACCATCAGCCGCATCGTCCCGGCCGGACGCATTAAAGATGTCATCCCTGTAGCCGACTCCAACGACATGCACCTGCTCACGTGCGATGCCTAGCTCATCCATCAGCACGGCAACGAAGTTTTCGTGCTGTACGATGAACCGCTCATTCCTTGAGCATCCTTCCCTGACCGCTGGAGCAACCTCCGGACAGAGCTTCATCTGGCGGAGCCCTGTCGCGTGACATTGTGTGACGACAGGAACATCCGGAGCGACGTCCTTCACAAGTGAACTCAGAATCCATATGTGGTGCGAGTGGATAACATCGGGCCTGAACTCAGCGACAAGCTGTGCCAGGTGGCGGGTCCAGACCGCACGGTAGGTTTCGAACTCATCAGCGCTCATGCAGGAGAAGCGGGTGCTTGCGTATGGCATGACGTCGCTCATGCCTGGGACATCGAATGGGAGTTCCCCGCCGCCGAAAACCACGGGACGGACTCTTGCTGGAGCAAGACCGGTGAGCCTGGGAATGGATGATCCGGATGGGATTCCAATTGAGATCATCTGATCCCAGCCGGCCTCACCGGCATGATGCACTATTGCTTGCAGGGTAGTTCCACTGCCCGTGTGCCCGGGGCGCTGTGACAGAAGATGAAGCACTCTGGCCATCACGCACTCCAATGGAAGATCCGCGCGGAAGGCCCGGCCGTATGCCGCTGCACTCAAGCGCCCTGAATACCGGCCGCGCCCACGCGGCTATAGACCCGTCAGCCGCGCCCACTACGGCTATAGACTCATCGGCCGCGCCCACTACGGCTTCTTCATATCGCACGGCTCACCACGCACGGCCTCATTGAGGAGGCACAATATCCATGGGTGCAAGCGGTTGAGATACTCATCAAGACCTTCACCCGGAGCCATCTCCGACGCGAAGGTGTCTCGCCACCTGACCCACATGGGATCGGTCCTGACGTAGCCTCCGCTTCTCTTCTTCGAATTGGAGGCTTGGTACCAGTACGGTTCCTCGGCCCAGACGACAACACCAGCCGGACGACGACCCTCATACTCAACCTGCATGAGATGCGAGATATGCTTGATGTACTCGTCGGCATCGATGAGCCGGGATCCCCACGTCTCGTTGCCACTGTGGTAGCGGTGCATGGTGTAGAGAATCACAGGACGCTCACCCGCGACTTCGAGAGCCAGATGTATCAGCATACCGAGACGCTCGCTGTCTCGGTCGGGACTGTCTCCAGAGCGGTCATACACCGACGGGAAGAACGCGTCCGACGCATCGAAGACAGGTGAAGCTGCAGCAATGGCTGCCCTCCATACGTCATTCTGAGACTGGTACTCGCTCCACGGCATGCGGTAGTAGCCGATCTTCGCACCCGGCCTCCGCTCCCGCACGAACTCAAGAAGCTTGACCATCTCCGAGACCACGCGCGTGAACTCGGCATCGCTCGGCCCGGCCATCAAATGCGCCATGACTCCGTCTTCCCAATCGAGCACGAGGAATCCGTCGAAGCTATCCTCGAGATGGTTGTCGAGCCATATCTCCATGAGGTCCGGTCTCGCGAAAGTCCCGGTGCCGAGCGGGTCGAAGGCAGCCGAATACACGAGCGGCGTCTGTTCAACACCCCAGATGTAGAGCTGTTCCTCGACATTCTCAGTCGTGCTCAGATTGGACAGAATCAGCGGAGGTGCCTCTGCGCCGGCAGCCGGCTGCCACACCAGCGATGTGAGAACGATCACGAGTCCGGCCACTGTACGCATCCGCATTCCCCACTCCTCTTCAGACCTGTTCACAATCCCTTCTGCAACAATCCTCCTACAACAGATCGTTGTGCCTCAGGAGTGCCTCAGTGCTTGGCTCACGGCCCCGGAAGTCGCGGAAGACATCCATCGGGTGCCGGCTGCCACCGACTGACAGAATCGAGTCGCGGTAGCGTCTGCCGAGTTTCCGGACGGCCTCCTCGTTGTCCAACCCAACCTCCTCAAACGCCCCGAAGGCATCGGCCGAGAGCACTTCTGCCCACTTGTAGCTGTAGTAGCCGGCGGCGTAGGGACCACCGAAGATGTGAGAGAAGGCACAGAGCAACCGGTCGCCCTCGAACGGTGGCAGGACGCTCGTCTTCAACATGACGTCTCGATGAACATCAAACGCCGTCCGCTCCCCATTGGGATCATGATTGCTGTGAAGCTCCATGTCGGATATCCCGAACTCAAGCTGCCGCATCATGAGCGACCCCGCTCTGAACGTGCGCGCGGCCGAGATCTTCTCGAAAAGCCCATCAGGAAGCGGCTCACCCGTCTCGACGTGCGACGTCATCCCCATAAGCGTAGGCTTGTGGTAGCACCAGTTCTCCATGAATTGGCTGGCAAGCTCGACCGCATCCCACTCCACTCCATTGATCCCGGCTACATCAGCGTAGTCGATGGTCGTGAGCATCGCCTGAAGCGCATGACCGAACTCGTGGAAAAGCGTCTCAACTTCCCTGAACCCCATGAGCGACGGTTTGCCTCCGACCGGTGGCGTGCTGTTGCAGGTCACATAGACAACCGGAAGCCGCACCTTCCCGTTCACGATGCGCCTGCCCAGGCACTCCCCCATCCACGCACCTCCACGCTTCTCAGCGGGCCGTGAGTATGCATCCAGATAGAAGAAGGCTATCGGCGTTCCGTCCTCATTGGAGACTCTGAAATAGCGCACGTCGTCGTGCCAGACCGAGGTCTCACCGTCGGCCGGCTCGATCACGATCCCCAGGAGTCGCTTCGAGAGCGAAAAGAGCCCGTCCAGAACTCCCGGCATCGGGAAATACGGCCTCAGTTGATCGTCGGTATAGTCGAAGCGCGACTCCCTCAGTCGCTCAGACCAGAATGCGATATCCCAGTGCTTCAGATCACCGTCATGACCGTTCTTCCCGGCGAGGTCCTTCAGATCTTCGAGGTCCTTCTGGGCCTGGGGCTTCGAAGCCTCCACGAGTTCTTTGAACATAGTCTCTACAGCATCCACCTTCGATGCCATCTTCTCCGAAAGACTGAGATCGGCATACGTATCGAACCCCAGGAGGTTTGCCTTCTCGAGCTTGAGTTTGAGCATCGTGTTCACGATCTCGGTGTTGTCCCACTCACCCTCGGACGCCCGCGTGATATATGAGCGATAGATCTCTTCGCGCTGAGCGCGGTTTCTGCTGTGCTGCAGGAATGGACCGAAGCTCGGGAAATCCAGAGTGATGCGCCAAGGACCGCCGTCCGCCGTCGCCGCCTCATCGTCGGGATTGGCCTGGCTCCACGACTGCGAAGCGAGCTGCTTCAGCGTCTCCGGCCATCCTTCGGTGTCGGCTTGGTCCGTAATGACCAGTTCGAATGCCTTGGTAGCGTCAAGGACGTGATTCTGAAAATCGGTCCCCAGCTGCGAGAGTTCGCTTTCAATGGCTTTGAAGCGCTCGCATTCGTCCCCATCGAGTCCGACACCCGCGTGCTCGGCATCTCTCAACCGAAGCTCGACCGCCCGCCGCTGCGCGCTATCCAACGACTTCCATTCGTCACCGTCCCTGAGCGCGCGAAGTGCATCGTAGATTGGTCTGCTCTGTTTGACACGTAGTCTCATCTGAACGACATCCGACAGCATGGCGTCGTGAGCTTCCCGGAGCTCCGGCGAGTTCTTGACGCTCATGAGGTGCTTGACGGGATCCCACGCGTGTTCCATCGGGATCTCAAGAGCCTCCAGTGGAGCTATGACACCGTCCCACGTGGATTCGATCTTCGCTTCAAGCTCACTGAGTCCTTTCCCAACAGCGTCGAGGACGTGCGTCACTGCGGGGACCACATGCTCCGCTGTGATCTCGTCGAATCGCGGGGTACCGTCGGTTCTGAGTAGCGGGTTGCTCTCAAGGGCGGCGCTCAAGGATGCTTTGGCTTGGCTCATGCTCTTTCCCTCTCTGGGTAGATGTGCAGGATGCGTCTGCGGCCCTCTGATCGGAGGCCACGCGTAGTCTACCTGTCAATGCTACTACGCCGGAGGCTTAGGGACAACCAAGAGTGTCCCGGGGCCAATCCAGGCGAGCGTGGGATCATGGATCTACGTCCGGGACTCTCCGGGGCCCAGCCACCCAAACTCCCCAAGGTCAATCCTTCCACGCCCGTCAAAGACAATGCCCTCGGCCTCCAGAATCGCGCGCTGGAGCTCCCCTCCCCGTTCCGGCGGGAGGCTTATGCGCCCCTGATCATTGATAACGCGCTGCCAGGGAACATCGAGATCGTCCGGAACAGACGCCATCGCGTAGCCAACCATTCTGGGTGTGCAACGACCGGCGATGACAGCCACCTGACCATAGGTGGCCACCCGGCCCGATGGAATGCGATTGACGACGTCAAAGATGCGCGAGTGAACGCCCTCGTTCGACACAAGCGCACTCTCCTTTCTCCAGCAACCGGGACTAGAATTCGAAGCCGGCCCCGAGCCCAATGATGGGAACGTAACCAAGGTCCCCATGGATCCGGCCGGCCAGCTCCACGCCTATCTCCGGTCGCAGGTAGAAAACGCCCAGGTCGAGCGACGGCGCGCCGATGATCCCGAATCTGTGAAGGACCGCTGTCTCGCCAATGTCCTCGAGGGGCGATCCGGAGGGAAAGGCGATGCTCACGGAGTCAAGACTGTACCTGACAACGCCGGTGACGGAGAACACGTCGTTGAAGCGATGTGTGACGATGACCGGAATCTCAACCCCGAACGTCGTCACCTCAGCGATGAAATCCTCAAGGGAACCCTCATCATCGTCGTCTGATTCCGACGTAACGAACGTAAGGCCCGGGGCCACGGCCCAGGATGTGGCGGCGTCTCTCTCTGTGAGTGCGTGTTTCGCGTAGAGCTTCGCCCCCACGCCCCCGACCGAGACCCAGAGCTTTGCGTTGAGTTCTGTGCGGTCAGTGAGACCGACGCCCAGCCTGACGCCGTAGGCCTCGCCCACCATCAGCTCGGTCGCCGTGAATGTCCCGCTGGTGTCTTCCACCAGAAAGATGGTCGATGTCAGATCGAGCCCTGTGTTGTACTCGACGCCGAGTTTCAGATGACCGGCCTCGACGGTCTCCGCCGTCTCCATCATTGACGTGTTCATGACCGCACACCCGGAAAGCGCCACGAGTGTCAGCGCACCCAAGATGATTCCAAGATGCCGTGCCATGCCATATCCCCCAGATTCTACGTCCCGTCACAGACTACTACGTCTCATCCTCTGCCGGTTCGGCGCGATAGCCCCTCACTCCTTGTTTCCGCGCGGCCTCCTCGTCCACATCGTCCTGCCACCCGGAGCGCACCTCCTCGCGGGAGTCAAATCGGGAGATGTAGGGTTTGATATCCAGAAGCGGAGTGCCATCCAGGATGTCCACGTCCTCAACGTGCAGGACGTTCCCCTTGACACCGACGAGTTTGACAAGGCTCACACCTATCGGGTTGGGCCGCCTGGGGGATCGCGTAGCAAAGATGCCCCTGAGGTGATCCTGCATGAACGGGATTACCTCCAGGCTCGGCGGGCCGGCCTTGTGGAGGTGATAGATGAGATATATGTGGGAGAATGCGAAGAGATCATTGAGTCCCTGAACGTATTCAGGGAGGAGTTCGACGCGCCCCTCGATGCCTTCGGCGTAGGCGGGCTGAACGGGCGTGTCTGAAGCCCGCTTGTGCGGTGTCCTGATGGTGCCGATCGGTGTGAATGAAACCGCGTCCACACGCCACCTCCCTGGAACCAGTGCTCACAGCACCAGGTCCACTTCAGGATGGCGACGCAGAGCATCGAACGTGCCGGTGCGATCATCGGCATCCATGACATCGAGGGTCAGTCTTGCGTTCTCATACGCCGCACCGCCTATTCCGCCAGATTGTACAGGAAATGCACGAGCGCCATCGTTCCCTTCTCCCATGTCGGGAGATGCAGCTTTTCGTTCGGCCCGTGGATGTGGTCGTCAGGCAGACAGAAACCTGTCAGGAGCGAGTGCACCCCGAGGATATCCTTGATCTGTCCCACCGCTCCGATGCTGCCGCCGCTCGGGTAGTACGCCGGATGGACCCCCCAGATGGTCTCGAAGGCTTTGAGAAGCGCTGCAACTCCTGGCGCGTCCCGTTCGGTCAGCGTGGCGGGGAAACCGCTCCATTCAAGAATCTCCCACTGAACGGTTGCTGGCACCCGTGTTTCAAGGTAGCTAACGAGCTGCTTCTTGACCT
>JAUVLP010000231.1 GCA_030600655.1 Candidatus Eiseniibacteriota bacterium
CGCTCCGGCAGTCTACCGAGGGAACGCGCAACTTGCGGAGATCACATATAGCTCTGGTGAGGGGGTCTTCGTCGTTGTACCCCTCGGTTTCGCTGTCACGTACTGCAGCGATCCCATTGTCGTCTACGAGAAGTCTGGCAGGACCGTCTGCAGCTTCTCCGATCGCTCAATTTCCCTCATCGCCAAGAATGTGGAGTCGCTTGTGAGCGGGGCTGAGCCCGTAGCCATCAGTAGATCGGCCGTTGCGGCTCCGAGCACATCCCGGCTTCCCATTGATGTCGCGCGGTGTTCAGACTCCGCTCTGCTTGATGCAGCATCGAGCGCCCTCGGCGGAAGCGTCCCAGTTGTTCTGTACGGAGTCCATGCCGCTGATCTCTCTGAGCAAGACCACGCGCGACTCAACCTGGGCAGCACTCTGATCTGGAAGATTAACGATGTCATTGTCCAAGGTCCGAACGGATACGAGTTCATCGAGTCGCAGCTGGAAATAGCCTCTCTGGCGACTCTGCATCTTGCCGAGCCGCGCGATGGTGGGGGAGTCAGTTCAAACGGCTACGTTCAACTGGAGGTACTGTCGGCCCGTTAGTAGGGCCGCCTAACTAGCACATGCAGCCGACGAGCGTGTCTGTCACGCCGGCTGCTGGCGCGGCTTCGCCGCTTGCACCCGTCGCGCCAGCCTTAACGCTCGCAGCTGATGTGCGGTTGTTAGGGCGCTTCAGCAAGAGGATTACGGATGAGCAGAAGAGGTCGTATCTTCATTGAGGTTCTTGTGGCAGCGATGCTCCTGTGGCTGTTCTACAGCGTCGTCGCGCGTTTTGTCACGGAGTTCCGTAGCCCATCGACGCCGGCCATGGGGGTGGCGCTGTACGGGGCGTTCGCAGGTGCATTCGCGGCCTTCTTTCTTGTCCACGCCGGCGCACTCATCGTTGGGTATGTGCGTGCCCGACTCCACTACTTTGATTTGCTGGAGCTGCTCGACGCCGAGGTGAGGACACGCCTCAGCACATCCAGCAACAACCGCTTCATCATGAGGGAGTTCAGAAAGGCATTCCAAGGTGTCACGTCCGACACGAAGCCGATGGCGTTCTGGACAACGGAGACGCTTCGCTTCTCGCCGATTCGTGAGCATGCGGGGGTTCGCAACCGTACACTGTCCCTTATGCTCCTCGGGTTCAATGAGGATCTGCGCAAGCTCGACGCATCTCTTGAGACGGCAGACCGGATGTACGCGATGGTTCACGAAGCCTATAAGAGCGACTTCGATTCTACTGCCGACTACGTCGTTGGTGTGCGCCAAGTCGAATCCATGCACTCGCAACTCACTCCGTTCTTGGCTCAGTTAGAAGCTGACGGTCTCGCCATCCTCGCCGTCATACGTATGCTCGCAGACAGAGAGTCGCCTCTGCTGAAGCTGCTGTTCCGATCGCGCAGGCACTTGCCAGAGACAGAGAAAGGCAAGAAGCACTTCCTCGAGACACTTGCCTCAATCAAGCAGGAAGTGGCTACAGCGAAGGCGCAGGATGATGAACGCATTCAGAAGCTGTTGTCAATCACGTCCGTTAGGTACACTGCTCCATCTGATGGTGGAGCAGCGGGCGCTGCTGAGGGCGCCGTGGGACATGCAATTGGGAGTGTGAATGTGAGCGACACGACCAACGGGAAAGCGCGTGCCAATGCTGCGCTGTGCGTGGCAGTTCTTGCGGTTGTCCTATCTGGCTTGGCAATCTTCCTGCAGTACTACCACAGGCCGGTGGAAATGACAGTCCGCGTTGTGGGAATCGATACTCCTGGCCCAACTCAGCCCAACGTGCCACCCTTGGTCAACCTCGTCTTCACAAACACTGGCAGGCGAGACGTCGTTATCGCCGGTGTCCTCCTTCAGGTCAAGCGGCCCGACACGTCCGGGGGCTACTGGACATGGCCATGGGTCACCGGAACGGGGACTTCTACGTCACTCCCGGCGACGATTTCGGCCGAGCACACAGCTCTCGCCACGATCGAGTTCAGCGCAATCAACGGTTCACACCTCGCTCGAGAAGCCGCGGCGGCGGACACAAACGCGCTTCTCGCTAGAGTTGTTGTCACAGTCGTCGATGTGGACGGGCACCTTCGCGACCTATTCCTGGATGGTATTCGACTCCTTGTTGGCAAAGACGACCTAT
>JAUVLP010000010.1 GCA_030600655.1 Candidatus Eiseniibacteriota bacterium
GGAAAACTCTTCTACAAGGACGGACAGTTCGTCATCGACTAGTGTCGCACCGGAGGAGCAATGAGAGACGAGAGATACACGAGTCTGGCGAAGGTTCTGGTCAACTACTCGGTCGCTGTGCAGAAGAACGACCTTGTTGCGATCCTGGCTCCCCACCTGGCCGAACCGCTCATTAGAGAGGTCTATGCCGAGGTCCTGAAGGCAGGAGGCCATCCCAGCCTTCGTCTCCATTTCCCCTCACTCACGAGCATCTACTTCAAGACAGCAAGACAGCATCAACTCAAATATGTGAGTCCGATAGAGGAGTTCGCGACTGAGAAGGTCGACAAAGTCATCTCCATTTGGGCCGACGAGAACACAAAGGCTCTTACAACCACCGATCCAAGGAAGATGGCCATCGTGGGCGCCGCACGACGCAAGACTTTCACACGCTTCCTCGAAAGAGAAGCGGCGGGGGAACTCAGGTGGGTCGGTACACAGTTTCCCTGCAACGCCTCAGCTCAGGACGCCGAGATGTCACTCGATGAGTACGAGGATTTCGTTCTCCGAGCATGCATGGTACATATCAAGGATCCTATTGCCGCCTGGAAGAGGATCCACAACAAGCAGGAGAAGATCTGCAAGGTCCTCAATACAAAGAAGAAGATACGCATCGTTGCCAAGGACACAGACCTGACCATGAGCGTTGCCGGGCGCAGGTGGATAAACTGTGACGGCGGCGCAAACATGCCGGACGGCGAGATTTTCACGGGTCCCGTCGAGGATTCAGTGGAGGGCAGGATCTCTTTCTCCTTCCCCGCTTGCTATGCAGGCCGCGAGGTGCATGGTGTTACGCTGACGTTCAAGAAGGGTAAGGTCGTTAAGGCGACAGCTGACAAGGGCGAGGATTTTCTGCTCGCCACACTGGACACCGACGAGGGGGCAAGGCGTGTCGGTGAATTCGCCATCGGCACAAACTACTCGATTCAGACGTTCACCAAGAACACGCTTTTCGATGAGAAGATAGGCGGGACAATGCACATGGCCGTTGGCGCCTCACTCCCGGAATCCGGCGGGACAAACGAGTCGGGTGTGCATTGGGATATGGTAAACGACATGAGGAACGGCGGGACAATCTACGCCGACGGTAGGATCATACATCGCGACGGCAAGTTCGTGCTCAAGTAGAGAGCCCTGGAAGGAGAAGTCTGTGGATTGGTCACAATTGATTAGCATGGAGAGCATAGCCACCTGGGTAATAACAACAGGACTCCGGATACTCGGCATCGTGATCGGCGCCTACATCACGATCCGCCTCGCCGCGCTTGTGACCCGCAGGGTAGAGGGCGCCTTTGATGACGACGACCCCTCGACAATGAACGAGCGCGAGAAGCGGGCAGCGACTTTGGGGAAAGTTCTCAGAAATATACTAAGAATAGTCATATGGTCCATCGCGCTCCTGATGGTCTTGAACGAGCTTGAGATCGACGTCGGACCTCTTCTTGCCGGAGTCGGAATAGTCGGGCTCGCCGTTGGATTCGGCGCCCAGTCACTCGTCAAAGACATAGTCGCAGGAATGTTCATCCTCGTTGAGAATCAGTACGATGTCGGAGACGTCATTAAGGTGGCCGGCGCCTCCGGAAAGGTCGAGAGAGTGACGCTGAGATCGACGAGACTCCGCGATTTGGAGGGAAAGATCCACATTATTCCAAACGGCAGCATGGATGTCGTTACGAACATGACGAAGAGGTATTCCCGATTCGTGCTCGATATCGGTGTGGCCTACAAGGAGGATGTGGACGAGATCATGGCTCTTCTTAAGGAAATTGGCGACGAACTCCAGGCAGATCCAGAGTACGGCAAGAAGATATTGGAGCCTCTTCAGGTTCTCGGCGTACAGGATTTCGCAGATTCCGCCGTCGTCATACGATCACTCTTCACGACGAAGCCGATGGAGCAATGGGGAATAGGACGAGAGTTCCGGCGCAGAATCAAGAACACGTTTGATGCGAAAGGCATCGAGATCCCGTTCCCCCACCAGACCATTTATCTTGGCGAGGCTGAGCCCGCCAACGGACGATTGAAAGTGGAGCTGGTCGATGACGGAGATGTCACGAGGAGGTCGGCGCCCGGCTCGAGACCACATCGCGCCGCAACCACGGACTCGCACCAGCCGGATCCCTCCGGTGGATTGATCGACGGAGAAGACTGATACGCTATCAGGAGGAACTGATGTTCAGAAGCATTCTCGTGGCGGTCGACGGTTCACCTAACGCAGACCGCGCTGTCTCCGCCGCTGCAGAGATAGCCAGAATCCACAATTCAAAGATGACCATCTGCCACGTGTTCTACATCCCGGAACACTACAGGTCGGACATGAGCCAACCGCTGCGCGAGTCCGTTCGCCATGATGGCGAGGAGATTCTCGCTCATGCAGCAAGGGTTGCAGCAAAGGAAAGCATTAACGCCGAAACGAAGCTTCTGAGCGAGGGACACCCGGCCGAGGCAATTATACGATTTGCGAAAGAACTCGGTGTTGGGCTTCTTGTCGCAGGTGCGCGAGGACGTGCCCGGGACGATACCAGGCCCATGGGCTCGGTCGCAACCGGGATTCTCCTTGGTGCTGGATGTTCGGTTCTTCTTGTGAGGAAGGACAACATGGCTGCCTAGAGAACAACGGCGACCATTGCGGAGAGCGAAGACAGGAGATCGTAGACCTCATCTGTGTCTCTTACGAACAGTGACGCCAGTGAAGGCCGGGGCTTTTCAGTCACAAGGATGGTGATCGCACCTGGAATGTGATCACCGTCGTAGTCGTCGCTGATCATGAACCAGGGTTCCATGTCGGTGTTCTCGCCCGACCACCGCTCAACCGCGGCGAATGCATCCTCGTCGGTCACATCATCCCCTACGTATATGGTCAGATCGAGGTCCGGATTCGCATTCGCCAGCATGTGAGAAAGAACATCACCTTTGCTCCAACCTGCGATCCTGACCTCTACGGTGCCATCCCCGTAGAACATCTCCAGAATCCGCAGCGCGTCGAGCTGACTCACGAGTTCAGCGAAGCGCTGCACAACCTCACGTTCAACCTCTCCGGCCAGGCCACGAGTATGAAGCACGAGACCGTAGCCACGATTCTCCAACTGAGTGTCGGGAACCGAATGGAGCAACCCTGACATTTCCAGTTCAATATGGTGAATCAGTTCTGTGGCGGCGCTTGTGTCAACTGGGAGAAAGACAGGAAGACCCGGCATTGCTATCTCGAAGCCTCGCCGGCCTATGAACCCAAGCCCCGGCACATCAACCAGCGACCTGAGTTCCTCAACAGACCGGCCGCTCACAATGAATACCGAGAAGCCTTCGGCTTTGCAGAGCTGTTTAAGTTTCTCGAGAACACCTTTGGACGGCCGCAGGGGCGCATCTCTTGGCCCCGAGACAAGCGTGCCGTCATAGTCAAGAAAGAGCCTGACACTGATCGCGCCGCCCAATGCGCGGGACAGTACGCCGACCTCCTCGGAGAGATGTCTCGGATACTCCAACCCCATTGATTTCAGCACAGCTCCGTTGCTCCATGAACAGGCAAAGAAAAACCGGGACGGCTAGCCGCCGAATGTTAGCACATGACTAACCGCCCCGGTATGCTCAACATCTACTTGAGAAGGACCATCCTCTTGTCGACCACTCTGTCACCAGCATGCACCCTGTAGAGATAGACGCCGCTCGCGACCTTGTGACCGCTGTCGTTGGTGCCGTCCCAGATAGTCGACTTGTAACCCGGCTCCTGGCGCTCATCAACGAGTACCCTGACACGCTTACCGGCGACGTTGTAGACCTCAATGGTCACGCGCGCCGACTCAGGCAGCTGGTAGCTGATAACCGTCATCGGGTTGAACGGGTTCGGGACGTTCTGCAGAACCGCAAACGTGAGAGGAGTAGCAGGATTCTCAACGCTCGTGCCGCCGCCTGAACTCGTTATGTTGATATCATCGACATACCAACCCTCTTCGGTAATATATCCGTCCGACACGAACCGGAACCGGATCTGAATCGTCCCGCCTTCATAGGCTGAGAGATCGAACGTCTCCTGACACCAGTTGAAGCTTCCTGACCAGCACGGCGTGCCGGTCGGGAGCGGATTGTCAGGGTTGTAGTTCTTCGCGTGCGAGTACCCACCGTCCGGCGTGAGCACATCCCACGTCGATCCGCCATCATCACTGATCTGAACCAGACCACAATCCCACGCGGAGGTTGAGCTTTCCTCCTCAGCGTCCATCCAGTGCCACATGCTCATCTGGCCGTCGGACCCGATGCAGAGCTCCCGTGTGTACAGGGCGCCGTCCGCCGAGTCGGTGTAGCCCGTTGAGCCGCTTCCACCGAACTTCCAGCTATGGCTCGTTGAGTTGCTCCGATATGTCTCTATGTGCCACTGGTCTGTGAATCCGGCGGTCACAACACCGTGCGTCCACTCACCCTGCCCCGCCTCGATATCATCCATGAAGTCGCCGCCGGCCGTGGCTATGCTGAACGATGCGCTGCTCGAGTAGCCCCAGTCACCCACAACATCCACATCGAAATCGATCGAGTAATAGTCGGGCGTGTCCGCCAAGAGCGTTATCGAAAAGTCGGTGAATTCTCCCACCACACCGGCGTTGATGAACGGAAGATTATCAGTTGCATCGTTCATCTGAATGTAGGGGTCACTCGTTGAGATGGTGACCGTGAGACCATCGGCCCGCGCGCTTCCGGTGTTCAGAAGCGACACTGAGATGTCGATCGTCTCACCCGCCTCAAGGCAGCCATTCCCATTGCTTGGGGCATCGCTTGCGTCATGGTCGGCGTAGATCAGATCGGGAGCCGAAACCTGTACGCTAAGACCAGACAGCCAGTTCGTTCTGCTATCGTCGGATTCAATAGCGAGGTCGAATGTGATCACCTCGCCGTCCGGAGCATCGGATGAGATCACGATACAATAGTCATCGTACGACAGCGCCGTGGCTGTCGCAGCGATGTCGCCGTACTCCTCATAGTCATCAGCAATCGCCGCATAACCACTTGTCGTGCTGAGGGTTGCGCGGACATTCGTCGCGGGATCACTACCGACATTCTCAAGCGTCGTGGGAAGCTCGATCGTCTCTCCCGCATTCACGATCGCATCGTCGTTACCATTGCTCTCGCCGCTCGTGTCGTCGTCCACCACGTAGCTGCTGTAGACAACATACGGGCCCGACGCCGGAGCGACTTCCAGATCGCCAGTCCAGACAAGCCGGTCGTGCGCGTTAACCTTGAGGTAGAGCGTGCCCGGTACCTGCGGATCAGGACTCAGTGTAACCTGCCCGGCCGCATTCGTGACGCCGGTTGCGTAGACGGAATAGTCGTCGTAGTAAACCGTGACGACAGCACCCACTACGGTCGCTCTGCTCCCATCGGAGACAGTAACCACTATGTCCGACTGACCGACGACCATGCCGCTCGGATGCGAGACGTTCATGGCTATCGGCGAGGCGGTCCAGAGATGCATTGCTGGATCGCCGAAGAGGTTCAGTTGGTAGAAGCACCACCTGTTCGCGCCATAGTTGATGTTCCAGATGACGTCTATCTTTGAATCACTGTTAACGAAGCCCAGTGGGTAGATGTCCTCGTCGAACATCGCGTCGAAGAACTCACGGTCGAAGAACTGCGATGAACCATTCGTTCCGCCTGGATCTCCCCAGCCGTAGCGCGAGTTCAGGACGCAGGCGACCGCGCCGTCGTCGTCACAGTTAAACTCTTCACCGAAACAATCGCCCGTGTAGCTGCCGACGGTCGTCGTCCGGTTATCAATGGAACCGTTGTAGCAGCCCTGCGAGTAGAAGAAGTTGTATGTGTGAACCGTTCCATCGTTATCAAAGGAAGGAATGTCTGAGTTGTACATCTTCGCCGAGTACTGGACATTGCAATGCCCAAGATGATTTACGATGTTGATACCATTCTCCATCATGTTGATGAGCGTGCTCTTGCTCCACGTAGCGTCCATGTCGTAGAGCGTGTCCACGTTCATCGTGCCCGGGAAACCAACAGTTGTGTAGCCGTTGGCGCTCGAGCCATTCTTGATCTCGTTCTTGTACGTTCCGCCGTAGGTAAGCGGACTTGACCAGAGAAGCTCGCCCACCATCAGCGCCTCGCCGCTCTCCGATACGATCGGTGAGTTGACGTAGCGCGTCACCTTGGTGACAAAGTTCTGAACGTGGGTTGCATTACTGGCGCAGGCGCGGCCAACACCGATCTCGGGATAGAGATCGTCTTCACCCGGCTCTCCCCAGTACCCGTCGCCATCGTTGTTCCAGTTTCCATCCAGACAGCTGTAGTAGAGATCAGCGGGGATGTCCGCATCGCTCTCGCCGTAGGCGGTGTCGGAGTAGAGACCCCTGTGTGGGATGCCATTTGCGTCTTTGGCATCACCGACCAGGAGTACGTACTCAACGTCCCACGTGCTGTATGCATCGATGATGAAGTTGCGGATCTGATCCTGCTCATCGACGCCCGTGTAGTTGCTCTGAATCCACGAACTCAGGAAGATCGCTGCCTTGCGTCCCATCGTCGTCTCAAAGTCGACGAGCGTGTCGAGATACTCATCCCACGACTCCGTTGTGATGATGAGGTACTTGTAGGCATCGGCCGGATCAAGAGAACGGCTTCCGGAGTACATGTGCTCCACGTTCCTATAGGCGGCAAGATCGGCCACATTGTCGATCATCCGCTCTGCGCGGGCCACGGTCGACTCGTCGTGTCTGATCATCCGCTCGACGGCCATTCCTGCATCCATCTCTGGAGCCGTTGTAACGATGACATCCATACTCGTGTAGTACGAGAGCGCCCCGCTCTCCGGGATGTACTCGACCGGGTGCAGCGCGATATTGGCGATCCTGTGTCCGCGGAATGACCCAACTATCTCTTCGTCGTGCGTCCGTCCAGGATACGCCCCGCGCACGTCGTAGATACCAGGATCCGGAACAGCAATATTGACAGGACCTGTGAAGCTCAGTGGATACTGCATCTGCCCCGGCTCTACAATGAAGCCGTCGCCAAGGGACCGCTTCTCGCCTGGGACGATCGCCACGCCAGTGACAACCTCGCCGGGCGGCAGGAGAATCCGTGCACCCACCATGGGAAGAATCGGGGTGCCCGGGTCACCGTAGTGCCACGCGCCGTCAATACGAACGCTGACGTAGTCACCCGCCGACTTCACCACTGGCTCGGTGAACTCATAGTGCTGGGTAATGACACCGGCAAACGCGCTGCCGGCCACGAGGAAAACGCTTGCGATCGCGATAACCGCAACCGGAGCCATACGGACTCGAGCCAGAACCATCTTGTCCTCCTCCAACGGTGGACCTGCGCCACACCGCTGCGCAGCCTTTGGGCCTCACAAGTTCGGGCGAACAACCCACGCCCTTACCTACCGGACACTCTCAGCACAAATCCGCGACAGATCGAACTATGTCGATTCCCATCGCGGACCAATGTGACGTCATCTCCACCGTGCGGCGATATGGGTGAAAGTGCCGTAACCTCTAATAGATTATAGCACTTAGCAAGTCCGTATTCAACGAGAAACGCCGTTTATGCTATGCTCTATGGATGCGCGCGCCGGGAACACCCCAGAACTAGGGCTTGATGATACGACTCGGGCCGAGCGGGGCACGGCTCAACGCGTGAATACCACGATGTATCGAATGATGAGAGAGGTGTTGAGTGAGATTCGGGATTCATGTGCCCAAGCAGAGCAGCCTCACAGCCACTGCCCGGTATGCCAATGATATCGGGTGTGAGACGATGCAGATATTCTCAGGCAATCCCATGGCTTGGCAGATCGGAATCCTGAACCCGGATGATCGCGGCGGTTTCGTCCGCACCAAGAAGAGCGCCGGCATCGACCCTGTTCTCGTCCACTCCCCATATCTGATCAACATCGCGTCGCCCGATCAACGACTCCGCGAACTCTCAACGGGCACACTCGTAGACGCGATGGTCCGCGCATCCGACCTTGAGTCGGGGCCAGTTGTCGTCCACGCAGGTAATCACAAGGGCGTGGGAGTGGCTGCCGGTATCAGCGCCGCACGCTCGATGATCAAGCGTGTGCTGGCCTTCTCCCCGTCTGAGGTCACACTCGCCATAGAAAACTCTGCCGGAATGGGGACAGCCATAGGCGTTTCTCTTGATGAACTCGCAGACATCGTTGGACCGTTCCCCGCCGAACGCGTCGGTATCCTCCTGGATACGGCTCACCTGTGGGCCGTCGGGTATGATCTCAGACAGCCGGATGAAGTGGATCGCCTTGTCGATGACGTCCACCGTGGACCAGGTCTCGAACGGCTCTGGGCCATTCACGCGAACGACTCGCTGAAGGAGCTGGGAAGCAGGCGGGATGTCCATGCGATGTGGACAAGTGGCAGGATGGGTATGCGAGCCATGAGGAATCTCATCCGCTCACGCGAGCTGCAGAGACTTCCAGTCATCTTCGAGGTGTCGGGCGAGGCAGCCGAGCTCGACCGCATACGCCTTTCCTCTATGAGAAGACGCGACCAACGATACGGCCACCGCCCGGTGAGGGATGCCTCAGTTTAGCCTGGGCGCGATCCCCCACCCGCTGCTGTTTCGCGCTATCCACACACAACCGCCTGGTCGTACGGCCATCCGCGAAGTACGGACTTCTCCTTGCAGACACACATTCCTGAAGAGTATAATGATTCTTGTCCCCAGAGAACCAAACTGATTATTGCCCCGTCGGCTGGATCGTGACCAGACGCGACGCCGGTTTTCGGTATGCGTGCATGATCATCCGACAAACTCATCCCACCGCCGGCGTCATCTCATCGATGGCGCCGGCGAGCGGTCGATTGATGGGCTCCAGCTTCCCGAGACACTGGACCATTTGTGATGAGTTGTCTCGGCGCGATGGGTGGATGGCAATGACACGCCCCCCGACAATGAAGCTCAAAACCCTGACATCCGACATCGCGAAGCTCGTCATTCGCCCTGCGCGTCGCGCCGACCGCGATGCGATCTTCGCGATGTCAAAGAAGATCTGGGGCGGAACCGACTACCTGCACCTGGTCTGGGACGGATGGCTCGATGATCCAAACGGCGGACTCTTGACCGTGACTCTCAACGGAAGGCCCGTCGGTGTCTCAAAGGTAACCCTCCTTGCGCCTGGAGAGGTCTGGCTCGAAGGACTCAGACTTCACCCGGAACTCCACGGCCATGGTCTCACCGGGCAGATCAATCGTTACTCATTTCAAGTCGCAATGAAGCACAATCCAAAGAGCATCCGCTATTCGACCGGCACCGGCAACACCGCCTCCCGTCACCTCGGTGAAGCACGCGGTTTCTGGCTGATCGCCAGATCAAGATGGATGTCGGGAAAGGCGCGTAAGCGAGGCCGGCTGTTAGGTCGGCTTGCTCAGGCTCGCGAACTCAGCGCCCTCCACAGGTTCGTCACAAACAGCGACTGCTACAAAGCTACTGGTGGCCTCTATGGCTTAGGATGGAAATTCCCTGAACTCACACGTAGCCGCTTGCAGGACCTGGTCACAGCCGAGCGCGTGTTGCGCTACCCCAAGCAGGGACCGCTCACGGCTGTGGCCATTTATGACATAGGGTTGATCGACGGCGATGTGTGCCTCGGCTTCGTAGACGGCCCCGACGCACAGGTTGCTGCGCTCGTGCGCGATGTGCTGCGCGTCGCCGGAAGACTCGGACACAGCGATGCAAGCGCCATGCTACCGGAGGGAAGGCACGCCAATCTCGCCTTTGAAGCCGGTTTCAACCTGGCAGAGCCGGCGCGCGCCGTAGTCTACGAACTCGGCGCCAGAGGTATTGCCGGCAACGGGGAGTCGTTCGAAGAAACCAACTGGCGGGCGGTCTACTCTGTGGAAGAAGAGATCGCTGATGCGCTCACGAACATCCTCATCGCCCGCACTTCCGGACGGCTTGCCGAACAGAACGTCCGCGACTTCGTAACGCGACATCTGCTGCCCGGCACTCGGAAGGAGATCTACGGCAAGCTTGAACGACTGACTGGAAAACTCAAGACCTATGAACTTCGCAATATAGCACGTGCTACCTTCGAACACTTCATGGTCGAGTATGGCATGGCAGGGAACTTTGTTCGCTTTGGAAAAGCCGGAGTCTCGTTCCTCTATCGCGGGAAGAAGATCGCCGCCATGAGAATCAACTCTCGTTCGTTCGACCTCACTCTTGGCCCGGGTGCCGGGTCATGCTTCCCACGCGAATTCAATCCGGTAGCTGATTCGATTCGCTTCGATGAGCGCCGTTTTGATCCCGGTAGTGGAATGTATGAATCTGTGACACTCCGCCTCTCAAAGGAAGAGCACAAGCGGAGCGCCAAGATTGCGATAGACATGCTTATGGCGTGCGCCTTGAGCAACGGCACATAGGTCCACCTTGAGCGATGGCGCTCGCGTGTGAACCATCCGCCAACAGGTCTCAACGCAACATGTAACAAGGGGGCGCTCCGTCAAACGGGACGCCCCCTTGCTTTATCTACTTCTATATCGCTACTTTTTCTTGGCCGAACGGCGCGCCGCCTTCTTCTTCGGCTTTGCCGCGGTCTTCTTCTTGGATGCCACCTTCTTCGCAGGCTTCGCCTTCTTTGCTGCGGCCTTCTTCTTAGACTTTACCGCGATCTTCTTTTTGGGCGCCACCTTCTTTACGCGCTTTGCAGCGATCTTCTTAGGTGCGGCTCCGCCCACCTTTTTCATCTTGAGATCATAGAGTCTCTTAGCCTCAGCGGCGATGTGCTCCGCTGAGACCTCGAACTCCTTAACGAGTTCCCATGCCGATCCTGACTCACCAAAGCGATCCTTCACACCAACCATACCAATGATGACCGGCTTGCCGTAGACCCTGCCACTCCTGGAGACGGCGGCTGCCACCTTGTTTCCGAACCCGCCGATCTGGTGTTCCTCGGCTGTCACGATGACACCCGTCTCAACAGCCGCTTTCACTATAGCAGCTTCGTCGAGCGGCTTGATGGTGTGAACGTTCACGACCCTGGTCTCAATGCCGAAGTCAGCCTTGAGAATCCACGCGGCCCTCATAGCTTCAGGCACCGATGGCCCACAGGCAATGATCGAGATGTCTTCGCTCTCGCTCTTGTACTTAGACGCGAGTGTATGATCGAACGCGTCTTTGAATCTCGCCTTGGCGCCCCGGAAGCGAATGACATTGGCCTTGCCGTACTTGTACGGTGTCTTCATGTCTGTGACTACCGGAGTCGCTTCGCGCGCGAACCGCACGTACTTGGGTCCCTTCACCTTGAAGAGCAGGTGCTCGGTCGCACGCTTCGTCTCAAGAGCGTCGCACGGTGCGACTACGTGCATCCCTGGGATGCCGCACATCTGGAAGAACTCCTCGAGCGCCTGATGCGTCGCTCCGTCAGGTCCAACCGAGACCCCCCCGTGCGCTCCTGCGATCATGACATTGAAGTTGCCGTATGCCACCGTCGTGCGGAGCTGGTCGAGGTTCCGCCCGGAAGCAAACACTCCGTACGTTCCGAAGACGGGGAGTTTCCCCTCCTTGGCGAATCCTGCCGCTACTGCAGTCCCTGACTGCTCAGCTATGCCCATTGAGAACCAGCGATCCATGCGCTCGGGATAACCATCATAGAACTGGCTGATCGTGATCGACCCGGATATATCTGCCCCAAGGCAGACTACGCGCTTGTCATCACCGTGCTCGGCGAGAGCCCGACCGAATCCCTTTCTTGTGGGATCCATATCGACTTTCATGTTCCTGGTCTTGTTCCAGAAGTAGTCCTTAGAGAACTGCGGCTGCTTCGCCGCGAGCTTCTTCTCCGCCTTCTTCTGCCAGTCGGCGGCCTTCTGGAGCATGCGCTTCACTGGGATCTTCTTGTCGACGCCGAGCTGCTTGAGACCGTCCCACATCTGTTCTCTGTTGGGCGTCTTGCCGTGCCAGCCGGCCACATCTTCCATGAAGTCAACGCCCTTGCCCTTGACCGTGTGAGCGAGAATAAGCGTCGGCTTGCCCTTGACCTGACGTGCCATACCAAACGCGTCGACGATCTCCTGTATGTCATGACCGTCGCACTCAATGACCTCCCAGCCAAAGGCGCGGTACTTCTCCACGAGACAATCCACATCCATTACATCCTCAACCCAACCATCGATCTGAAGTCGGTTCTTGTCGATGATGGCACAGAGATTGTCCAGCTTATAGTGGGCGGCCTCCATCACTGCTTCCCAAACCTGGCCTTCCTGCTGCTCGCCGTCGCCCATGATGCAGTAGACACGGTTGTCGCGCTTATCAAGACGCGCAGCAAGAGCAAGACCGATTGATATCGAGAGACCCTGACCAAGAGAACCGCTTGAGACCTCAACGCCTTCGAGCTTCAACCAATGTGGATGTCCCTGGAACGGCGAGTATAGTTTCCTGAGTGTGACAACATCTTCGATGTTGAAGTACCCGGCCATGCCGAGACCTATATAGAGCGCCGGCGCTTTGTGCCCGGCCGACCAGATGATGCGGTCGCGGTTCTTCCAGAGCGAATCCTTCGGATCATGGTTGGCCTCGTGCAGATAGAGTGCGGCCGTGATATCCATTATGGAAAGCGTTCCGCCAGAGTGACCTGAGCCGGCCGCATTGAGCGTGACGAGGTTGTATCCGCGCATAAGGCTCGCGGCTTCCTCCAGCTGC
The DNA here is from genome assembly GCA_030600655.1 of Candidatus Eiseniibacteriota bacterium. GTDB lineage: Bacteria > Joyebacterota > Joyebacteria > Joyebacterales > Joyebacteraceae > Joyebacterum. The sequence continues at coordinate 12,697 of JAUVLP010000010.1, forward strand.
TCAACCGTGTACTGCTTGCGAATCTTGCCGGCCTTCGAGTTCATAATCGGCATACTCGTCCTCCTTCTCCTCTTCCAATGGACACAGGACGTAACTCTTCACCCGCGCCGCGCGCGTCTGTCGTCCGGCGTCGCTCGTTATATCTGTGAGTCTCACACCAAGCGCATATCGTCCAGAAAAAGCCCTTGATTTGGGCCCATTCTCAACATGAAAGGGTAGCACGCGCGTGTGATGGGTGTAAAGAGAGATACCCCAAGGATGATCAATGCCACGATACACTCTTTCAGGTTACTTATCTTAGCAGAATATAGCTAGCCGAGATCTCAGCCGGGCCGCTCAACAACCTCCACAATGGTCAGACTCTGGTGATAGATCTGGCTGTAGCTGCTCCGGGCCCCATCTTCCTGTGTGGAGAGGAAGCTGTGTCAATCAAACTGCTCGGCTCTCAACCACGCCCATCTTTCTCAGACGCGCCGCCTCCGGTTTAGACAGGCGTACTCGCATCGCGATTGACTCATCCCCCACTTCTCTTGACAACACCTCGCCAACCTCATGAAGAAGAGCCATCGTTCTGCCGTCCTCGTGCGACAGCGTCACTTCGACTATTTCCTCCTGGCTCTCCACGAAGGCTACTATCGCTTCCTTCACCTCGTCGAGTCCCTGTTCTTCCGTGGCGCTCGTAAAGATTGCACCGGGATACTTCCTCCCGAGCCGGTCGATCTCTGCATCCTCACGTACGCGGTCGATCTTGTTGAACACTATGCGAGTTGGTTTGCCGCGCGCACCGATGTCCGTGATCACGTTTTCTGCCAACTCCATGTAGCGCTCGCAGTTGGGGCGCGAAACATCGACCACATGGAGCAGAAAATCCGCATCTGCAACCTCTTCAAGTGTCGCGTGAAAACTATTGACGAGGTGATGTGGTAGTTTCTTGATGAACCCAACCGTGTCGGTCAGAAGCGCCGCGTGCCCGCCGTGAAGGTCTATCCTGCGTGTCGTGGCATCCAGTGTCGCAAAAAGGAGATCCTCGGTAAACGTGTCCGCACCTGAAAGCACGTTCATAAGCGAGGACTTACCGGCGTTCGTATAGCCAACGAGCGCGACGCGTGGCATCGAGCCCCTCCTTTTGCGCTGCACCGCTCGATCCACTTCCACGTCCTTCAGCCTCTTCTTAAGAATCTTCACACGCTGGCGCACGAGGCGGCGGTCACTTTCAAGCTGGGTCTCTCCAGGGCCTCTCGTTCCTATGCCGCCCCCAAGACGCTCAAGGTGGTCCCAGAGCCGTCTCAATCGGGGGAGTTCGTACTCAAGCTGCGCAAGTTCAACCTGCGCTCTGGCGACCTTTGTCTGCGCCCGCCTTGCAAAAATATCGAGAATAAGCTCCGTTCGGTCGATGACTTTGATCTCCGAGATCTGCTCAATCTCCCTGCCCTGCGAAGGTCTGAGATCGTTGTCGAATATGATCAGATTCGCCTCGTGAACGTCCGCCGCGCGCTTGATCCGTTCTATCATCCCACTCCCGACGTACGTCTTGCCGTCTATTCTGGTCCGATTCTGAACGAACCGGTCAGCAACGGTCGCACCGGCCGTTCGCGCCAGCTGTGCGAGTTCATCCAGCGACTCATGCTCATCCTCGACCGATGTATTGGGTAGACTGACCCCCACGAGGATCGCTCGCTCGTTCTTTGGAATAAACTTCTTCTTGATGGTGAACCTCCAAACCGGGCCGCCGTGCGATGGCTCTATAGTTCCGTCAGCCAGGAAGGCGAGTGTATGATCCCACTCTCGGAGAACGGAAAGGTCTTAGTGATAAGACCCTTTCTCAACTCCACACTCCCCCCGAGCTGCCATTCGTGCTTGCTGTCATCAAACAAGCTCTCGAGAATCGTCCTGCTACCCTTCCATCTGAGGATGAAGGGTATTTTGACTTCGGCGCTTCCGTGCGCAGGAACAGGCACCCCTTCAGTCCGCTCCCCCTTCGCCAGCTCGATTCCGTCGCCGTGGATGCTGTACTCCACCCGCTCAATGCTCGCACTGAAATCGTTTGGATTCTCCATGAGAGCCGTCATCTCGAATTCGATCCCGTCGCCTGATATCCCCACGAGCTCCACATCGGTCAGGGTTACCTTGGGTTCCCTGAAACCCGAGCAAGAGGATAGCGCTATGGCAACCGCCACGATCGCTGCCAGAAGGATGCTGTGGTGTTTCCATGTCCTCATGATGCTAACCTCCGTGCAGGCTAAGAATCTGTAATAGAACACCTGTCACTGCTTCGATGGCGAGCACCACCCCCGGCGTAGGCTCTCCACCGAGTGTTGTATCCACTGCCTGAATCGCGACAAGATGAGCCCCGCACCCCATGTCCTCCGAGAGCGCCTTCATGAAGAGTCCAAGCGGCGCCGAGTGCGTTCCAATCATGAGACCCGAAATATGGTCGGGGGTTACGAGTTCTATCTCGCCTGCGACGCCACCAAAATCAGCGGCGTCAACGAAGACCAACGTCCCCGGCTCTGCCCGACGAATCGGGCCGACATAGTTTTCGGGTGTCTGTCCTACATCGAAGGCGCGCTCCGGGTAGGCCTCAGCAAGACGGCCGGCAACAAGGCAACCGGCGCCATCATCGGCGCGCATGGTGTTGCCGACGCCGAGAACGACCACCTTGCCATCTATCACTGCCTGAAGTTCCTCGAGAAGCGGATGCATTGCTCTCTCATACAGATTGGGGATCTGCAGCACGGCGCGTGACCCCCGACTGATGTTGTTTGTATTGCTTGATTCAACCACATAGGGAGCGACCGGCCAAGACGAGATACGCCGGCGTTGGTCTTCCAGGGAACCAGTCCCTGCTCTGAGAGACCTGGCTAGTCGAGGACTTCTCTGATAGTACCGAGGAGATTGGCGAGGGAGTAGGGCTTCTGGAGAAACGGGAGCCCCTTGTCACTAATGGTCGCCCACTGGGATTTGTCGTCTGTATAGCCACTGCTCAGAAGGATGCGGAGTTTCGGGTCAAGAGAAAGAAGTTCCTCCGCGAGCTGGACACCGCTCTTTCCTGGGAGAACGACATCGCTGAACACAGCATCGAAATCCCCGCTCTCCCGCCCGTAAACCTCGAGACCCTCCTCAGCACTCCCCACATCGAATACGTTGTATCCTCTGTCGCGCAGGGCCTTGCAGGCGAAATTCCTGACAACATCCTCGTCTTCCACAACAAGAATGCGCTCGCTATGCACAGAGAGGTCCGGGGAGATCGGGACGGCTGCTTCCGGCTTCTCACTCTCGGGCTCCGCGACCGGCAGATAGACACAAAACACGGTTCCCTCTCCTGGGACGCTGTCCACCTCGATCCACCCACCGTGCTGCTGCACGCTGCCGTAGACCACCGAGAGACCAAGACCTGTGCCCCGATCTTTCTCTTTGGTCGTGAAGAACGGTTCAAATATGCGATCAAGCGTCTCCTTGCTCATGCCGACACCGGTGTCCCTGACCGACAGACACACGAATTCGCCTTCCCTGGCATCAAGATTGGCAGCGCTTGCTTCCTCGTCAACGACGACGTTACGTGTTGTGAGGGTGACCGTTCCGCCTCCCAGCATCGCGTCGCGCGCGTTGACGACCAGATTCATCATCACCTGTTCGAGGAGCGATGGGTCGGCATTGACAGTCTGTAACTCCCCGTCGAGTTCTGTGACAAGCTCGATATCCTCGCCGATCAACCGCTTCAGCATGTCCTGCATATTCGCAACACGATCGTTGAGCTGAAGCGCTTGGAGCTTAACAGGCTGTTTCCGGCTGAAGGCCAGGAGTTGGTGTGTGAGTGAGGCCGCTCGGCCCGCTGCCTTCTCGACCTGCTGCAAGAGACCTCGGTTGGGGTCATCCTGCTCAAGTCGATACAGCATCAGCTGTGTGTAGCCGGAAATGGCCGTCAACAGGTTGTTGAAATCGTGAGCGATCCCCCCTGCCAGCCGCCCAACAGCCTCCATTTTCTGAGATTGCCGGAGCTCGTCTTCCTTGCCAAGCAGTTCCCTCTCCACACGAACACGGTCGGTGATGTCAATCGCTAGACTGATAACTCCCGTGACGTTTCCATTCTGGTCCCGATAGGGAATCTTGTCGGTCATCAGCCAGCCATCACCTTTGACAGTCCTGAACGGCTCCACAATTGCGCGTTTGGGCTGCCTTGTCCTGATGACCTCCTTGTCGTCCTCGTGATACCGTGCGGCCAGGCCCGGTGAGATTTCGAAGGCCGTCTTCCCGACCCATTGCTCTTGCGGGATGCCGGTCGCCTGCGCAAGCGCGCGGTTGATACGAAGATAGCGCCCATCAAGATCCTTGTAGGAAACGAGCGCCGGCACCGAATCGAGGATAGTTTGCATCTCCTCGCGCTGTTTGTGCAGCTCCTCCATCGCGCGCTTTCGCTCGATAGCGAGACCAATCTGATCCGATGCGAATGTCAGGAGCTTGAGGTCACTCTCGCCGAACTCCTCGCTGTCGGTGTAGCTCTGCACAACCAGGACACCGGTCACCTCATCGCCGACCCGCAGTGGAACTCCTAACCAGACCTGGGATGACGTACCGATCATCTCGATCTCGCCGCACGCGATCATCGCATCCGCCTCTTCCCGGGTGACGAAAAGGGGCTCATTGCGCTTTATGACATATGCGGTCATAGTCTTGCCGGCGGGAAAAACCTGGAACTGTTCCTGGTCCACAGAATCAATGAAGTACGGCAGGGAGATTGTATCTGTCTCCCCGTCATACAACGCGATAAAGAAGTTCTCCGTGTCCAGGAATTCGCTCAGCTCATCCTTGATGGTATGGTAGAGCTGGCCGATATCCTTGGCCTCGTGCACCGCATTAGTTATGCGATATGCAAGATGTTGAACATCCTTCATGAATAGAGACCCCTGCTCCATGCACCTATGCGACGATAGGTATTGGCCTATCTTGTCATCAGGTACATGATTAGCAAGAGGCGTGCCCTGCCCCACTCAGCGAGCTCCAGACCGGGGCCGTTGCTATCTTGCCTCCCGGATTCTCACCGTGCCATCGTTCATCTGGATTCTGACGGAACCTTCCCCAGATCCGATCTTCCCACTCACATGATTCCTTCCCTCCACAAGATCGACGATCCCGGGAAGATTGACTTTGGCGCTTCCATCATCCATGGTGATCGTGAGCATGGCAGAGACCTCATCTACCAGACTCACCGAGATATCTCCATCATCCATCAGGATATCGATATCGACAGCTCCTCCATTGGTCAGCTCGACAACGAGACTGCCGTCATCGCCTCTCATCGCAAGATGCTCGGCACTCACCTCCCGCAACGTGGCATCCCCATCGTCCAACCGGATCTCAAAGCTCCCCTCGGATTCAACAATCTCTATGTCACCATCGTCCGCAGCTATCGTCACGTCCGTCATCTGTCCATCGAAGATGGTGATATCACCGTCATCGGCGAGGATATCCAAGCTCCCCTGGAAGTGCATGATCTCAACATCGCCGTCGTCAAGCACCAGTCTGACTCTGTTACACGACACTTCCGAGAGCGAGATGTCACCGTCATCGAGGCTGCACTCTATGTCTGCGTTCCAGTCCTCGATCAGAATATCGCCATCGTCTCCGCTCAGGTGGAGCATGACGTAGGGCGGAGCGGAGATCGTGTACGAGTACTCTTGCTTCCGTACGCTGATGTACCCGACAACATTGAAACCGCTCTCCTCACCCGTGACGTAGACTGCATCATCCGTGCTCTTAAACTCGACGTCGAAACCCGGTTCGGTTCCCCAGCCAACCATTTCGATCTCGGCGCGGTATCGCACCTTGATGTTGATAACATCTCGCTTCCAGGGAGTGATCGTTACGTCTCCGTCGCCGTGTGTGACGTGAAGATGCGCGCCTTCGTTGATGTCGAAACTCTCCTCGAAATCCTTCTCTATCAGTCTGGCATCTGCCGGGCCGGCAAGAACCAGCAACACAAATCCTGCGAGTGCCAGGGCTGCTACGGTCTTCCTGGAAACAACCTTCACGGAGCACCTCCCTCTTGTAGCCGTCCGATTCACGTCATTGCGGATAGTAAGCGCTGCCATCCATTCTGTTCGACACCCGGCGAGCGCACGGTGTTTCATTTGCGGGCACTGATCTCACTCTATAAGTGTTTCATTTATGGTACTATGTAGGAGTTAACAACACCTTGAATCCGGGAGGTCTGGAATGCAGAATACCAACGAGAAGCTTCCACACTGGGACCTGTCCAACATCTACTCCGGCCTTGAAGCAGAGGATTTTGTGGCTGGAAAGAAACAATATGAGGGGCTTCTTGCAAAACTGGAGTCTTTGATTGAGAGCAAAGGGATCAAACGACTTGAGACCGTGCCGGGGGATCTTGATGCTGCGGCCGCCGCTCTTGAGGATATGATCAACCTCCTGAACGAGACCATGGTTCTTGGAAGAACACTCGGTGCATTCATCTATGGATTCACCACGACTGACACGTACAACAAGGTCGCTGCCAGGAAGGACAGTGAGCTCAGACAGCTCGGCGTCAAACTCTCAAGTTCCTTCGTTCTGTTTGAGGCCTGGATTGGCTCTATCGCCCCGGTTCTTGATGCGCTCTGCGACAGATCGCCCGTCATCAAGGAGCACCGACAGAGCCTCCTCGACATCGCGGAGCAGAGCAGGTACCGGATGACGCCCGAGATGGAGAACCTGGCATCCGAGCTCCTGGTCTTCTCCGGCGCGGCGAGCCTCAGTACGCTTCAAGGTACGGTCACGAGCCAGCTGAAGATGCCGTTCGAGCTGGACGGAAAGACGGAGCTGTTGCCTATGACGGCGATCCGCAACCTCTCGAACAACCCGGATGAGGACATCCGACGGCGCGCTTACGAGACAGAACTTGAAGGTTGGGAACTGCTGCGCGAACCCGTGGCCTTCGCTCTGAACGGCGTCAAGGGCACCGCTGTGACGCTCGCAAAGCGCCGCGGCCGCGCGAGCGTGCTCGACAAATCTCTCGATGACAATATGATAGACAAGGAAACTCTCGATGCGCTCCTGACATCAATAAAGGACTCCCTACCCACTTTCAGGCGGTACTTCAAGTCGAAGGCAAAGAAACTGGGCAAGGAGAGCCTGCCGTGGTGGGATCTCTTCGCGCCGGTCGGTTCGGTTGAGCTCTCGTACACCTGGTCGGAAGTACAGGACTACATTGTCAAACAGTTTGGGACTTTCAGCAGTGAGCTTGCCGATTTCGCGAGCAACGCATTCGAAAAGAGCTGGATTGATGCTGAACCACGCGACGGCAAGGTGGGCGGCGCTTTCTGCATGCGCGTTCCTGGGATCGACGAATCACGCATTCTCGCCAACTTCGACGGCAGCTTCGACCAGATGAGCACGCTGGCCCACGAGTTGGGACACGGATTCCACAATCACTGTCAGATCGGCCTTCCGATGATGCGCCAGGGCTCTCCCATGACACTGGCAGAGACGGCTTCCATCTTCTGTCAGACGATAGTCATCAATGCCGCGCTGGAATCATCACCGCCAGAGGCACAGCTGGGCATACTCGAGAACCAGATCATGGACGCCGCCCAGGTCACCGTGGATATCTACTCGCGCTACATCTTCGAAACGGAGGTGGTCTCACGGAGAGCCGAGTCCACTGTTTCAGCGGACGATTTCTGCGACATCATGCTCGATGCGCAGCGCCAGGCCTACGGCGATGGGCTTGATGGCAACTACTTGCACAAGTACATGTGGTTGTTGAAGCCTCATTACTACAGCCATGGCTTCAATTTCTACAATTTCCCCTACGCATTCGGCCTGCTGTTCGGGCTTGGCGTCTATGCGATCTACCTGAAGGAGGGTGAGTCATTCCTCCCGCGCTACAAGGAACTCCTAAGAAGCACAGGTGAAGGAAAAGCTGCTGACCTGGCAGCCCGCTATGAGATCGATATCCGTTCGCGCGACTTCTGGGATGCCAGTGTCTGTGTGTTGGCAAAGCAGATCGACAGGTACTGCGAGCTTGACTAGCCCGCGGTCCGTACGTGCGTTGAGTATCGACGGTACAGGAGGTTCAAAGATGTGCAAGTCGCGTGTTCCCTTCACGTTCCTGCTTGCAGTCCTTCTCCTCACCTCAGCCACATACACAGCGGATGCTGTCGACATCAATGCCTCTGACGATACCTGTATCCGGATGGATGAACCGGATGCCAACTACGGCGCAACCGAACTCCTCCTGGTGAGAAACCGGTACGGCCATTCGACGGGTAGCGATGACTTCGAGTACGACACGCTCGTACAGTTTCTCCTCTCGGAGGTTCAGTACGGCTGCGATGTAGTGTCGGCAACACTTCATATCTATTACGATGACCACGGCAGCACAGATCCTGCCGGACGTACGCTGACATGCCACCGAGTCATGGCAGCGTGGAACGAGAACGACATCACATGGACCTCACAACCGGCATTCGAGAGCGTCCCAACGGCCGCGATCACCGTTCCGGCCTCCACTGGACAGTGGTTGTCGTTCGATGTGACGGCTGATTTCGATTATCTCACCGACCCCCACGGACTGTACGGATGGGTCATACGTGACACGACCAAGTGGGGGAATGTCAGCATCCCGCTTGTGATGCTTCTCAGCAAAGAGCACGGCGAGTTCGCTCCACACCTTGAAATCGAAGCATCGGGCTCAGCGGACTATGTAGTCACAATGCTCGAAGACGCTTCTTCTCCCCGTTGGGAAGAGTGGGATTATGGACTTCAGTCTCAGGACATCGTGCCAGATACCCCAACCCCACTTGTCGGCGAAACAGTGATGATTACGGTCAACGTCCACAATTACGCCCTATGTCAGGCTCGCGCCGCCCATGGATGGTACTCGCCCATCGGACGCTCGTGCTGGGGTGAATGGGATTTTCTGTACCCGACTTCGCAGACGATCGACATCTCCTGTCGCTGTCGCGACGACTATGATGTCGACTGGCGGTTCGAACTCGACGGCCTTCATCTCGCGACGACGACCGTACCGGGGTTGGGAGACACCAACACATGGCGGGTGGTCACGATCGCCGACGTGCCTATCGCGGCTGGACCTCATCGCATCTTCATGGGCACCTACCAGATGGACTATGATCCCGACTACTTCCTTGACTGGATCCAGATCGGAGACGTACGGGTCGAAGCAGAGAACTATGACCGGTCTGGCGGCAACAACCCCGATCACAACCGCCGAGGATTGACGATCGAACCAAGAGCTTCCGATCCTCCGGATAGCGCTCGTATCACGGTGCAGCTATGGGAGGGAGAACCCGGCAATGGAGGCGTGCTGCTTGTCGATGACTTCGTGGGGGATACAAATATCGTGGCGGATGTGCACGACGAGTATGATGAGAGCTGGTTTGAGGCGCACTACATCCCGAGCAACGATGTCGGAACTATCTCCTGCGAATGGACGCCACAAAGCGCCGGCTCCCATGACTTCTATGTGATCGTCGATCCGGAATCACTCCTGCTTGAAATCAACGAGCAGAACAATGTAGCCCACGCTACCTTCACCGCCGTGCTGCCGGACTACTCGATTTCTCAGAACTTCCCGAACCCGGTTACGGGTCAGACCGGCCTCACCCAGATCGCCTACTCGATTCCGGCTGACGCCGACGTGAGTCTGATCCTCTACAATCTCAGTGGGGAATTCGTGCAGGTTCTGATATCGGGCACAAGAACGGCCGGAAGCCATACCGTCTCGTGGGATGGAAAGGACTCGTCGGGTAAGGGTGTTGGTTCAGGGATCTACTTCTACCACTTCAAGGTCGACGACTACGAAGCTAGAAAGAAGCTCGTTCTTCTGAAGTAGCTCTATCAACATCCGCCATGTAACGCTCGGTGCCGGTCCGGCGCCGACGCCTACGCACACTACGCTCCTCTCTTCTCCGCCACCACGACGATCCACATGCTCTCTTCGACGTACTGGCCTCGATTGAAATCGCCATACATCGCCGTGCGTGAAAGCCCTGCATAGTCGAGGGCTTCCTCGATAATTTCAGGAGTGATGATCGCCTTTTCCGTTTCCTCCCGGTATGTGTCGTACTTCGTCCTCCCGGGGATATGCTCCTTGTATAGGATGTTGAACGCTGCCGTCTCGTCGCCCTCGAAGTAGCTCTGCGCAACGAAGCGGACAACGACCCGTCCTCCAGGAAGTTCACGCTCCTCCGGTGGGACGTTGATCGTGCGCCGGAGATTGTACGGAGACATCACGTCAAATGCGAATGTCCCACCCTCCGTCATCTGATCGGCTGCCGAGCGAAACATGCCTCTCAGATCGTCGGCGCTGTCTCTCTGAATGCTCGAGGAAGCTGCATATACGAAACCGAACTGGTGATCCAAATCGAACGACAGCCGGTCCGCCACAATCAACCTGCTTCTGCCGGATATCTCCGGATAGTAATTTCTCCGCTTCCTCTTCGCCTCTTTGATCATTTCCGGTGAGTCGTCTATCCCCCAGACATCTCGACCCTGCTTGGCGATCTCGAAGAGCTGGTGCCCCATGTTTACGCCGAGTTCAAGTACATCACCGGCTGTCTCGCGGGCCAGATCCAGATAGAATTGGAGACCGGCCCTCGTGTCGAAATATTCATCGAATTGGACGCTTCTTCCGTAACTCATTCTCCACATCCTCCGTAGCGAACAGTCTTCCCGAAATGCCGTGTTCAGGATAACATGACCAGGGCAAGAGGGATAGCCGACTGAACAACAAAGGGGAAAGATAGATGACTGTCACCACCGATATCATCAGCTGTCAAACAGAGGGCGATGGAGACACAATTGACCTTACGAGTGGTCTCGCACGTTCTATCGCAGCCTCGGGGCTCAAGAACGGTGTGGCCACGCTCTTTATCGGGGGATCAACGGCGGGAATTACTACAATCGAGTTCGAATCCGGGGTTATCGATGATATCAAAGAGGTCCTTGAGACGCTTGCCCCCAGCGGCAGGGACTGGCAGCACCACCAGTGTTGGGGAGACCACAACGGACACAGTCACATCCGCTCGGCCCTCGTGGGGCCGAGCCTCTCAGTGCCGTTCGTGAACGGCAAGCTGGTTCTGGGAATGTGGCAGCAGGTCGTTCTTCTCGATTTCGACGAATGTCCAAGATCCCGTGAAGTGGTCGTCCAGCTCCTGGGTGAGTAGCACCGCTCTGTCTCTCGGTTTTCCCTTCAGGCTATTGCGCTATTGACACACCGGCAGTAGGATGAACTTGATCTGAATGTGCCTTGGGGAGCGCTTACAATGCGTGTTGTCGTCACAGGCGGAAGCGGGCTTCTTGGCCTGCGGATCATGAGCAGGCTCGCAGGAGAGCATGATGCCATCAATCTCGACATCCGCTCCCCACGGAATGCCGCGGGTGAATACGTCCGCTGCAACATCCTGGATGGACAGAGCGTAGCTCGAGCCTTAAGAGGAGCAACTGCTGTCGTCCACGCCGCCGCACTCCCAGGCCCCTCCTTCGGCACACCGGAAGAGCTCGCCACTGTGAATACCGGTGGAACTGCCGAGGTCGCCCGCGCAGCGCTCGAGGCCGGCGTTCAGCGATTTATCTATATTTCAAGCGAGTCCGTCCTGGGTTTCGTCTTTGGTGAGGGTGTACAAAGGCCTCGTTACCTGCCAATCGACGAGGGTCACCCCACTCTCCCCTCTGAGCCCTACGGCAGCAGTAAGTTCAGCGCCGAGGCCATCCTTGAGCTGGAGATCGGAACTGTGCTCCCGCTCGTCATTCTGCGTCCTCCATGGATATGGGTACCGAGCGAATACGACCGCTACCGGACACTGGTGGAGAACCCTGATGAATGGTCGGCTGGACTCTGGGCATATGTGCACGGAGACGATGTGGCTGAAGCGATCGCCCGGGCACTCGTTGCTGAATTGCCCACCGGAACTCACACCGCCTATGTGTGCGCACCAGACAACGGAACAGCCTATCCCACTGCCGAGCTGGTCGAGAGACACTACCACAACCTCACACTCCCAGACGGGTTCCCGGAACACGGCAGCCTTATATCCTCCGATAAGCTTGAAGCCCTCACGGGTTTTCGCCCGGTGATGCGCTGGCGGGAGTTCCTTACAGCATGAGAATCGTCCTCGATATGGATACCGGTGTTGATGATGCGATCGCGATGGTGCTCGCGATGAACTCCCCTGAGTTCGAGATTGAGGCCATTACAACGGTTGCTGGAAACGCGCCCATCCTTCAATGCACACGCAATTCCCTTCTCATTACCGAACTCATCGAGCCGTGGACTCCCCCACCGGTCGCGCATGGTGCGTGCGAGCCGCTCATACACTCTCTGATTATCGCACCCGAAGTTCACGGTCACGATGGCCTTGGCGGGCTACTGAACTCGCTCCCGACGCCCCACCACACCATGGATACCAGGCCCGCGGTCGAGCTCCTCACGGCCATCCCGCACGACGGACCGGATGATGTAACGCTGATCGCTACCGGACCTCTCACAAATCTGGCCGTGGCACTCCGGGCTGATCCAGTTGCAATGGCAGCCTACAGGCGGATCGTTATCATGGGAGGTGCGTTCGCTGTGCCTGGAAACACCGGGCCGTTTGCTGAATTTAACTTCTACGTCGATCCGGACGCGGCATCAGAGGTCCTTGCCTCGGGACTGAATGTGACCCTTCTACCTCTGGACGTAACGACAAGCACGGCTCTCACACGAAGAGCGCTGGAGTCACTGGTGAAGAGTGGTGGTCGGACCAACATCCCCGCTCAAGCCAGGCCCGGCCGAAACCTGGCCGCGATCCTCTATCGCGCCATCGATTACTATATGAGTTTCCAGAAGGACGAATCGGGACAGGATGGCGGTTTCATGCACGACCCGCTCGCCGTTGCCGTTGCCCTCTTACCCTCCATCATCACGACGAAGCCGGCATCCATTGAGGTCGTGACGAGCGGACCTGAACGCGGGCGTTCTCTCCTGCATCCACCTGTAGATGGGCGCACGGTCGACATCGCCGTCGATCTCAAGGAGAGTAGATTTCACCAGATCCTCGAAGAGAGAGTACTTTCGCCGGTGTGGGGATGAACCCTCTCCACCATCGTGCTGTCTGAGAAAGCCTCCGGCATCTGCGCGAGCTCCGCCATACCAAGTGTCTCCACACCTGTAGAGATGAACGACACGATTCTCGTCGACGGTGGCCTGATCAATCCTCTACCTGTCGGCGTAGCGAGAGGAATGGAAAGTGATTTCGTGATCGCCGTGGATGTCGGTCGTGCGACCACGGGTTCAACGACTCCTCCGGTTCTGCAGGCACACGAGACAAACAACGACTGCAACAGGGACAGTTCCAGCTCTTCGGTGGGAGTGCAGTTGTTCAAGTCCCTGAGCGACCTCATAGATACACTCGACATTGCCCCACTGGCTGCCCTCCGCCGGCGCTCCCAAAAGATGCCTCTTCCGCACGTCTTTGAGGTGCTCATGGCCTCGATCAACATCATGGAGATGGAGATCACAGAGACGCGACTCAAGACTGAACCCGCTGATCTGCTGATCGATCCGCCCAGCGCTCGGGCACATCGGCTTCTTCGAATTCAACAGGGCCGAAGAAGCAATCGCTGGGAGCTACCGCGCTACGAAGGATGGACTCAACGCTCCCCCCGATCGCGGCCGTTTCCTCGTGCGCGACTAGATAGAAATCTTGCCGGCAACCAGGTCCGGTGGCTATGCCCGGCCTCTTCTCCTGGCAGATCAGCATACTCTTTCCGCCAGATTGGGTCTGTCAGACGCTTGATCTCCTCCCCGTACTCCACCATCCCTTCACAATACACCGTGTCGTCCAAAGCTACTGCGGCCTCGTTGTTCAAAGGTTTTGCTCCGCTCTTCTCAATGGCTTCCTTTACGATGGGGAAATGATCCCGAATCACACAGGGACACAACCAGTTGTCAACCTGCCCAGCTGCCCGATCGTATCCATACTCATCCTGCCATTTGCGTATGCGCTTGAAGAAATCCATGTCGAGCACCGTATTGAGGTCTCCCCCCGACTCGAAGACATCATATATGTTGCCGCATACGTACGGCACAAAGGCACAGGGAGTGATGTCCCCGTTCCAATCGATGTAGAAGTAGCCATCCCCGCGCCCGGCTGCGATACATCCGCAGGACACAGCCCCACTGTTCCAGAAATCCGCGATGAAGTACTTTTTCTCCACGACGAGCCGGAGCATCCGCTCACGCATCTCAACTCGCTGATCCGGCGTCGGCGCAAGATCCAGCGTCTGTCCGCGGCCGACAGGCATATACTGGAACAGCCACGCGAAGATCGCTCCCTGTTGCTCAAAGTAGAAATCGGCGAACTCATCACTTGTGATAAGTTCCCAGTTGTGGCGCGTCGGTGTCGCAGAGATGCCAAAGGGTACACCGTGCTTCCGAAGACTTCCCATCGCAGCAAGCACCTTGCGGTGAACACCTTTCCCCCGCCTCGCGTCCGTCTCTTTCTCGAATCCCTCGATGGATATCGCGGGCATGATGTTCCCAAGCTCACTCATGCGCTTTGCGGCTGCATCATCTATCAATGTCGCGTTGGTGTAGACCATGAACATGTCGGAATCATGCTTCTCGACCATATCAAGGAAGTCCCGTTCCCCGTCCCGCCACATGAACGGCTCCCCACCCGAGATCACAGTGAAGTGGGACCTCCAGAGCTCTCGCTTCTCTGTCAGAATCCGGTCAAAGGTATCGAAATCCAAGCTTCCGTGCGTGCCGGGGTTACTCTCCGCATAGCAACCTTTACAGCGCAGATTGCACTTGCCGGTCGGACTCACAAGCACGAACTTCGGAGGGTAGAAACCAAGATTCTCAATGATCTCTTCTTTACTCTTCTTGGTCAGCATAACATTGTTCCAGAAGACATCCGCCATCCGACGTGCAACGTGTTCGCAGATCAGTGATTTCTCTACCGCTCTATCGAAACCCGTGATCATGGCCGTGAAATATGTGTAGATTTCTTCGTGGACTCCGTAAGGGCGCCTGGCTGGATTCTGCTTGACCATCAGCTTGTAGACTTGGTGTCCAATGTGGCTGGTGATGACTCTCCTTATGTGTCGCTCCCTCGCCAGGTGCAAGGCCATCCCCCGTACCGGGCGACCTGCCAGAGTTGCAATCATGCTCATTCTTCACCTCCTGTGCGCATCGCGCGCCACGGGAAACACTCATAACTATCCGGCCAGGCTTCCCTTGAGAAACAGCTTTGATATTGTACTGATGTTATCCTCGTATGGGTGTCGTTTGGGGTCCTTTAGCCAAGACAGGAGGAATGCGTTTGTCAGCCCCTCCAGAGCAATGGCCATGTCGTGCGGGTCCAGATCTCTGAGAACCTTCGCCCGCACACCCTTCTCCATCACTGATGCCAATCGCTCAATGAGATCATCGTGGAGCAAGTCTATCTCCTCGTGTAGTCCCGCTCTGAGGTTGAAGCTCACGCCTCCCGTCTCCGCGAAATACAGGTAGAAGATCTCGATGTTCGGCGCGAACATCCTGCCTTTCGCGCTGATGTACGCGTTGAGGGCCGCAAGCACTTCCTGTTCCCTGGAGAGCACATCTGTCAGTGTCCGATGGTACTCTCCCACCTTCTCCAGCATCGCGGCCTTGTAGAGATCCTCCTTGTTCGAGAAGAATCGGTAAATTGTTCCCAGCGCGAACTCCGCTCTCTTCGCGATGGCCTTCATTGAGACGTGGTGATATCCCCTCTCCGAGAAGAGCTCAAGTGCCGCAGTGAGCATGTCTCCTCTCTGACGGCGCTTCTCCTTCTCTCTGCGTGAGAGCCCTGCCCCCATGTTCAAGCCCTCCCATCATTGGAACCACGTGGATAGCTGCTCAAAAATAGAACATATCGTCATACTATAGAACGCGACGTCACATTGTCAAGCTCTTTCTTCCGTCTCACTCTGGGACCCCCGGGAAGGAGCACAAAGGAAAAGAGCGGGCCCCTATCGAGGGACCCGCTCCAGTGTGTTCTCTCATGCATAACAGAGGCTAGCCCTGCCAGTCCTCCGTGATGTATACCTCCCGCCTGCACGACGGACACAGAACCCTGTATGCATCCCCTCTCCCGAGCGGTTTGTCGCCACGCACCGACGGATCGGTCGTTGCATCAAGTTCCATGTTCAAAGCCGTTACAAGAACAGGATTGGCTACGGCCAGCGAGCCGGTCTTCCGCGCGATCCACAACAGATGTTCCCGTGTCGTGATCACTCCACCGCACGACTCGCACCGGACGAGTTCCTTCTCGATTTTCGTCACGGCTTGTTCCCTATCGAAGACCGCAAGCTCGAATTTCTCATTCGAGAGGATGATGCCCTTTGTGGTTGTACAGTACGCCTCGCATTGGCCGCAATAGATGCAATTGTCAAAATGGTGAACCAGTGTTCTGGTGTTACCCTCGTCCAATACGTCGATCGTCCTGGCTGGGCATACCTCCGCACAAGCCCCACACCCAATACAACCATCCTCTTGGAACTCCGGCTGTCCGCGAAAGGCGTCAGCCGGCTTCAAGGGGGTGAACGGGTACGAGGTCGTATACGGCCCCTTGATCACAGCGGTGATCGCTTCCTTCAACTCCCGCACCTTTGGTGTCTTCATGGCTGCTCCTGTCTTCGTCGATAGATCCTACCGACCGGTGTCTTCCTTGTACTTGTCGACGATCGAGCCTTCCCACAGCTTAACGCCGGCAATGTGCGCCCCGCGAGCAAGAGCATGGCTTCCGGTCGGGGACGTCCACAGCACGAAGATCGCCGCCAGGAGCGCTTTGATGCCCATCGCGTTCCATCCTGAGTGCACGAGCACCCCGATAAGGATGAGAAACGTGCCGAGTGTGACACACTTCGTCGCAGCCTGAAGCCTGTTGTAGACATCGGGGAGTCGAATCAGTCCGAGCGCACCAACAAGATCAAACGTAACACCGATAGAGATCAGGATGATGGGTACCAGTCCTATCTGACTACTCATCGAATCCCCTCCCCTCCAGGTACTTCGCCAGGGCCAGCGTCGCGATGAACGAAAGCAGGGCCCAGGCGATGGCAATGTTGAGATAGAAATCTTGACCGGTCACAATTCCAAAGACACCACAGATCCCCACCACCATCACACCGATCGTGTCTATCCCAACCGCCCTGTCGGGTGGCGTTGGTCCCTTTGCTACCCTGTAGAGGCACATGAAGCACCCCATGATCAGCAAGAACAGGATTACGGTCATCAGTCGAACACCCTCCTCAAGGTAACCTCGAAGCGACCCGCGATGTCCTTGGTAATCGCCTCCGCATCCTCGAGATTCTCGTGGACATTGATCCAGTGTACATAGAGCCAGTCGTCGATGATGTCGATGGTCAGTGTACCCGGTGTCAGTGTGATCGAGTTCGCGAGAAACGCTTTGGCCTCGTCACTCTTCAGTGTCGTTTTGATCTTCACGATTCCCGGTCGGATAGGCAGGTTCGGATGAAGCACTCTGTAGAGAACATCGAAATTGGCCATGACAATCCAGAACAGGAGCGAGATCAAATGTATTATCGCCCAGAACCATCGCACCGGACTGAAGAGCCTCTCCGCCCCCTTCGGCAGGAGACCCGACAGTGCAAGCGCAAACACCATCGCCAGCACCGCCCCCACAACCACTCCCTGCCAGTCGAAAGACCACGTCAGAAGCAGCCAAAGGACAAAGTAGATTACGAAATCCAGGAGCCTTCGCTTCAGTGTGTCCATCAGTGCTCCTTGTCCTCTATCCGAGGACCAGCTGGATATACTCCGCGCCATTCATGAGAGCGTCGCGGGCCGGCTCCAGAATATGCACCCCTATCACGGGGTAGAGGAGTCCGAACCCGACGCAGGCTATCGCCAGTAGGATGAGAGGCACATACATGAGAGCGGGAACCTCCCTTGCCTTCTCAACCAGCTTCGATACGGTCCCGTAGAGGATCTCGCGCTGGACTTTGATATAGTAGGCCAGTGTCACAAATGCGAAGACGATGGCCACGATCGCAATTGCCGTGTACCCGGCCTTGACTGTAGCGACCAGGATCACGAGCTTGCTCCAGAATCCGCTGAATGGAGGTACTCCAGCGATGGAGAGCGCAGCCATGTTTGTTGTGAACGCCGTGATCGGCATCTTCTCTCTCAAGCCGCCCAGCTGCTTCATGTCTCTGGTCCCGGTCGCATGCTGGATAGCGCCGGATGAAAGGAACAACAGGGACTTGAACGCAACATGGTTGAACATATGAAAGAGGCCGCCCAGTATCGCAAGTCCCGCGATGGAGATCTGCCCACCGGTCGCGAGCACGCGCGCGCCTACTCCGATTCCCAGCATGACGTAACCGATCTGGCCGATCGAACTGTACGCCAGGAGCCGCTTGTAGTCCCACTGGCCGATCGCAAGAATGCCTCCGATGACGATCGACAGGAGCGCGAACGCTATCATAGCGTTTGCGAAAATAACACTGCCTGCACCACCAGCTGCTATGCCGTAGACGTTGAAGAACACACGACAGATCGCGTAGATGCCCAAACTCTTAATGACTACACCCGAGAGCATCGCCGAGATCGGCGCGGGAGCCGAAGGATGCGCATCAGGAAGCCAAGCGTGGAACGGCACAAGGGCTGCCTTCAGACCGAAACCCATGAGGAAAAACGCTCCGGCAAGAAGCAGTCCCGGATTCATCTGGCCGCCAAATTGAGTCGCGATCTCTCTCGCCACGTCGGCCATATTGAGACTGCCGGTAACCGCATAGACCGTTCCGATGCCAAACAACAGCATCACCGATGCAACGCTACCGAGGATGAGATATTTGAAGCCCGCCTCGAGTTCCTCGGCGCCGACTCCGAACGCGACAAGAGCATATGACGCGATCGACGCTACCTCGAGGAACACGTAGAGATTGAAGAGGTCTCCCGACACAACCACCCCGTTCATCCCGGCAACCATCAGCATGAAGAGCGAGTAGTACTTGGTGAGGCCCGTGTATCTCTGCATGTACTTGATCGAGAAGAGGACACAGAGGAATCCCACCAGGTTGATCGCTATGAGCAAGAGAGTAGAAAGACCGTCGCTGACAAGAGCGATCCCCCAGGGTGGTGGCCAACCTCCCATGTGATACACGGCCGCCGGCCTGCCAACCTGCAGCACCGCCATGATCCCCAGTATCAGCGTGAACAGGGGGGCAAGTGTCTCTCCGCTCTTCTTCCACCAGAGCCCCAGAAGAGGGATGAGAAAGGCCGCTCCGAGCGGGATCGCAACATAGAGTGGTAAAGGGTTCATTGGCTATCCCCTCAGCTTGCTGATCACGGACATGTCAAAGGTCCCGTGCTTCTCGTAGAGCCGAATGCACATCGCCACCATGAGTGATAGAACCCCCAGGCCGATAACGATGGATGTGAGCACCATCGCTTGTGGAAGAGGATCCACGAAACGCTCAAGTGTAGCAACGGGCATGTCCGGTTCGATGATCGGCGCCACGCCGCCGGTCTTGTACCCGATGATGATGAGATACAGATTCACGGCGTAGTCCATAATAACTATGCCGAGAACCTACTTCACGATGTTCTTCTTGGCCACGAGACAATAGAGCCCCATTGTCAGAAGAACTACGCATAGGAAATAGACGGTCATGCTAGTTCATCCTCGATCATGGCCCTGAAGGAACGTCTACGGAAGATCGCCAGCGCCGAGAAGACCAAGAAGAGCGAGCTGGAAACCTTGAACGCTATGGCGATATTGAGCGGCAGAATCATCCCCGAACTCAAGAGCCGGAAGACTTCCCCTCTGCCAAAGGCGTTCATAAAGAAGGCACCGACTGTTACGCCAAACCACCCGATGAGCAGGAACGCGAGAGCTCCACCACTGTCGATGATGTGGGCTGCCTTCTCGGGCAACTTGGAGAAAGCCACGTCCTTCCCATGCGCCAGCATCGCAAGAATGAATGCGCATGCGATGATCACGCCCCCCGCGAATCCCCCTCCCGGTGTCAAGTGACCATACAGCACAATATACACGCCGAAAACGATGATGAAACCAACAACGAAGTCCGTGATCGTCTTAACGATAAGAGTCATACCGATCATGCGGCGACCACCTCCTCTTCCTTCCTCTTCCCATCTCTTCTCAACAGAGCCATCGCTCCGAGAATCGAGGTGAAGAGCACCGAGGCCTCACCCATCGTGTCGTATGCCCGGAAATCCAGAATCACCGCTGTGACAATGTTGGCGCAGTACGTTGCCGGCAGTCCCGTGTGCACATACACCTTCGACACACGCATGACCGGCTCACCAAACTCCGGGAAGCCCCTGCCACCGAATATCATCGCCCCGAACCCAAGGAGCAACCCAAAGAAAATCAGTGATGTCACGACCGCCAGCGTATCTCGATGCGATTCGACCGCCGTATTGTCAAGAAGGATCGTCCCCCTGATCAGGATGATCAGTACGAGAACTTCGACAACAAGCTGTGTGATCGCGATGTCGGGCGCTCCAAGAAAAAGGAACGCGACAGACAGCGCGAAACCGACCGCAGCCACCGAGATCACAGCGGACAGGAGGTTCCTGGTCTCAATGGCCACAACCGATCCCACGATCATGAACACCAGGAGTGCATAGAGCTGAGGAGTGATATTTTCCATTAACTCGTCTCCCGCCTGTCTTGAACAACCTTGTGTGTCATCCCAGAATGCCTACTACTTGCCTGCCATCTCCTTGAGCAGTGCCGTAAGCACTGCGAACACTATCGCGCCGAGACCGATGACGCACCACGCGAGGTACGTCGACAGGACGCCACTGTGCAGCGATCTCAGTGCTTGAACAAAGACATCGCCGATCCGGCCCCCAACCACATGCACATCGAACACCTTCTGCTCGGCGTTCATATAGAAGTCCTTGAACGGAGCCATCTCTTTGATCGTGTTGTAGAAACCGGTCCCCGGCACACGCATTGCATCCATACGCTCCGGCGGCCTGACGCCACCCACGAAAATGCGTCCGACCCGGCGAGTCGTAAACTTGCCTACAAACACTACGACCAGACCCATAATAATACCAACAATGATAAGACTCGTCGCACCCGCAGAATCCCAGAAGCCCATCGTGCCGGCGATACCATCCACCGATGCTGAGCCGACCGCCCCATGAACAATCGGGTCGATGAATCTGTCGATTGGGAATTTCGCCCATACGCCGAAGAGGATGCAGAGACCGGCAAGAACCAACATCGGAACCCGCATGAACCAAGACGATTCTCTGACGTGGCTGAGCGCACTCGGCTGCTGCCCAAGGAAGGCCGAATACAGAACCTTAACGAACGATGCAAGCGTCAGCGCGCTCCCGAAGACCGCCACCAGAACGAAGATCCAGTACGCGCTGAACCCCCTGTTCCCGAGTTCAACGATGCCTGAGTAGATCATCCACTTCGAAACAAAACCGTTAAAGGGCGGCACGCCTGAAATCGCCAGAGCCGAGATCGTCATCGTAATGAACGTGACCGGCATCAACTTGGCAAGGCCTCCAAGCTTCGATATCTCGGTCGTCCCGGTCTGTTTCTCGATAGACCCGGCCCCCAGGAAGAGGCCCGCCTTGTAGATCGCATTGTTGAGCATGTGAAAGAGCCCGCCGGCAATGGCCAGGGGAATCCCTGTACCGATGCCGAGTATCATATACCCGACCTGACTGACTGCGTGATACGCGAGCAGGACCTTGAGATCGTGCTGGATGAGCGCCATCATCACTGCCGCGAATATAGTCACCGCACCGATGATCATCAGCACCAGAGACAGACCCGGCCCGATGCTGAAGATATCAAGGCTGATTCTCGCAAGAAGGTAGATGCCTAGAAGCTTGTCGATCGATGCCGGAAGGAGTGCCATGACCGGAGTCGGCGCGCCTTTGGCCGCGGCCGGAACCCAGGTATGGAACGGCATTGCGCCGGCCTTAGTGATGGCGCCGATCATCAGCAACAGGTAGATGAAAGTGGACGTCCCGTCCCCTACGAATATCCTGAGGTGACTCATCGAAAGGGTGCCGTAATTGACCCAGATAAGAGCAACAGCAAGGAACAGCGCAGCATCGGAGAATCCCAGCATGAGGAAACTCTTGGACGCTCCCGCCGAGGCCTCGTCCTTCTTCCGGCCGAGATTGATATACAGGAAAAGAATTGCGGTCAGCACCTCCCAGAAAATAAGGAGGACGAGCAGGCTGTTCGAAAGCACCGCTCCACAGCTGGCTGCCACGGTCCAGAGTAGATAGGCATAGTAGCGCCTGCCATCGTGCTCCTTCTCGAGCCAGCCGATCGAGTAGATCCCTACGCCGAGACCAAACAGTGCTATGAATATTATGACAAAGGCACTGAACTGGTTGAGCAGGAGATCAAACTGAATGTCAAGGCCGCCAAACACCATCCAGTCCGTCGTAAGCGAAAGCGGCCACTGTCCGAATAGCTGGAGCGCCGCTACGAACGCCCACGCGGTGCCCGCGAGTGCGATCACCTCCCTGACACCTTTGACCCGTCCAGGCACAAAGAGACAGAGCAGGCCGGCTATGGCAGGGATAACTATGGGAACCAGAATCTGTGGCATCTACTTTCCCCCGAGCTTCTAGAGGTTCTTCCTAAGCCATTCGGTCCTCTGGTGACTCAGCTTTATGAGATCGTGTCCGTTCGCGACCCTGCTTCCGTCAGAATCTATCGCGGCCATCCGCTCTGTGCAGCTATAGCACGGATCGATAACGGCGAAGATGAGCGTTGCGTCCGAGATGGTCTCACCTTTCACGCGCGGTCGATAAGACGGGATATTCAGGAAGGTCGGCGCTCTCATTTTGTGTCGCTCCGGCATGTTCGTACCATTGGAGCGGATGAAGTGAAAGCACTCCCCTCGCGGCGCCTCGATATGCCCGATTCCCTCACCCCTGGGAATTTCGCGCACCTCGTTTCTGATCTCTCCCTTTGGCAGCTTCTTGATGCATTGCTTGATGATCTTGGTCGCTTCGATCATCTCAAGAAGTCTGACCACTCCTACTGCCAAGCAGTCCCCGTCGGGCTGGACTATCACTTTCCAGTCCACTTCATCGTAAGCACCATAGGATTCGTCGCGACGAACGTCGATATCGACACCTGAACCCCTCGCGGTCGGACCAAGCACCCCATAGGCGATCGCGTCCTCTTTGCTCAGAATGCCGACGCCCTTGAGGCGACAGAGTATCACTGGGTCGTTGAGGATGACGTCTATAAGGAGATTTGTTTTCTCTGCGAACTCGTCCATCGCCTTCACAATTGGCGGCCAGATGTCATCCGGGACATCGCGCCTGACACCGCCAGGGCAGTACCACGCGTAGTTGTTCCGGTTGCCTGTGATAGCCTCGAGTGCATCGAGAACCGGCTCACGGTACTTCCAGCCCCACATGAAGACGGTCCAGTACCCAATAATGTGTCCGGCAAGGCCCACCCAGAGCATATGACTGTGGAGCCGCTCCAGCTCGTGGACAATAGTCCTCAGGTAGCGCGCTCTGTCCGGAACCGTGATCCCCGCGATGTCTTCCATAGCAAGGGTCGCCGTCCAGCTGTGTGAAGCCGAACAGATACCGCAGATCCGCTCAACCAGGAACACGTCCTGGTCGAACGTCTTCTCCTCGGCCAGAAGCTCCATCCCCCTGTGGATGCGCCCCAGTTCTATGTCGGCGCTGACCACGGTCTCTCCCTCAACCTGCAGAGTGATGTACTCCGGCTCCTCGAGGACGGGATGAAATGGCCCAATGGGAATAGTAGTGCTCATCTATTCATCTCTCCTCATTGGATGAAAATCCGCCGGCCTGTCGTGAGAAGAGAGGATCTTGCGTGGGTCCGGGTGGCCGACAAATTCGACACCCAGAAAGTCAAAGATCTCTCGCTCGATGAAATCCGCGGCAGGATAGTACTTTGTGAGCGCCTCTATCTTCGGAAACGGCTTGTCGAGAGTGGTCCTGATGTTCACCACCGTGCCCTCACGGTCGAATGCGAAGTGGTACAGGAGTTCCACCCCCGTCGACCGGTCACTCCCCGTTGCCGTCGTAAGCCTCCCACCCTCCACCTCGTACATGTGCCGCGTCACAGCAATCCAGTCGGCGTTCGAGACCGCCACATATGCCCGTTTTGGGCTCTGCTCGTGGATGTCCACGCGGTCTCCGAACTTCATCCTCAAGGCCTCGAGAACCTTCTTGCTCATCGTCTCGTCACTCCCCGAGCCCGGGCCGCATCCGGCGATCCTGCGCCGCGATTCGACCGCGCTCTCCTGTTTCGCTAGAGCTTCCCCAAGAGCTTCACCACCGCACCGATGATCGCCTCTGGGCGCGGCGGACAACCCGGGACGTACGCGGCGACCGGAACGTGCTTGTCAACCGGCCCCGCGAAGTTGTACCCGTCCTTGAAGATCCCGCCCGTACACGCACACGCACCAATAGCTATCACCACCCCCGGCTGGGGTAGCTGTTCGTATGCTTCAATAAGATCGGGCACAACCCTTCGCGGTACACTGCCCGAGACCAAGAGCACGTCGGCGTGCTTCAAACTACCGACCAACTTCATACCGAAGCGCTCTATGTCGAACTTGGGGCACAGACAATCGAGAACCTCGATGTCGCAGTTGTTGCACGCGCCCGCGTTCAGGTGAAACACCCACAGTGACTTCTTGAATCCCCATTTGGTTGCGTTCATTTGCTCCCCGTCCGCTCTCGACCTAGAACCCAAGGATCGCCAGTATCATGCTGACGACTGCGATCACGGTAACGGGCCCCCAGAAGAACCTGACGGCCTGATCGATTCTTACTCTCGGGTTCACGTTCTTGATGAGGACAATGATCACGATGATTATCACATACTTCACGATCGTGTAGAGGATGCCCCAACCTGAGAAGACCAGCCCGCCCCAGAAAACCGTAATCAAGAAAATGGGCAGCGTGAAGAGCATCATGGCTTGCTGGAGCTTGATGACGGCAAGCGCCGCGCCCGAGTATTCTATGTGCGTTCCATCCATGATCTCGGTATCGGCTTCGGGAATATCAAACGGTGGATACGTGAGCTTGGCCTGCGTAACAAGGATGCACACGATGAACGCGAGAATGCAGGAGACGTTGCCGAGAAGCGCGCCGTTAGCCGCCTGATACTCAAGGATGCCGTCCAAACGCAGTGTCATCGGAGACACCTTGGTGACGGCTGTGAAGATAGCAATGATGAACGGAAGCTCGTAAGCAAGAACCAGCTTCATCTCGCGACTGGCGCCTACGCTCGCAAGTGGATTACTGGAGGCCGAGGCGCCAAGGATGATCCCCAATGAAGGAATGGTTAGCAGGTAGATGACGCCGATCAAATCTCCTACGAAACTTGTTCCGTGCAGATTCGTGAGCCAGAGGATTGTGGAAACCACACCTATGGCTGCGAAGCCGGCCATGGGGGCGAAGAGGAATCCCGCTCGTCTCGCACCCGCTGGGACAATTATCTCTTTGCCCAGGAGCTTGAGGATGTCGGCGAACGGCTGGTACCACGGTGGGCCAACCCTCCACTGAACCAGAGCGCTCACCTTCCGGTCGATCCACTGCGTCGCCAGTCCCATTACGGCCGTGAAGAACAGGCCAGGGAAGATGAGAAAGCTCAGAACCAACCCGAGTGTTGAAGCCATCCTGTTACCTCTCTCGTTGACTTGAATGCAAAGGGGTCTCTTCCGACTGGTCCGCTACCTCGTCCTCCGCACCGTCTTCATCACACTACGGGACCCGCGCATCGGAACGCCCTTCTGAGCCTCCATGTCGCTGATATCCTCGAAGGTCCGAGCTCCCGAGACACACGTCCCGGCGCACATTGAATCTTTCCCCTCGAGCGTCCGCCAGTTGCAGAGATCGCACTTCTCGAGTGTGTGCCGCGTCTTCAGGAGATCGATGGCTCCAAAGGGGCACGCCTGCGCACACGATGTGCAACCACTGCACTTGATGTTGCTTCGAACGACCAGGCCGTCGTCGCGGCGTTTGATCGCCTCCTGAGGGCACGCCGCTTCGCAGAGCGGCAGCTCGCAGTGCCGGCAATTCATCTGCAGCACGATGTTCGTCATGATCGGCGAAGCCTCGAGCTGGTTCTGCATGTTGTGCGAGTAGAAGCATGCCGCGAGGCAGCTCTTGCAGCTGATGCAGCGCCCGTAGTCCAGGACGTTTCTGTTGTTCATCCAGCTCTCCTGCGAATCACGCTTCTGCAGGCCGCCTGTAGCGGCCCGGCGTCAGCCGTTAACCCTCTGACTTGATTTTCACGTCGGAGGAGGTCACGTCGAACCATTTGGTGCTGGGGTTCAAGGTCCAGACCATGAGCCCCCGCGCATCCGGAACATACGTGGGAACACCCACAAGCCCCGGCGGCATCCTGTCGGTCACCGTTGTAATTATGCGCGTTTCACCTCTGGCGGTTGATATCACCGTTATCGATCCCTGCTCAATGCCCGCCTCGGCCGCAGCTTCTTCAGAAACCCACACTTCACAGTATGGATTCTGCGTCTGCGGGAAACTCATCCGCCCTGTCAGTGTCCCATCCCATCGGTGAAGCGGACTGATGGTTTCTACGAGTCCAAGCCCGTCTCCCGGCTTGCTCGCCGTTTTCGCGAGCGCAGCATCAACGTTCACATCCAACTCCTGGTGCGTAGCCGGCCCTGCAACGACAGTAATCGCCGTTCCTATCTCGGACGCGACATCGGCGAGCATTCCACCGACAGACTTCGCGTCACCCTGAGGCCTGACACACGCATCAAGCGATGTCGAAAAACCAAACGATGGCGTGTAGCTCCCCTTGAACTCCGTCCAGACCGCCAGTGGCAGCCCGACCTCACTGTGCTTCGTGGTATCGTTCTCGAAGATTGCGGAGGCGGCGAGGAAGTCGAGGTTCTCCAGATCATCCGGACTGACTGCCCCGGGGTAGAGTTGCACGGGGTCAGGACCGAATACCATAAGTCCCTTGATGCGTTTGTCCGCGACGCCGGCCAGGATCTCGGCTGCCGTGCAGTCGGAGCTCACGCGCTCATATGCGCCGATGGTGTTCCCGCCCCGGAATAGCGGCGCGTACTTGCCACCCGCTGCCGACGCGAGCTTGGCTGCGAGCATGCCCGTCAGATAACCAGACGTTGAATCGCCAAGCCTCGACGAGACTACAACCACGACCTTGTGGAAGTTACGGAGCCTTGTGGCCACTCTCTCGAGTCCGACCTTCGACATCCCACCCGCTGCGGCAGCCGCCTCGATATCCACCTGCGGCGAGCCTTGTACGTTCATGGCCTTGAGCAGACCGGCCAGAATGAGTGGCTCGCTCCCGACCGGCGGTTCGATGTGCAGGTCGGCAAACCAGTCTGTGTTGGAGCGGTATGGATTGATGGTGATAATCTGATTGGATCTGCTCTTGTGCCTCGCCTCGATGATGCGTTTCGATACAGTTGGGTGCCCCCAGAACACGTCGCCGATCAGGACAAAGCAGTCCGCTTCGTCGAGATCCTCCGGCGTCGCGTTGCCGATTCCGCCGCCCGTGAGCAGTCCGTAGTCGTTGCCGTCGTAGGCAACACCTATGTTTGTGGTGCCAAGAACGTGTGTAGCAAAACCCACGGCTGCCTCGTAGTCCTCGTTCGAGAGCTCCGTCCCGACGATGACGCCTAGCGCACCCGCACCGTGCTCTTTCTTTATC
Source organism: Candidatus Eiseniibacteriota bacterium (assembly GCA_030600655.1). Lineage (GTDB taxonomy): Bacteria > Joyebacterota > Joyebacteria > Joyebacterales > Joyebacteraceae > Joyebacterum. The sequence continues at coordinate 40,407 of JAUVLP010000010.1, forward strand.
TCGTCTATTCTCCCGGCCATCTTCGTCACCGCAACAGGCCACGGCACTCTCCGGCGGTTCACTGTCGCCGCAAGGAATCGCTTTGGGTGAAGAAGTATCTCGAGGTTGTAGTGCCCTCTGGCGCAGAGCGCACCACGGGCCAGAGGCGACTCCTCATCGAAGTCCACCCTCACGGGCACCCCCTGGTCGACCTCCACGCTGAACCCACACTGGAGGGAGCAGATGAGACAAGACGCCTTTCTAATCTCTGGCATGTCGACTTCCCCTGAGAGTGATCGCCTAGAATGGATCCTCGAACTTGGAGACTTCCGCTGCTGTCATAACGGGTCCATCCTTACAGATGTAGAGTTCGCCCATCATGCAGTGTCCGCACTTGCCCAGTCCACAGCTCATGTTGCGCTCCATCGAGTGGTAGATGTTCTCAGGCTTGAAGCCTTTCTCCAGAAGCGCCATATTGACAAATTTCAGCATGATCGG
>JAUVLP010000237.1 GCA_030600655.1 Candidatus Eiseniibacteriota bacterium
GCGATTTGCTACGGGATTTCAACATCGAGTCGAGAGAGACTCTTCTCATTGGCGATACTGATCACGACGCCGAGGTTGCCGAAGCGCTCCACCTATCAGCCGCACTGTTAACGCTTGGGCATCAGTCCGATGAACGACTCCGAACGACGAATCACGCCGTCTATGGATCGCTTCAGGGGTTGACGCAGACGCTATTCCCCGAGGATTGACGCATCTGTTTTAGGGCTATCGGTGAAGTCCTGTCCTACCCATTGCCTGCCAACCAGCGTGTTGCCGCGTTCATGCCATCGAGGGCGGAGCTGACGATCCCGCCAGTGTATCCTGATCCTTCGCCAATAGGATACAGACCGCGCACTCCGAGCGACTCTCCGGTTGCCGGGTTCCGAACGATGCGAACCGGGCTCGAACTTCGCGTCTCAGTGGCGTAAACAAGGACTTCCTCCAGGTTCACACCGTTCAGCTTGCGAAGCATGCGGGGAATGGCGCGGCGGAGGGTACGCATGATTATGGGCGGGAGGAGCGTCTCAAGATTGGCGGGGGTAGCTCGTGCGCACGAGCGTTCGACAGGAATGTCTTTGGGGTTCGTTCCTGCGAGGAACTCAGCCAGCCGTTGCGCGGGCAGGCTATAGTCTGATCCGCCCGCCTCGAACGCTGCTCGCTCGAACGCTTCCTGGAACGCGATACCACTAAGTGCCGGATGACAACCCTCTTGTTGCGGAAAGTCTTTCACGCTGACGGGCACGAGGAATGCGGCATTGCCAAACGGTTTGGCTCGACCGGAAAAACTCATCCCGTTGGTCGTCAACAAGCCTTCCGACGATGCACAAGCTATCACAATCCCGCCGGGGCACATACAGAAGCTGTAACAACTGCGCGTGTCGTGTCCACCCTTCCATGTCAGGCGAAAGCTGGCGCTTCCGAGCGACGACTCTAATGCCCATCGTCCGTATTGGGCCCAGTCGATCCTGCGCTGAGGAAGTTCCAAACGTACGCCAATGGCGAACGGTTTTGCTTCGAGAGGTACGGCCCTCTGGCCGAGCATGTGGTAGACATCCCGTGCGCTGTGCCCGGTGGCGAGGAAGCATGCATCCGTTCTGTGTTCGGTTCCTGAGACGACAACCCCGCGTAGCGTACCGTCCTCGGCACCTACGTCATCGAGTCGGGCGTTGAATTGAACTTCGCCCCCTACCTCCACAATGCGTTGACGAAGCGCGGGGATGATCTCCGCGAGTACGTCGCTTCCGATGTGCGGTTCGGCGTCGATGAGAATGTCAGGCGACGCGCCGCAGGCGACGAGTGTCTCGAAGAAGTGCCGTATGGCGGACCGATCCTTGGACCGCGCCGTCAGTTTCCCGTCGGAGAACAGCCCTGCTCCGCCCTCACCATAGAGTACGTTGCTCTCTGGGTCGAGGAGGGCTTGTCGCCAGAATGCCTTTACCTGAGGCTGCCGCGTTTCGGTCTGTGCCCCACGTTCAACCAGAAGCGGGCGGCAACCGGCTTCGGCCAGCATGAGCGCCGTCATCAGACCTGCAGGCCCGGCACCAACCACGACTGGACGATGAGTAATGGGACGCGTGGCTCTCACTACTGGGCGCGGCTCCGGCTCCTGAGTCACATCTACTTGGCCGGGCGTGAGAGCCGGAGGCGTTTCACCTTCGTAGGACACCTCTACCGACAGAACGTAGAGCGGAGGGCGATCCTTCTTACGAGCGTCGATGGATCGCCGTAGGATTTCGACATTGCCGAGATCCTGCTCTTGCACTTCCAGTCGTCGTGCGATGACGTGCAAGACATCCCCCGGTGTGTATTTCAATTTCACAATAATCTGGTTGATACGAAGTCTCATGACAACAGCCGCCTGACAGAACAGAGGATGCGCCTATTGTACAAGAAAAGAAGCAACAATAAATGGTCCGCGGCTCCTGAAGAGCAAGGTTCTACGTTGCTTCGCATTGTGTCAATGCCGTGGCGCTAGGGATTCTCCCTCGCTTCATCGGTGGATGAGTGTAACTGATCGGCTTCACATTATGAGAGCTAAGGTACGAGATCTTGTCTTTCGACATTACTCTGAGAAGTGGAG
>JAUVLP010000155.1 GCA_030600655.1 Candidatus Eiseniibacteriota bacterium
AGGTAGCGCCAAACTCATCTCGGAGGTCGTCACGGTCGTGGTAGTAGGGTTCACCCGAAATGTTGACTATTGCGCTCACTCCATAGGGCACACCGGGATGGTCCGGATCTCCATAGATCTCGTCGTCACTTGAGGACATCACGGCAATCATGGCTCGATTCGCCCCGGTGGAGTAGCCCACGATAGCGATTCGTCTGCTGTCGATGCCATACTCCTCGGCATGGCCACGAAGCCAACGAACAGCAGATCTGATGTCGGACACCCCGGATGCCGGAAAGAATGACTCCGTGTAGTCAATGCTGATCGTCACGTATCCGCGCTGGCTCTGCCTGGCCTGCTCGAGACGGAATACCCGTCGCGACTGGGCTGGACCATGAACGTACACAATCGCCGGAGATTTTGCCGTCAGCCGTCTGGGCTGTGTCATGTCCAGCCTCATGGTGCGACTGCCAACAAACCTGTAGGCGATACCCTCTGTACAACGTACGCCGTAGTTTCCTATCGCAAACGGTGGTTCTGAACAGGACACCATGCAGACAGCGAGAGAGAACAGGATGATCACAGCCAGGGCCACTCGCATTCTCGCCTCCAATGGTTTGCGATTGTCGATTCATGATATCCCCACCAATGAGCGAGCACAATGTTGCGGGGCCTGGACCGCGAAATCCTCCGCAGGCCTCAACGGACTTGGCAAGTTGTCGTCACTTGGGAGTCAGTCGACCATTTCACGGTGCCAGCGCGGCCCAACATGCGCTTCCACATGGCAACGTCCGGCCACGAGGGCGTTGCCCGGGACGCCTTGGCGGCCTTCCTTCCGTGTCCTGCTCATCGCGCAAAGTCTTTTCGCTCTTTGCGTCGCAAGTGAAGCGCGTCGTTATGAAGCGCTACGATTCACTGAACGCCAGAGTTGCAGCTTCGGACCCGGATACGGTAACACACCGTACGTGGTACTCTGGAATCAGATGTCAGAATCTTCCGTGATCCCCCAAGGCTACAAGTTCGCGGCTCTCTCCGCCAAAGTCTCCGTCGAAGCGAAGCTACCGATCCGCCTAAATTCCAATGTCTCCGTGCACAACGACGTACCGTTTGAGATCTCAGACTTCTGGAGAAAGACTCTTGGAGACCTTGGTGTCGAGGACCTTGAAGCTGCCAACGTTCACATCGTAGTGATGGAGCCGGCCAAAGATCCCTCTCTTGTCGACGGTCAAAACGACGAACTGATGAAGTCTGTCCAATTGTTCTACCAAGCCCTCTTGCTTACTGGCTTTCTCCAGGTGGACGATCCGCCGCAAATCATTTCCGGTGCCAATCCATTAGGCGTCCCTGAAGTGCGCCAGGTTGGACACACTGAACACGCAAGATTCACAAACGGTGCGATAGCCGAACCGATAACGGCAGCCAAACTGCTCAAGGCACTCTCACTCACCAGCCCCATGGATGACATCCCGAACTCCAAGAGCCACGCTCGGTTCCTTCGGTCTTTCAACAGCTTCATGGATGGACTCTTGGCCTCAAACGTTGATGAGCGCCTCCATCTGTTTGTACGTGCCATCGAGGGGCTGATTCTGCCCGATATCAACAACACTTTGAGGTAATTCAAGTCTCGCACGGAGCTGTTCGTCGGTCCCCGCCAGCACTCGCTGATGGGGCAGCTGTACATGATTCGATCAAGCGTTGAGCACCTCCACTCCCCGATTGGCAGCATCGAGTGCGATGATCTGGAGACGCGGCTCCGGACTTTGTTGCACCGCACCGTAGTTGCGGAAGCGATATCACGATACTGCCTCTCAACGATCCTTGCCGCTCCCGTCCTTCAGAGTCACTATCGAGATGATCAGGCCCTTCGAAAATTCTGGGATCTCAGCCACAGTGACCGAACCCGAATATGGGGCGCGCCGCTTGACGTAGAGTCAGTCCCGTTCTGCGACTCAGCCACCGTGGCAGCCCCTAATCAGTGGTGGTACATGTAGGCCGCGCTCCACAACATTTCGCTCCAGCAGACAAGGCTTTTGTCACGGTTCTTGCTTTCGCAACAACCGCGCCAATGCCTCGCCAGGAGGCTCGGCCGCCTCACAGCTGAGCTCAGTCGGTTATGGCGCAATTCCGAGCGCGTCGCTGGCATTGACGAGTTTCGGCACTTCAAGCCAGTATTCTAGGGCATGCTCCCAGACTTTCCGAAACAGAAGCGTCATTTCCAATCTCTCATCGGGGAGACGATTCGGAATCGACTTCGACAAGACCAACTAATCTCCATGATTCACATTCATCACATGCATGAGGGGTCCGCGATGCATGTGCAGTCAGAATCATTTGAGGATACCATCGAACTAGAGCGGGCTGGATTCGAAGCAGAAGCGGCGTTTGTCAAGCAAGTTGTCGCGCGTCGAGACGACCATCAGGCCGATTCCTTTTCCTGGGCGCCGCTTGAGCGCCGGCTGTTCTTGGGATTGAGCAGGACGATTTCCAACGGGCTCCAATTCCTTGTGCGACCGGACCACCGGGCCGGGTTCTCCGCCCGTGCTGCCGCGTAGAGCTCATTCCGGCCGGCCAGGATCTCGGTCTCCGCGCCGCGGTGACGGTCCGCCGGTGTGATGAACCGGATTCCGCTGTGCAGGTGCTCCGCGTTGTACCATGGGACGAAGCGGGCGACCCATTCACGTGCCTGCTGGAGGCTCTGAAACGGTTTGCTCGGGTATTCCGGGCAACTCTTCAACGTGTTGAACAATGACTCGCTGTAGGCGTTGTCGTTGGAGACCTGTGGCCTGCTGAACGACGCCATAATCCCGAGTCGCTGCAACGTGGCAAGCATCGTTGCCCCTTTCATCGGCCCACCGTTGTCCGAGTGCAACACCAAGCTACCAGGATCGACCTGTTCGACCTCGGCGACCTCTCGAATCAGCGCGGCTGCCAACTCGTTGTCCTCTCGCTCGTGCACCTCCCAGCCGACGATCTTTCGGCTCCACACATCCATGATCAAGTACAGGTAGTAGAATAACCCGCGTACCGAGGCGCTCAAGTAGGTGATGTCCCAACTCCACACCTGGTTTGGCCCGGTCGCCGCATGCTCTGCGACCTTCCGAGGCTTCTTCGCCGCCGCCTTGCCCCGGTGATGCAACAGCTTGTGCTCCCGCAGGAGGCGGTAGAAGGTCGATTCAGAAGCAACGTAAGTCCCTTTGTCAGCGAGCTTTGGAACAATCTGCGATGGCGGTAGGTTACGGTACTCTTCGCTCAATGCAATCGAGATGACTTGTTCGCGTTCCTGTTTGCTCAGCGCGTTTGCCGGTTCGCTGTTCCGCCCGGCTCGTCGATCCTCGGCTCCGCCTTCACCTTCCCAGCGTTGCAGCGTCCGCAGCGAGATCCCCAGTATTCCACACGCAGCCTCACGCCGCGCTCCGTCTTTGACCGCCTGGTCTACCAACTCCACGGCCGTCTGTCGGTCCTCGCTGCTCACTTTCCGTCCTCGGTGTCCCCCCAGATCTGCTGCGCCGTTTTTTTTAGTGTCAGAAGCGCCGCAGTCTCGGCCAACGCTTTCTCCTTGCGGCCCAGCTCGCGTTCCAGATCCTTGATGCGGCGGTCTCGTGGGTCTCTCTGATTCGATCTACTGCTCAACCCGCCGAGCATCTCCGAGCGCCACCGCTGGATCTCTGCGCTGTAGAACCCTTGCTGACGAAGAAATCGTCCCCGCGACTCTTCGTCGGGCTGATTATCGTAACCTACGACCGCCTGGAACTTCTCTTCGGCCGTCCTTCTTGCTGATCTACCCTTGCTGCTCATCGTGCCCCCCGGTGTCTGTCCATACTGGCGCAACCACCGTGAGAGTGTCGACTGGGGTATGCCGATCTCCTCAGACAACGAGCCTGCGCTGCGCGCACCTGGCCCCACCATCTTTCTCACCATCGTCTCCTTGAACGACGTGCTGTACCTCTTGCTCATGCTGCTCATCCTCTGCCCCGCAAAAATCGCGCCGTGGGCCCCCCCCCCACGGCATTGGCGGCTACGCCCACGCGACAACTACGCTGACACAGGGGGCTTTTGTTTATTGCGATAATTACCTGACACGGGCAGTTTGTAGTAGATCTGCACGTCGTGATTCTTCACTTCGACCTTGT
>JAUVLP010000164.1 GCA_030600655.1 Candidatus Eiseniibacteriota bacterium
AACAGTGCACGTCCTCCCATGAGAACGGCAGCGGCGTGCGCGCTGCCGCCACCCACTCCCGCTGCCACAGGAATCCTCTTGATCAGGGTTATGGAGACAGGCGGTGCCGCGAACTTGCGCATCAACTGGCTGGCAGCCAACCACGCCAGGTTCGACGATCCTTCGGGGACTGGGATTCCCTCGCAGGAAAGCACGATGCCCTTTTCTGATGGCTCCAGTAGCAACGTGTCCGACATAGAGACCGTCTGGAAGACGGTCTCTATGTCGTGGTAGCCATCAGGCCTCGTTCCTGTTACGCGGAGACCGAGGTTAACCTTGGCATGTGCCTCAACGCGGATACGCTTCATGGATGCGCCTCATCGTCATCGTCAACCACCCCGGCAGTCTACGACAGATACAGCACATAGATCACTACGCCGACCCAGAGCAGGACTGCTACTCCGAGATGTGCATCCGACGTAAGCGCCTTCGACGGTTTCCCTCCACCACCAGCTGCCAGAACGAGCAGGAAATATCGGAACAGGCCGTAGACCACAAAGGGAATCGTATAGACCAATCCCGCACTGCCGATCTTCTCTACCGTGCCTGGCCAGATTGTGTAGATGGAGTACGATACGATCGTTGCGGCCGTCACGATTCCGATGAGCGCATCAACAAATTCGACTGGATAATGATCGAGCGTGGTGCGGTGCTCTCCGGCACTACCTCCAAGAGATATGCTCTCTGCCCGTCTCTTCCCGAGTGCCAGAAAGAGAGCGAGAAAGAAGGTACAGATGAGAAGCCAGGGAGACAACTTGGTGTCAGGAGCCGCGATCCGTAGAACCTCAACACTGGCAGCAGCTCGGAGCACGAACCCGATCGCGATCGCCATTACATCGAGGATGACCATGCGCCTGAGAACCAGGCTGTACAGAATATTGAGAAGAAGATAGCTGAGTGACACGTGTCCGAAGATCCCATGGATGCTGTAGGCCCAGACGAGTCCCCCAGCTGCGGCCACCACCCCCGCTGCTGCAGCGAGGCTGATCGAGAGTTCGCCCGAGGCAAGCGGTCGCATCCTCTTTTCCGGGTGCTTGCGATCGTTCTCCAGATCGACGATGTCGTTAACTATGTACACGGCCCCTGAGAGCAGGCAGAACACGATGAACCCCGAACCGGCCAATCTGATCAGCTCCGGGTCAGTCAGGCCTCCAGCAAAGATAAGACCGGCGAACAGAACCAGGTTCTTGATCCATTGATGTGGCCTAAGCGTTCTCAAAAGATCGCGAAGCTGTCCCATTTGACCTCCACGATTCACCGTTCAGGACAGGATGTCCTTAAGTTTCGTTACGATCAGGTCGACGGCCACGACGTTCTTACCACCCTCTGGGATCACAACGTCCGCATAGCGTTTGCTGGGTTCCACGAACTGCAGGTGCATAGGCCGCACTGTTTTCAGATACTGCTCAATGACCTGCTCCATTGTCCGTCCACGCTTCACTATGTCTCGCCTGAGCCGGCGAATGAATCTCTCATCGGTATCGGTATCAACGTAGAGCTTTATGTCCAGAAGGCCACGGAACTCAGGTTCAGCCAGAACCATGATCCCCTCCAGAAGGATTATCCTTGCCGGCCGCACCTTGATCGTCTCTCTCTTGCGTGTGTGTGTCTCATAGTCGTAGATGGGCTTCTGTATCGCTTCTCCGGCCTTCAATTTTCTCAGATGCTCCAGCAGAAGCTCGTTCTCGAAAGCCTCCGGGTGATCGTAGTTGATCCCCTCCCGCTCAGGTGGTGTCAGATGACTCCGGTCCAGGTAGTACGAATCGTGGTGAATCGTCACAACGCTGGCCCCGGGAAAGTGTCTCAGGACCTCCCTGGCGACCGTAGTTTTTCCAGAGCCGGTACCTCCGGCTATTCCGATGATTACCGGATTCAAAGCTGTCTCCTCCAGTGTCACAGACATCACGGTGTCGACATTGCGGGCCCCTCTCTATACAGAGAAGAGCTCCTCCTCAACGCTTGCGCAGATCGCGTGCCCGATCGCGATGTGGATTTCCTGTATGCGCTGCGTGTCATCAGACGGTGCCAGCACTGAGTGATCACAATACTCCTCCATGGCACCCCCTCCCTCACCAAGGAACCCGACCGTCACGAGTCCCGTCGCTCTAGCCGTGTTGAGTGCCGCCACCACGTTCGCTGATGAACCACTCGTTGATATCCCGATCAGAACGTCTCCGGCCTTTCCCAGGCCCTCCACCTGTCGAGCGAATACCTCATCGTATCCGTAGTCGTTTGCTACTGCTGTCAGTGTGGAAGCATTCACTGTCAGCGCAACCGCAGGGAGACCGCGCCGCTCAAGCCTGAGTCTGCCTGCGAGTTCAGCAGCCAGGTGTTGTGCATCTGCCGCGCTTCCTCCGTTTCCGCAGAAGAGGATCTTGCCCCCCGCCTTCAATGCTTCTACCAGCGCGTCCACAATTCGCGCGCCGCTCTCCCCGAGCCCGTCGGCCGCCCTGGCCAACGCACATGAGGAATCGGCCAATGCTACGCGTATGCGCTCAGCCGTGGCGCCTGTGTCTTCTCTCATCTCCCCTGCCTTTCCGTCAGGTAGTCCGCCAGCGCCTCACCCCAGGGGCGGGGCTCCCAGCCGAGTGACTCAGTCAGCCGGGCGAGCGACAGAACAGACCGCCTCGGACGTTTCGCTGGCCGTGGAAACTCCTCGGTCCGCACGGGTTCGATGATGATGTCCGAACTGCCTGAAAGATCCAGGATGCGTCGTGCGAAGGTGAACCAGCTACAACTTCCTGAGTTAGTGGCATTGACCAGCCCTCGCACACCTGTCGACAGAATCCCCGCGACGATCATGGCAAGATCCGAGCTACTTGTCGGCATTCCCTCCTGGTCATCAACCACTCTGAGAGGTTTCTGCTCTCCGGCAAGTCGGAGCATCGTCTCGACGAAGTTGGGGCAGCCGTGACCGTAGAGCCAAGCCGTCCTGAGTATGAGACACTCACACCCCGATTCGGCGACCGCTTGCTCGCCGGCGAGTTTGGATTCGCCGTAGACGCTGAGCGGGTTCGGTGCATCGCTCTCCACATAGGGAAGATTCTTCTCCCCATCAAAAACATAGTCGGTGCTTATCTGTATCATGAGTGCACGGGCATCGGCGGCTGCGCGTCCAACGTTGCCGGCTCCAGTCGCATTGACTGCGAAAGCCAACTCGCGACTCGATTCAGCTCCATCGACATCCGTGTACGCGGCGCAGTTCACAACGATGTCGGGCGATACCCGTCGTATCGCATCCACCGTGGCATCAGCATCGCGGATGTCAAATTCCCCGATATCCACACCGACCACTGCATGCGCACTACCCAAGGTGCGCACTATCTCGCTTCCGAGCATGCCGCGCGCCCCAGTCACCATGATACTGCTCATCTGCTACCTCGTATCGCCTTACGGCACTTCGATGCGACTTGCATCACCCACCATGAATCGATACGCGCGTGGCATAGTCCCACTCTTGACAATCTCCACATCCTTGCCGACAAGACTGCGTTCCATACGCTGCCCGAGGTTGACGATCCTCGAGTTCTCAAGCACGATGCTGTGCTCGACCTCCGAATTATGAATGACAACATCGTGGTAGATCGATGTGAAAGGCCCAATGTATGACCTCTCTATGCGCGATCCGCGTCCAATGATCAGTGGGCCTCTCAGGACACTCCCCTCGATCACAGCGCCATC
>JAUVLP010000081.1 GCA_030600655.1 Candidatus Eiseniibacteriota bacterium
TGATCAACGACCTCTTCGAGGAAGAGGCTCTTGTGAGTGGAGGACTGGTCGCGGTCCACGGGATCGACGACGACCTGGTGTGGCGCCTGATCAAGAACTTCGACGTGATCCGCGGGAAGATCCTGCGCCGCATCGATGACAAACCCCCACTTGACGACGCTGAGCCGCGGTATCGCCGCCCGAACGTGAAGCCTCATCCAGCCATCGAGGACTTCCTCCTCTCGCTGAGGAGGGCGTAACCGATGCCAGCGCGCACGCCGCTCCATGTCAGACGCCACTACGGCGAGCTCTGCGAGAAGGAGACAGACGCGGTGGTCGGGATCCTCGCGGACCTCATCGTGACCTACCTCAAGAAGAAGAGGAGCCCAGTTGCCGATCCTATGTCGGCATCAGCGGGTGCGAGCAGGGATGAGACTGTGCACAAAGACGAAGTCCCCGTAACGGGAGCTGGGCGATGACTGAGACGAGCTAGTCGGCGAGGAGTGCCGCGCCTTCGTTGAGGATGGAGACCTGCTGTTATGAGCGTGCTACGCGATGATGCCACCCGCTACGCCGCACTGGGATATCCGGTCTTCCCCTGTGCGCCGGGGAAGAAGACCCCGCTCACCGCACACGGCTTCAAGGATGCCACAACCGAGTTCACGCAGATCGAGGCTTGGTGGATGGAGCATCCGGACGCGAACGTCGCCATGCCGACTGCCGGCCTCCTCGTCGTCGACGTGGATGGTCCGGACAATCCGTGGCTAGGAGATTCGGCTAGGGTGAAGGACCTCTCGTGCGGTCCGGTGTCCCTCACGCCGTCAGGCGGCCGGCATTTCATCTTCCGGCAGCCGCCTGGGAAGGGCTGGCGGAACACGGCGGGCAGGATCGCGCCGAAGGTCGACACGCGCGCCAATGGGGGCTACATCGTGCTGCCGCCCTCGGTGGTAGGTGGGAAGCAGTATCGCTGGGGCGAGGCGTCGGCGCTTGTGAGGCCGGACAAGCTGCCTGAACCTCCTGGCTGGGTTAGGGCCCTGCTCGATCGGCTGGGGGGCAACGGGTCCATGCCCGGGGCGCCCGGGGGCGCGCACAGACCGTCACAGGGCGGCGATCCCGCGCCGGGTGGCAACATCATTCCAGATGGCCAGAGAAACGACACCCTGGCGAGCCTGGCGGGAACCATGCGCCGTGTAGGAATGAGCCGGGAGGCAATCCTGGCTGCGCTCGCGCAAACGAACCAAGACCGATGCCAGCCGCAGCTACCATTGTGTGAGGTCGAGAAGATTGCGGCCAGTATCTGTCGCTACGAGCCCAACCAGGTCACGGTTGGGGTGGCCGAGAATCACTGGGCACAGAACGCGGGTTCTGCGGCGTCGGTCGTCGGCAGCGCACCGGTGCTCTCCGATCCGGGCCCAATGCCTGCTGAGCTGTTCCGCGTCCCTGGGTTCGTGTCCGAGGTCATGGACCACTGCCTGGTCACCGCGCCGTACCCGAACGTGGTCATGGCCTTCGCCGGTGCGCTCGCATTGCAGGCGGTCCTTGCGGGGCGTAAGGTCCGCGATCCTGGCGACAACCGAACGAATCTCTACCTCCTGGGCCTAGCCCACTCCTCAGCCGGGAAGGAGCATCCTCGAAAGCTCAACACCGAAATTCTGCACGGCGTCGGTCTGTCGAGCCAGGTCGGGGGGCGCTTCGCCTCGGGCGAAGGCCTCCAGGACGCCCTTTTCGGCGAGCCTTGCATGCTGTTCCAGACCGACGAGATCGACGGAATGCTCCAGTCGATCAACAAAGCCAAGGATGCCCGGCACGAGAACATCATGGGGACGATGCTGACGATCTACTCGTCGGCGAACTCGGTCTTCCCCATGCGGCGGAAGGCCGGCAAGGAGTCCCCGGGGGTCATCGACCAGCCCTGCCTCGTGGTCTTCGGCACGGCGATCCCGAAGCACTACTACCAGGCGCTCTCGGAGCGGATGCTCACCAATGGGTTCTTCGCCCGCATGATCGTCCTGGAGTGCGGCCATCGCGCGCCTGGGCAGGAGCCGCGGATACAGCCGCTGCCCGAGCGCGTGCTTGAGACCGCCAAGTGGTGGGCCGACCTCCGATTCGGCACGGGGAACCTCGAGGATCGACACCTCGAACCACGAATCGTTCCGCAATCCGACGAGTCCAAGAGCATCCTGATCGAGACACGCGTAAAGGCCGAGGCGGAGTACACGAAGGCGGAAGCTGCTGGGGACGAGGCCGGTACCTCGGTGTGGGGCCGCGTGAGCGAACATGCTCGGAAGCTCGCTCTGATCTACGCCGTGAGCGAGAACCACGATCGTCCAGAGATCGGAAAGACCGCGACGGAATGGGCCAGCCGCTTTGTCATGCACCAGGCGAGGCGGATGCTCTTCATGGCCCGGACCCACGTTGCGGAGAACCCCTTCGACGCGGAGTGCCTGAAACTTCTCAAGAAGCTGCGCGGCGCCCCCGGCCGGGAACTCCAGCACAGCGTTCTCTTGAAGCGTATGAAGACCGACGCCAAGACCTTCCGCGCTCTCATTGCCACTCTCGAACAGCGCGGGGAGGTCGTCGTCCGGACGGAGGCGGTCCGCGGCGGGGGCGGCCGTTTCTACTGCCTTGTCAGTGGATCTGCCGGACCGTTTCACCCCCATCTCTCAGCAGAGACGGACAACCCGCGCGAGGGAGGGGTGAAAGGGTGAAATGGTGAAACGCTTGGCTGCGAAATCCCTGCAAGTATGCGCCTGTCAATCGCTCAGCCGCTCTTTCACCTTTTCACCCTACCTCGCGAAGAAGAGAGCAGAGGGGATGAAACGGGGTGAAACGCAATGCATGTAACTACATATATAAACAACTACTTCTCTCTACTCTTCACCCTTTCACCCGCACTCACGAAGCCTCTATGCAGCGCTCTGTTTTCCCACGGTCGTTCGCGCGCGCGTGTGTGTGAGCTGGGGTGAAAGGGGAAAGGTGAAACCGTCAAGTCTGCCAGGCCGCGGCATATCGAGGGGGGACCGATGAAACCGCCGCCGAGATCGCTCCAGGACGACGATCGAGCCAGACCCCGAGGGGTAGCTACCCGTTGATGCGGCGAACGATCACCGTTGGCGTCTCTGTGCGTTCACGGCGTGCCCAGTCTGCGGTGCGAGGCTGCCTCTTGAGCGGAATCCGAAAGCCAGGCGAGAACGGATCTACTGCTCGGACGCGTGCCGGGCGAGGGCGTGGCGGAGACGGACTGAGTCTGCGAGGTCCGGACCTGAACGCTGAAGACCTCCGAGTTCCGTGAGGTCTTCGAGCTGAAGCATGTGCAGAACGGCTACGCCTCTGTTCGCACACCCTTCATGACCGCCTTGACGGCGGCTCGTTGTCCCGAACGGCCGCGACTACGAGCGTTCAAAGGAACTTCGAGGCCTTCGCCGTCCCGAGAGGGGCGGCCGTCTCAACCGATACCCCGCCGACGCGTCCGTCGCCGTGAGGCCAGCTGCTGTGTGTCAAAGAAGGTGGACAGGGCTCTTGCCGGTTGCCCGTATCAATCGTATCATTGTGGCTGAACGACGGTCACGGGTGGGTGACGAGATGCCTAGTACCAATGCGACGGGGAGCGATGTGCCGTTCGAGCGCTGGTCGGAGTGTTGGCGGCACTGCCCAACCGGACGGAGCGCACCTGCACCTCCGTGCCCACTTGCCGGTCCCCGTGTGCCAGCCAGTCGCCGCAGATGAACTGAAGATTGGGGAGTGAGTAGCGCCAGTTTGTCCGCTCTATTCGGGCGTCCAGTTGTAGTTAGGTGCCTTGCCGAGGAGAGAAGTTGAGAGACTACACGAAGTGGGCGCTGCAGGGGAACATCGGGTGGGCTGAGTTCGAAGATATCTGCTCAGACTATCTCTTTCTCAACGGGTACCCCTCGATTCGCCAAGTAGGCAGGGTGGGGGACGGAGGCCGCGATGCCGTGGTTCTCCGAGGCCATGAGGAGGACGCGGTGTTTGCTTTCTCCATGGAAGACAAACCACTCGCTGGCAGCTCGGGCAAGTTCCACACGGAATACGCTAAGTGGCGTGGATCAGGAATCGAGAGATTTGTCTTCGTGAGCAACCGCGACCTTGGTGCGGGCAAGATAGACGTTCCCAAGGAGTTCGTTGACCCACCTGTTGAGATCCATGACATCACAGATCTAGTTCGTTTTCTAGATCTCACTGAGGAAGGGCGGCAGGTCAAGCTGGTCCGCGGCCTCGGTGATGACACCCGGACGGGGACCGAGAGCACACTTGATCTTCGTGCTGCTACCGAGTACACGCTCTTCAACGTGACAGACCTGAGTCACTCAGGAGCCAAGAGATATCGGGCTGATGTGCTTCTCAATCGAGAAGTCAGCAAGGACAGAGCAAGGGAGATCCTCAGAGAAGCAACGGACGCCGTGAGGCAAAGCGACTATCACAAGAGCGAAGTGCTCCGAGCCCGATGGGCAGAGCGCGAGGCTGATGTGGTCTGGCTCTTCCTCTTTCCGTCATATGACGACCTTGAGCACAACAACTGGGCTTGCCGAAGCCAGTGGATATCGGCTTCCTTGGATGATGCCTTCAAACCCATGCAACTCGTCACCCAAGATGAGGCTGCTGGCATACGGTTTGACTGGAACGATATGTATCAAGCACTGGCTGACCACAACGTCTCCCATACCCTGAGCAAAGAGGCGTATCTCCGTGAGATGCTTGCTCTCTTTGAGCCGGCATCCGAGTTGGTTTCAGATGCTGAGGCGCTCTTGGAATCCTATGACCAGGACGAGCTATCGTGGGCAGCACTCCAAGAGCGAATAGCGCCCATCGAGGAGAGACTCTCAAAGCTCTACTTCAAGTCCAACGATCTGGGATTCGCTCCGCTTGAATGCAAGGAGCTTGACACGGCTTTCGAGCAGGCGATAGCGATCGGACACAACGTTGTGCTTCCTTTCAGTAGCTTTGGCAGAGAAAAGCCGAGCGAGAAAGAGGCGATTCGCCAGATGCGACAGGCACTGGCAGGCTACCCTAGGCATGCACGCGCGGTGAAGTCAGGGTTGCTTGAGTTTCGTTCGTAGCTGGCTATGCTGGCTGAACGACCGGGGAGGGACGATGGACGAAGGCTACGACACCGCTCAAGTATGCCTGAATGGGCACGTTGCGAATGCTAGCTCCCGGGAGACGCCCGAGTTCAACAAGGACCACTGCGAGAAGTGTGGGGTCGCCACGATCTCCACGTGCCCCTCGTGCGGCACTGACATCCGAGGCTACTACTGGGGCAACATGAGCACGGCTGAATATCATCCACCAGCCTTCTGCCATAGCTGCGGAGATCCGTTCCCCTGGACCCAAGCTACGTTGGAGGCCGCGCGGGAGCTTGCCCGAGAACTGGACGCTCTGGACGAGAACGATCGGACCACTCTCGAGCACAGTCTGGATGATCTTGTGAGGGACACACCGGCGACCGCTGTTGCAGCACTGAGGTTCAAGAAGATTGTGGAAAAGGCCGGGCGGGAAGCGGTTGCCGGATTCCGCCATCTCCTCGTCGACGTCGTGTCGGAAACTGTGAAGAAGCTCATCTGGTCCTGACTGCAGGGCACTTGGATGTTGGGCCGCATCGGACTTCAACCCTCTGCCAGCCATTTAGAAGTGAAGCAGACTCGCGACCGAATGACTGTGTGAATACGTGGTGCTTCGTCTTATACAGAGAGCATGCTGATGCCCTTCGAGCCAACACCTGAACAGCAGATCATACTGGACCACACGCCGGAGCACGATGCTCGCATACTTGCTGGACCCGGTACTGGCAAGAGCACAACGATGGTCGCGTTGCTTAGTCGACTACGGAAATCTGAGAAACCTCCGAACGCCAAGATGCTGACCTTCACGCGAGCAGCTACGTCAGAGCTCGCGGAGAAGCTGGAGGAGGTCCCGGGCGACTTCGAGCGCCCCAGCACAATCCACTCTTTCGCAATATCCGTGCTCCTCCAGAACCCAGGGGTAGGAGGATTCCCCGAACCGCTGCGCATCGCTGATACCTGGGAGTCGAAGAACATCGTGGTGCCGACCCTCGCCACGCGAGTCAAGGTGCGTGTGCGAGTGCTGAAGAAACTGATCGCTGAGATGGCCTCCAATTGGCAGTCGCTGACGGGTGTGGCTGATCTGGAGATACAGGACGAAGACCGTAGCCGTTTCCGCGCCGTATGGCCGGAGCACAGGACGGTGCTGGGCTACACGCTGCTTGACGAGCTTCCATATGCGCTTAGGCGTGCCCTTCATGACCACGACGACCTTGCTGGAATAGACTACGACGTTCTCATTGTCGACGAGTATCAGGACCTCAACGCTTGCGATCTTGAAGCCATACGACTCCTCCACGAGAGGTCTGGATGCACGGTCATAGGCGCCGGGGATGATGATCAGTCGATCTACTCGGGAAGGAAGGCAGCACCTGCTGGTATCCGGCGCTTCTTGGATGACTACGATGGTGCCGCCGACTACGTGTTGTCGATTACGCTGCGCTGTGGCAAGCGCATCATTGAGTGGGCAAGCTACGTGATCCAGTCGGACCCAGATCGGGATCGCAACCGTGCCTCGCTGTCATGCCTGGGCAGCGCCCCAGTGGGGGACACCGCACTGCTTTCGTTCAAGGGCAACAAGTCTGAGGTCAAGGGCGTAGCAGCACTGGTCAAGGGACTCATCGATCATGAAGGCCTGTTGCCCTCACAAATCCTCGTGTTGGTCAGAACGGATCACAACAGGCAGTTCAGCAAGCCGATAAGCACAGAACTCGAGATCCTTGGAATCCAGTGCTGCGACCCGCATCATGTCATAGAAGTGCTGGCTGAGCCCGAGAATCGGCTGTGTCTTGAGGCCATGCGTCTCCTAGTGCGGCGTGATGACTCACTGGCTTGGGCCAGCGTGCTGAATCTGACGGGAGGAGTGGGGCAGATCTTCTTTGACTACATCTACGAGCAGGCGAAGTCCGGAGTTCAGACGTTCGCCAGCACGCTTCTTGGCCAATGCCGACGGGAGTTCAAGGGAGCACCCAAGGCGCCTGCGGAACGGGCGAGCGGGATGATTGAGACACTCGTCGGCTGGATCGATACAGTTTCTCTTCCCGAGGGTTCTGGTCGGGTCGCGTGGGGCGCGTGGATGCTGGATGTGCTTCAAGGCTGGCCGTTCTCGGGTCCGACCGAGGAGTTCCGGGAACTCGTGCTTGCCCTTGACGAGCTTGCGGAGGAGGAGCTGACTCTGGAGCGCTATCTCAACCAGATCGAACCACTGGGGAGGGACATGGCTCTCGCGCAGGCAGACGGTGTGCGTGTGATGACGATGGGGGGTTCAAAGGGGCTAACCGTTCGCGCAGTGATCATCGTGGGGGTCGAGGAGGGACTCGTTCCAAGACCCGATTCCCCGATGGGTGAGGAGTGCCGGATTCTCTACGTAGCCATGACTCGAGCTCGCGAGTATCTATACTGCACTTGGGCCCGACGCCGACGAGGTCCGACGGCTCGCTCAGGACGAGGAACGAGTAATCGCAGATGCCACTCCCATTTCTTCGACGGAGGCCCCATCAGCTCAGAAGATGGTCCTTCCTTCATCAAAGGGCGTTTCTTGTGAGAGCTCGTCCGATGCGGCCCAACTGGCACATGCGGCCGACGAATTTGTCTGTCACGCCGGCACGAAGCGCGGCGTCGCCGCGCCGCGCCGGCCTTGACGTTCGCGGCTGATACGCGGTCCGTTGCGTGTCACCGCCGCGGACTTGGAGGGAGACTTGAAGGGGACGCCCTACAGGCACGCAGCTTCTTTCGGGAAGCGCCACGAGTACATCGCGATCGCGGAGCTGCTCCGTCGCGGGTACGACGTCTACATGACGCTTGTGGATGACCAGCACATCGATTGTGTCGTGCGCCTTGGCAAGTCGCGGTATCTCGATATCCAGATTAAGGCACGGTCAAGTGCCTGCCAGCAGAGGGACGCCGGGCGCTTCGCCGCGATGAGCATTCCGAAGCCCCGCGAAAACTACTACTTCATCTTCTACTCGGAGCAGGCAGACACATACTGGGTGCTTCCGTCGAAGGACCTAGTGATGCTGGCGTCCCGAAACCGAGAGGGTAAGAACAAGGGGAAGTACCACATCAACCTGACAGGCAAGAGCAAGCGTCGAGGCGGCGTGTACCCACTCGATCGGTTTGCTGAGTACATTGGAGCGTTCGATCTGCTCAGGACGTGACGCCTGACGAGTGTGTGTAGCCGACGAGCTTGTCTGTCACGCTGGCTGCTTGCGCACTCGCCACGCCAGCCTTGACGCTTGCAGCTGATGCGCGGGTTGTTAGAGTGGGGCAACATACAAGGTGGCCGACCAGAGAGTAGCAGCGATGATATTGACTGAGCTTATCGACAGAGTGAAGGCAGCTCTTGCGCCCAATAGACGTGAGCGCAGGCCAGACTCCCCCGATTGCTGGTTGGAGACGGAAGTCACGTACTCTGGGGGGGGAACGGCGACCTTCTCCTGCCCGAAGTGCGCCGTAGCGGGTATGGCCACCGCCGTCTTCGATCAGCAGGGCCACTGCCTGATCGAGTTGGATGCGGACGATATCAGCGAAGCGGGAGGCCGCGATAGCGAATGCAGTGAAACTCTGGGTTTCGATTGCCTGTCTGGCGTCTGTCATCATGTGGAGATTCGCACTGCTTCGGGCGTCTTCCTGACGCAGGGAAAGGTTGTCTTGGCTGGTGGGTCAGTGGGGGACGGGCTTCATCTCAAGTTTGCCGCCCTGCGGTCCGAGTTTAGGAGAGACGGTTCGT
Source organism: Candidatus Eiseniibacteriota bacterium (assembly GCA_030600655.1). Lineage (GTDB taxonomy): Bacteria > Joyebacterota > Joyebacteria > Joyebacterales > Joyebacteraceae > Joyebacterum. Next base: position 8,785 of record JAUVLP010000081.1, read on the forward strand.
TGCCCGCCATGTACTGGGCCCTGCCTCTTCTGAACTTCGTGTCGGGTGCTAGGCAAGGAGAACCGTCGCTCGACTCTCACCCTCTCCGGGTTTGCCGCGAGAGCGAGAGACGCAAGGGTCGCGGCAGGCTGCCTGCTTGGGCGCCACAAGGTCGTTTGATCCTGTTCGAGTTTGAAGGAGAGCCTGCGTTCATTGAACGCTTGCCGGACTACGAGAAGCGCACACATGATCTCGCGGCAGGTCTGGCCCGCGCTGCAGTCACCTCCGTGATGGCCGGGCGGATTCCAGCCACGCATCGTTCTGGACGTGATGTAGAGAGCTGGTTTCCCACGGACTTAGTGCTCATCTTAGGACTTGCCTCCGGAATCGAGGTGGGAGCGCCTTGGATAGAACTGCGGGATGCGCAGGGCGGGCTGGTCAGCCGAGTGCATCTGAGTCTTGGGAGTCCATCCTACGCAAGGGGACACGGGGCGCTACGCGAAGACATGTTCGCTTCGACAGGGCGGTTTCTCAACAGCGCTCAGCACTCCTCTTGGTACGGAGATCCTCACTATCGGGCGATCCTGAAGTACACGATACGCAGCAGCTCGTATGCGCTCACTCCAGGTGAGCGTTACCGGAACGTATTCCTTGCTCTCGAGGGGCTGGCCAAGAAGGCCGGGACCCGCCGTGTAGTCTCGCTAGCGCCGGAGAACGAGCAGAAGGTGCGAGGCATTCTGAAGCCTGCCCGTAGGAGCATTAATCAACTGGCTAGGGAGGCCGACAAGCAGTCGGATGAAGACGCACCCGCGCTCGAGAGAATCGCTGAGCAGGTCATGGGTGCGAAGACCCTGTACACGTCCTTCGGCGAGTACATCACGGCGCTGTTCAGGCTCCATGGATTGTCCGACGAGGCCGTGATGGACGCGTACTACTCTGAGCATCCTGGACCTAAAGGTGAGAAGACATGGCGGAAAGTCGTCGCGAATCTGAGGAACACCGTGATGCACCTGGGGTTCTTCGACTTCGACGAGCTGAGTGAGCTTGACGCCATTCTGATCTCCATGAATCATCTCCGTGATGTTCTGCTTCGCATGGTGTTGGGTGGTATGGCGTACGATGCTGCTTACCATGTGGCGGTTGGAGCCACGGTCCGACTCCAGCAGTTGGACTGGGTGACACCGGCGACAAGTCCGGCGGAGCTGGGCTTTCCTGAGACTGAGTAGACTGGCCACCTAACGAGCTTATGTAGCTGACGGGTTTGGCTGTCACGGCGAACGCACCACCCGCCGTCGCGCCACCTCTGACGCTCGCGGCTGATGCGCCGTTCGCTAGGCGCCACGGGACGAGGATAACATTGAGCCAATCAGACCTTTTCCTGCCTGACAGGTTCGAGGCGCTCTGCAGAAGAGCTGGCACGGCGCTTGACCGAATCGCCGTTCCAGTCGATGAGGCACTCGCCTACCTGGATGGGCTCCACGGCGACATGCTCTCAAGTGGACGCGGGGCCTTTCTGATAATGCGAGGCGATTCAGGATCCGGGAAGTCGACCTTCCTGCACACCATTGATGTCTTTCGCAAGAACGTCGAGATCCGCGAGATTGGATCTTCCGTTGAAATCCCCACCGCTCTAGTGAGTGCTACGGTTACCGACCACGACTTGCGGTTGCTCGTCATTGAGGGACGAGAAGCGCTCTGCGAGACAACGGTCCAAGAACTCGAAGCTGCAGTGCATTCCATCAACAGCTTTCTGCGGTTGCCCGAGGGCGAAAGGACACTTGTGGTCTGGCAGTGCAACACTGACGAGCTGCGCGAGCAGCTCGTCCTGATCGCCCACGCTGTAGGTGCGGATGCGCTGCTGGGCACTGCGGAGCCCATCTACGACTTCTACGGTCCCTCCAAGTCTGAGTACACGAACATCGCGCGCAGGACGATTGCCGTGCTTAATGATGGTGCTTCCTTCACTGACCTCGGAGCTTCAGAGGAGCGCGTGGAGGAGCTATCAAGCGAAGCGGCCACAATCGGTGCATTCTTGGGTCGCCTCAGAAGCGAGTTCGCTGAAAGTAAGAAGGCTACGGCGAAGCTGCTTGCGAAGGAGCAATTCAAACTCTGGGTCGTCGTAGTCGCAGGGAACGACCCAGATGGTGATGTGGCAGCCCTCACTCGCGGTCCTCATCTTACCGCTGATATCGACCGCCTCATGACTGCCACGCACGCGAATGTCGTCCTGGAATTGGCGGATATGCCCGAGCGAGTGGGTATCTTGTCTGCAGTCCTGGATGTTCGGATCGTACATCTTCCCATCAGTACAGCTCTGGCCATCGCCAGGGAGTTCGGAGACGAGCAGCTTCATCGATACATGAAGGCTGCCGGTGTCAGTGTGAAGCCCGGACGAAAGGGTGAGAGTCTGAAGAAGCTCGCGGCTAGCGACCTTCACAAGGCACTCACATCCACAGCGTCGGGCACGCGAACCCCTGGAAGGCGACCGGGTTCGCAGAGCATCGCGGCTTTCACCAAGCTCGTCAAGATCGCTCGGAAGCACGATACTGCTCTCAATCGTGCGGTTGGTGCCGCTCTGGTGGCATCCGGGATCGTCTCTGCGGTCAAGACCGAAGTTGACTTGGGTG
>JAUVLP010000144.1 GCA_030600655.1 Candidatus Eiseniibacteriota bacterium
GCTTGCGATACATGAGCGGCTTCCTTCTGAAGTCAACCGTCTTCTTGAAGAGAGGGCGCGGCATGAACTCAACCGGAGAATAATTGATGATTTTGGGCACGCGATCTCCGACGTCTCTCCTTCTGTTCCGGCCGTTGACGCCGTGAAGGACAAGCAGCGCGTGCTCGTGCTGGGGATGCCCGGCGCTGGCAAGACCACGTTTCTCAAGCATCTTGCACTCCGAAATCTGGCGGGGCGTGAGGAGAACGCGCGCCTTCCTATCTTCGTCTTTCTCAGGGAGTACGCGGCGTCCGGGTGTGGCACGCTGCTCGATTACATTGCCAGCACCTTTGCCGACTGCGGATTCAAGGATGCCACTCCGTTCTTGGAGAGCACACTGCGAGGGAAACAGGAGTGCCTCATCTTGCTCGATGGCCTCGATGAGATCTCCCATGCCAAGCAGGAGGACGCTGTTCGACAGATCGCGAAGCTCACCAAAAAGTTCCCACGCAACCAGTTCATCGCGGCGTGCAGGACGGCGAATTACCTAGGTCAGCTAGAGGGGTTTTCCGAGCTCGAGATTGTCGAGTTCGGTGTCCAGCAGGTGGCTTCATTCGCAAACGGCTGGTTCGGTGAGAAAGCCGACCTGGCGACGCACTTCCTCGCTGACCTGAGACGCCACGCAGGTCTTCAGGAGTTGGCTACTACACCGCTCCTCCTAGCTCTACTCTGCATCGGCTACAGACGAAACCAGCGTTTCCCTGATCAGCGCTCTCTCGTGTACCTGGGATGCCTTTATGCCCTTCTCATGGAGTGGGACTCCTCCAGACAAATTCGGCGAGACCAGCTAGTCGAGCACTTCGACTCTGAGTCCAAGAAAACTCTGATTGCGAAGGTCGCCTGCGACACGTTCTGTGAGGACGAGCTGTTCTTCTCAGAGACGGACATCATTCGCTACCTCGATCTGAATGCAAAGGCGTTGCCTATTGCTGATGGTCTAGGGAATCTCGTACTGAGGGAGTTCGTCGAACACCATGGTCTGCTTGTTGAGCGAGCTCAGGGCGTGTACTCGTTCTCCCATCTCACCATCCAAGAGTTTCTCACGGCGTTTCATCTGAGCCGAGGTCAGTCTCAGGAGGTCCTCGGCAACCTGTCGGCGGAGTTCTGGAGTGACGTACGTTGGAGTGAAGTCGTGGTGTTCCTTGGGGGGCTGTTGTCTCGCGCGGATGCGTTCCTCATCAGTCTTCGCAACACTGCCAAGGCAGGGCTCGCAGACAAGGGTCTTACACACTTCCTCTACGGTCACGACTTGCCGGAACCTGCGGAGGAGTATTCTGCGCGGGAAAAGACCTTCGGGGAACCAGGAGCGTGGAGAGCATGGTTTCGCTGGAAGATCTTCGAGTACCGGCTGCACAAGGCATCCTACGGCGCCCGCTCGGTCGACAGCGTAGCCGTGCTGGCGCAGTCTTGTGTGTCAGATCTACTAATGAAGATTTTGGAACTCCGTGATCCATCGTCTCCGAGTACGGCGGGAAGTCGACCGCTCAACAGGGCTCTGCGCGAGACGCTGGAGGGTGCTCCGCCTCCACAGAGGAAGGGCCTGTCCGAAGAAGATCTGGAAGCACTCTACCGATATGTACGAATGACTGCGGCAATCTTAGACATAGTGGGATCTGGGGCACGCGTGGCACCCACCCTGAAGACCGAGTTGGCAATCGACCTATCCCATCCCTCGACGACCGCGTGGGATGTGAAGGTGACGGCACCACACAACCGGCTCGGGGCGTGAAGTGGGGAGGCGCGCGGTCTAACAACCGCAGCTACAATCAGCATCAATTGGGGAGGGCTTGTGTTCTACGAGGTGGTTCGTACCAACAGGAAGTTCACCAAAGACTTGTTCTACTCGCACATCGACTGGAGCGACTTCGCGTCAGTTGTCAGGGCATTCCAAGACAGGATTCAGAAGTGGTTCCTGAACCCAGCGCATCTGATGCAGAATCCATCGCTACCGGGGAACGTAGTCGGACATCTCGGCTTCCCGACCATGGTGTTGAACTGCTTGCTCATCGACTCTCTCAGTCAATACCACGTCGGTGCAGCAAAAGCGAAGCCGAAGCACTTCATAGGTTTCGTGGACGAGAATCTACCCGAGTTGAGCGCCGACCTTCCCGAGAAGATAGAACTCCCTGATGGTCATCCGTTCGCCCCTGAACTCAGCACTGTGGCGCAGGTTCTCTACCAAGCTCGCTGCAGTCTTGTACACGAAGCTTCGTTGCCGCTCTACGTTGGGGTGACCTCGTTGCCGACTCCCATTGCCTTCAGTGAGGGACTCACCATATACGACAACGACGGGCGTCCGTGTCTCACCACGGTATTCGATCCCAAACGAGTGCTGACCGTTGTTCATGCCTACTTCGACAGCTACATAGCTCGCCTCATGAGTGACGAGAGGGAAAACGATGAGCTGCGGCGTTGCTTCAAACAGAAGTTCGAGGTCGCATTTGGTATCCACCTACCAGAGAAATCTCGCGGCGAGGGCGAATCGACTGGAGGACCCCGCGACCAGGGTCCTGCGGGTGGCGATGACTTGACCGTTAGCGGGTAGAGCAGGGCCTTGCTGAGTATCCGGAGACACTGATGAGCGAATGGACGGACGTTTACAGCGAAGTGGTGGGTCGAGTCGAGGAGATGAGGCAGGCAGGCTGCCCGGACGTATACTTCCGAGGTCAGTGCAAGGCGTCATGGGGTCTGAAACCTGAACTCGCGCGTCTGCTCGCGTGGAGCGGTGTCGAGTCTCGCCTGTGGTACTTCTTCTCCTCTATGGGTGGGCATCTGATTCCGGCAGGCGCATCGGATTGGGATCAGCTCTTCCTCATGCGGCATCACGGTCTTCCGACTCGACTCCTAGATTGGACCCGTAGCTTTGCTGTCGCGCTGTCTTTCGCGGTCAAAGACGCAAAGGGGGACTCGGCTGTCTGGTTACTCAATCCGTATCAACTCAACCGTATCGCAGCCGGCTCCGAAGTCATCATTCACTTGGATGTCTCTTATCCGAACAGCTACAGGACGTTCTTCATTGACTCCGGGAATCCCCTGTTCGGCCAGATGATCCCTCAAGTAGTCGCAGTCGCGGGTGAGAGTCAAAGCGACAGAATGCGAGCACAGCAGTGCGCGTTCACTCTGCACAAGAACCTCGACGAGTCCCTCGATTCGCTTCATCCAGAAGTAATGACCAAGATCGTGGTGCCCGAGGGTGCGCACGATGGCGCGAGGGACTTCCTTCATCTTGCTGGAGTGAACGAATATGCGCTGTTCCCGGACTTGGATGGTCTGGCAAGACACCTGCGTGCCAAGGAGTTGCCGGGACCGGGCTAGGCTGCGGGCTAACGAAACGCGATTCCTTAGCCCGCATGGCACGTGAGCGAGGGTACGTGCGCTGAGTCGCGACACAGGAGATCTATGAGCCTTACCAAGTCAAGACAGCGTATCGCCGACCATGGGGAGGTCTTCACCCCCGCGTGGATGGTCGAGGCGATGCTCGACCTCGTCAACGGCGAGACCGAGCGGATTGACTCTCGATTACTGGAGCCCGCGTGCGGATGCGGGAACTTCCTAGTGCAGATCCTGCGGCGCAAGCTCGCCGCCGTCGAACTCAAGTTCGGGACGTCAGACTTCGAGAAGAGGCACTACGCCCTTCTCGCTCTGATGTGCACCTACGGAATCGAGTTGTTGGCGGATAACATCACCGAGTGCCGTGCGAACATGCTGGAGATTCTTGCCGACTACCTGAAACTGGAGGGATCGGAGGACCTGTACCGAGCGGCCTCCTATGTGCTGTCGCAGAACCTCATCCACGGTGACGCCTTGGAAATGCGCACGAGCGATGGCCAGGCGATCACTTTCGCGGAGTGGGGCTACCTCGGCAAGGGCAAGTTTCAGCGTCGCGACTTCCGCTTTGACGTCCTGACTCAGATGGCTGCCTTCGGTGAGGAGGGCACGCTATTCGCCCATCTTGGTGAGCACGAGATTTTCACCCCGGCCAAGACATACCCGCCGATGACGGTGAGCGAGCTTGCTCGCACGACCCTCGGCGACGTTCCGAAGGAGTCCACATGAACGGCCAGGCAGGCTTCTCGCTCCGTGGTCGCAACCCGGATGTGTTGACGTGCATCGCGAACCTCTCCAACGACGAGGTATTCACACCGCCCGAGTTCGCCAACAGGATGCTGGACACCCTCGCCCATGCGTGGGCGGCCGACAACAAGGGTGCGAACATCTGGGTCGACAGCTCGGTGAGGTTCCTTGACCCATGCACGAAGTCAGGCGTGTTCCTCCGCGAAATCACTAGCCGCCTCACGGAAGGCCTGGCAAAGGAGATTCCGGATCTTCAGAAGCGCGTCGATCACATCCTGACCAGGCAGGTGTTCGGCATCGGCATCACGTACCTCACCAGCCTGCTGGCACGCCGAAGCCTGTATTGCTCAAAGCACGCCAAAGGTAAGCACTCTATCGCCAAGTCTCTCACCAGCGACGATGGCAACATCTGGTTCGAGCGCACGGAGCACAC
>JAUVLP010000214.1 GCA_030600655.1 Candidatus Eiseniibacteriota bacterium
GCAAGGTGTGGGGGAACTCGACCAGGAGAAGCTGCCCCGCCTTCTTGAACTGAAGTACCACGCCGTCGCTGACGCTGTTGCGCTGCTGGGGAACGAGGCTGACATCCGAGAGGTGTTTGTCGGCTTCCAGGAGCACTTGTACGCACGGCAGGCGGGGGAGTAGTTAGGTGGCGCATGCGGTCGACCGGTTTGACCGCCGGGCGGCTTCGCGGCGCTGTCGCGCACATGCGGCAGCAGTCACCGCGGGGCTTCCTGCCCAATGGGACGCTACGCGCGTACTTAGGATTTCGGCAGGGTAGTGGTGGTTAGGTGGATCACGCGCACTAGGAATGGAGTCGCCGGGGCATGACAGTTACCACCTCGATCGTCGCAGCATCTGTCTCCGTCGCAGCAGCGGTGATTACGGGCATTGTGAGCATCTGGATGTTGAGGCACCGCCGTTTGGTGCAGGAGACCGAGGCCTATCGCGCAATCAGCGAGCTGTACGATCGGGTCGTCCAGGCGAAGCTGCAACGACCGGAGCTTCTCCCGCTGGCCCGCCGGTGGAGTGCTGCTCGCATGAGGGGCGCGTACGAGCAGCTGACCGATGAGGATCGAGACTGGGCCATCTACTCGACCTACACCGAGGTTTGCATCGGGTTCTGCAATGCTGTTCTTCAGGCCCGGTCCCGCGGGCTGATGCCGAAACACGAATTCGAGGCTCAGTGGGAGCCATTGGTGAAGTTCGTCATCACGGAGCACTACCCGATGATTCGGGACCTGCTGAAAGAGGCCAAGTTCGTCTCCTCCTACCTCACGGACTTCGTGGACGAGCTTCGCACGGCCGGCTGGGATTGGGAACGAGAGCATCGGTTGCTTGCATGGAGCGCGTGACCGCCACGACTAGCGTATGCAGCCGACGAGCTTGGCTGTCACGCCGACTGCACTGCGGGCTTCCGCCCGCGACGCACCCGCCGCGCCAGCCTTACCGCTCGCGGCTGATACGCGGTCCGCTAGACCGCTGTTGACTGGGGGTAAGAGAGACATGACGCACACGCCGGACTTCTGGCAGGCTGTGGGCTCCATTGGGACTCTTGTGGTCTCCGGTGCTGCCGTGATTGTCCTGATCGTTCAAGTCAGGAAACTCAGGGAGACGATTCAAGGTGATACATTCGGACGGCTCTACGCACAGGACTCCGATATCACACATCTCTTCTTGAGCTATCCTGAGCTTCGACCCTATTTCTACGAAGGGCACGATGTCGATCGTCTTGAGCCGGACTCTCCAGAACTGGCGCGTGTGAAGGCTGCGGCCGAGGTTCTCTGTGACTATTTCGATCATGTGGCGCTCCAGATGCAATGCATGCCGAAGGATGCTCAAGAGACATGGAGATCCTACGTCGTCTCCATCCATGCCAGTAGCCCTATCATCCAACGCTTCCTTGGCGAAAACCCCTCATGGTACTCCGAGGCCCTGAAGAGGATTGTTCGAGAGGGGGACACTACTTGAGGGATTGCCAGATTGAACCCAATCCGCGCAGCGGGAGGAACCGTTCTTGGAAATCGCGATCGTCAGCGGCGCTGGTTCAGGCCCAACGGAAATGGCGGCCTTCCACGCAGCACTCGAGAGTGCAGGACTTGGCCGGTACAATATCATTGGTCTTTCCTCGGTGATCCCGAGTGGAGCATCAGTCTGTGTCCATGAAACCCTTCTTCCTGTCGGATCGGCCGGTGACCGGCTCTATGCTGTCGTGTCGCGGGGGTTCGCAGTCGAGCCTGGCCAGTGCGTCGTGGCTGGTCTCGGTTGGACAGTCAGTGCCACCACTGGCGAGGGTCTCTTCGCCGAGTATGTCGGTGCTTCAGAGTCTGATGTCGAGCGCTCCATAGTCCTGTCGCTCAACTCCATGATGAGCAAGCAGAGCATAGAATTCGGCGGAGTCAGTACGCAGCTTGCGACGGTGACGTGCCACGGCGCCCCCGCTTGTGCTGTCGTGGCTGCGGCCTATGCCGTCCTCGGGTGGGGAGACGCCGTGACATTGACCTGAAGTACACAGCGGTCTAACTAGCGCCCGCACCCAACGACCTCGCCCGTCACGCCGACTGCATCGGGCGTTGCCACGCCAGCCTGACACCCGCGGTTCATACGCGATCCGTCAACCAGCTCATCGAGGAGATCCATGGAGAAGTCAACTATCTCAGCACTGGTCGTCGCGGGAGGAGGGGTTCTGGTTGCGGTCTTTCAGGTCTTCGCCCTGCGGGCCGCGAAGCGGAAGCGCATGAAGGAGCGCGAACCGGAATCTGAGGAACGGATGCGTCAGTTTGACTCGGACCACGGAATCGATGGCTCCGATTCGGCCCGATAACGATGCCGCAGTCGAGCGGATGCGCCTCACGGAGTGCGGGGCGCATCTCGATCTCTTATGTGAAGATGATCTCCACGCTATGATTTGTAACACTCCACCACTAGCGCACTTATAGAGGAGACGTAGATGTACGCCCTACAACTCACCCCCGGCCAACTGGACCTGAGCACCCTGCGCCGTGTCCACGCCGAACCGGTGCAGCTCAGCCTGGCACCGGGCGCCCGGCAGGCGATTCGGTCCTCAGTGGAA
>JAUVLP010000215.1 GCA_030600655.1 Candidatus Eiseniibacteriota bacterium
AACATTGCCCCCTTCTCCACACCCAAAACAATGAAATAACTGCTTTTCCGGGCTAACCATAAAAGAAGGAGTCTTCTCTCCATGAAAAGGGCATAAACCTTTAAATCCCTTTCCCGCTGGCTTTAATCTTTCCGCCGAGACGCCGATTTCCGCAGTACCATATTCAGCGGGGACGTCGCGTTCATGGACGTTCTCTTCTGTGGGGACGCGCATTTCGGGGAAACCGAGTTCTACGGCGAGGTGCGATTCGGAGGAGCGTTTGCGGAACGGCCGGCGAGTTTCTCTGACATCAAGTTTCGTGAGAACACGGTGCTCGCCGGGCTCTGGAATCACATTCTGCGTCCCTTCCTCAATGTGCCAACGCGCCTCACCTCACGAGAACTACCAGAGCGGAAGGTAACGACGTTCCTTGGTCTGAATACCACGATCATCGATGGCGCGTCGAACGCATATCTCAAACGCTACATCGGTGATGAGCAGTGGATCCGATCATGGAGACTGCGCGGGAAGATCAGACGCACGCTTTTCTTCTTCTGGGAGCTGACCTCCCACTGCGGCCGGAGCTTCGGACTCTGGATGTTCTGGGTACTGGCTGCAGCGATGGCTTTCGGAGCGGTGTTCGCCGATTATCCTGCCCCCGCCTGGCTCCCGGGGCCCGTCGAGGCACTCCTCGTTCGCATGGACCCGGATGTTGCCGTCTCGTCCAGCACCCGCATTCCGACCCCTTTCACGCCGTACTACTTCAGTATTGTTACGTTCACTACACTTGGATTCGGTGACATCCATCCGCTGAATTTCGCCGGAGAGGTTTGGCTCGTCGTTGAAGTGCTTCTTGGGTACGTCATGCTCGGGGGCTTGATCGGCATTTTCGCCAACAAGCTTGCGCGACGCAGCTAGGGGCAGGCATTTGATGGTGATTCTGCCCGCCTTGGGAGAGGTGATCGAGAGAGCAGCTAACAGGCGCTTGCACTGGTCCACCGCGTCTGTCACGAGCCTGCCGCGAGCTGGCATACAGGCCGTCGGCTGACGATGATTCGCTGGAGCCCTCCACAAGCTGCAGTGTACGTGTGGCTAGGTTCCCATCGTGGCGAAGGCCACTTCCGGTACGAACATGATCCGTGATACGAAATCGCTTGTTGACTCTGTTGGTTTTGATCTGATCGGTTCCGATCTTGGCGGCGCCGTGGAGTCCGCGCTGCACGCTGCTCTGGCAGAGGGTGCAGTATTCGGGAATGGGACTGATCCCCTCTGCATCTTTCGACAAGCGCTCGCTGGATCCATCCGCGACATTGAGACACACCCCCGGGGTAAGCTGTTCCAGGAGTTTCTTCTCAAAGGCCCTTATGAGGACGCTGGGGAGATCCCGGGGGAACTCGTGGAACGGCGCCTCTCCGATGCCGACACGGCTGCCGCCATCAGTTTCATCTACTCGCACATGGTGAACTGCTTCAAAGGGGGAATCGCAGAGCTGCTCGCGGCCAAGCCCTGCATGGAGCTGGTGAGGCGGCTCCAAGGGAACGGTGAACTTCCACCTGGTGTGCGGCTCTATCTTGGCGATACGGTTCGCGTCCGCACCGCAAACGGGAAACGCCTGATCAAGGGTGCCGATCTGTACCTGATGATGGAGGAGCGTAGTGAAGACTCCCACCCGTGCATCCGAGTGGCTGGTGTTGCGGAGGTCAAATCATACTTCTGCTCCAAGAACCGCCTGCGCGAACAGCTCGACAATCACATGCGGCGGGCAGAGCGAGGCCTCCGAGTTGGTGATGTCGACTACCCCGCCGAAAGAGTCAACATGGGCCAGGGGAAGATCCGGCGGGTTACGCGCATTGCCGTTCTGCCCAGTCGGTGGAAGCTGCCGCGATCATTCAGGTTCGAAGAGTCGGAAGATGGCCGCTTGCTTCACGTAGACGCAGGTCAGCCGCCACAGAAGGACGATGAGGTCATCCAAACCGGGGATAGCGAGTGGCGCATTACCTTGAGATGGTCGAAGGAGGCGCTGGCCGAGGCTGCCCTCGAGATGACCTTCTGGTACATGGAGGAGGTCGGTGAGGTCGTCTACTCGAAGTCGGTGCTAAGGGATTGGGAGGAAATGACACCGGCTGAGGCGGGACGAAACGCAGCCAAGATGATGCTATACTACTCAATTGTGCGATGCCGTACCAGACGGGAGGAGCAACGGGCCATTGCTCTCTACAACAGCTACGGATACGGCTATGCGCTTGGTATGAACTACAAGAACGCAGAAGGAAGGCGCGAGATGCTCTGGCCCCAGGATCTGGATGAGATTCTCTCTGCTGGCAAGACGAAGAGCGGGTGCGTGCTGCGCTGAGCACATGCGTCTGCGTTCGAAGACAGCGCCGCGGACAACAACAGGCTGCAGGGGACGGCGTTCCAGCGCGGTGGAGTGTGATGGAAGCAGCGGGAGAGAAAGACTCATCTATGCTTATAGAGGAGACGTAGATGTACGCCCTACAACTCACCCCCGGCCAACTGGACCTGAGCACCCTGCGCCGTGTCCACGCCGAACCGGTGCAGCTCAGCCTGGCACCGGGCGCCCGGCAGGCGATTCGGTCCTCAGTGGAA
>JAUVLP010000009.1 GCA_030600655.1 Candidatus Eiseniibacteriota bacterium
CGCCCGGAATACCGATGTACAGATAGATCACGACCATAATGGCGCTGAGAGGCACAAATCCAACAAGATGCGTGACCGTTGTCCAGAGATACGTGCGCTGCCAGATTCTCCACGGGTTCTCTCTTGCGTATAGGGCAATGATGAAACTGATCCCAATGGTGTCCACGGCGAAATAGGTTATGCCACATGCGGCAAGAGGGAGAACCAGCAGTCCCACATTTGCGGTAGACGCTCCGCCGACTGATTCGAACACCGCTCCCGCCGCGAAGATCATCACTACAAAAAGGCTGACATTGAAGAGGAGTTTGTGCAGCGGAAGTCTGGCTCCGGTCGCTGCCACCGTAACGACGGTTGAGATTATGGCTGCAACAGCGGGACCAAAGATGATTATGGCAGCGTAATCGAGCGCGGATGACACCGTGATGTAGGCGCCGGACCTCGGAACCGAGATTGGACTCAGCTCGGCCACTATGCCAAACGCCACCCACCAGAGCACGGGGATCCACGATTCAACGCGGACAGAAGGGAATTTCCAGACCGCAAGGAAGAGTCCGAGACCTACTATGAGGAAGTAGTAGAGCTTGAACCAAGGGGTAGTCCCCTCAAATGGACTTGCTGTGGAGTCACTCAAAGGGGGTACCTCGCAATGGGGCGGGCCGACATCCAGCTAGCCACTACTCCCAGCCAGTCTTGGTTCCGAACAGCAGGATGTCATAGAAAAATCTGAAGAAGAACAAAATTCCACCTCCTCGCGTCTTAGCTACCCCTGGAAGCTACTGCTCATCTCTGACGTGATGTCCACATCCCAAGGGCAATAGGGGACGCTTCGCTATGAGGTCGAATCCGCTTCGCTAGTTCTCCTGTGCACTAGTCTTCGATGCCGGCCCGATGATTTCGTATTCCGTCGGCACTCTGCGACTAAGACGCCGCAGGTATCTATTGACTGCATCCAGAGTTGCAAGCGCTGCCGCAAGCACTGGATCCCCGTTCACAGCACACGCGCCGATCAGCTGCTTCTCCTGCCTGTCGGCGACGTGGATGATGGCCGTGACAACGATTGGATCCCCTCCGACAGTCACCTGCTCAATCGCACTCACCGCCAGCAGTCCCGCGTCGTCAAGCAGCTGTTGGATGGCCTTGATGACCGCCTCAGACACGGTCCGCAAAATCGATGTCGGCGCGTCCGCCCCGGAGACCGACGCTACGGTCTCGGCCTCACCCAACGCAAGCTCCACGCGTGCCTCAGCCATGTTCTGCGACTGAGCTATGCTGACGCCTACGAATTCAACGCGGCTTTCATCTGCCTCGAAGCGGCTGACAGATGCTGGAGGCAATGACTCTTCTCTCCCGAGCTCTGGCTCTATTGCCTCATCGCCATCCACGAGCGCAACGCTTATCTTCCGGTGATCCACTGAGATGCCGAGCTTGGCCACCATGAGCGAACCAACATCACGCGCTATCTGCTTCGCGCTCCGCGCCGCTCCCGCAACAACGTGTATCTCGAGGATCTCTCCCCTATCGTCCGCCACGACACGTGCCGACCGTACATCGTGCAGACTGACCAGAGCCTGCTCGACATGCTCAATAGGCACAACGCGGTCTTTCGCCTTGAGAAGTATGGTGCCGCCTCCTGCAAGCTCGTGGTTTCGTGGCACTTAAGGTGCCGTTCGCGGCCTCAAACTACAATGAATCTACGTTGTGACGACGGAAGTCAAGAGAAAACACCCACACCGGCAGCAGACACCACCTAGTAGACCCCCATCACACCCCACCTGACCCCCTCCGCAGGTACCCCACACCCCACGTCCCCGGCCCCGCATGCGTGCCGACGATCCCGCCGAGTTCGAAGGCTGTCACCTCATCGAACCCGAACCGCTCGCGGAAGAAAGAAGCCAACCGCTCCACCATCTCCGGTCGCTGCGCGTGCACAATTCCCAGCATTCCGCCTGATGCGCCCTCGAGTTCAGGGGCCGCCAGCTCGCCAAGCTTGTCAATGACGCCGCGCTCTCCCACCGCCTTGGCTGCCGCAGCTATCTTCCCACCTTCGACTGTCAGAATAGGCTTCAGACGGGCCAGTTTCCCAACGATGGCCCGCGCCCGGCCGATGCGCCCTCCCTTCACGAGGTAGTCGAGCGTTCCCACCGTGAAGTAGACGCGCGCACGTGCGCAGAGGCCTGAGGCGAGCACCTCGAGCTCCGCGAGAGACGCCCCACGTCGGGCAGCCCGCGCCGTCTCGATGACAACCAGCCCGAGCGCCACCGAAACGGTCCTCGAATCGATGACCTTCACCTCAAGGCCACTGATCTGCTCTGATGCCACCCGGGCCGACTGGACCGTCCCACTCATCTTGGATGATATGTGAATAGAGAGGACGGTCTTCGTCTCCCAACTCAGTTCCTCGTACCGTTTCAGGAAGTCCTGAAATGTAGGCTGCGAGGTCGTTGGAGGCTTCCCAGCTGTAGCAAGCCTGGAGTAGAACTCTTCATGGGAAAGATCGACGCCATCCCTGTAGCTCCCATCGTCGAAGTTCACGGTGAGCGGCACAACGACGATGCCCAGGTCCTCCGCAATGTCACCCGGGATGTCAGCCGTCGAATCAGTGACTATGCGAACCTGTCGCTCGACAGAAACGCTCTTCCGTATGAACTCCCGGTGCTGCTCACGCATGTCGTCTATCTTCTTGTTCCGCACATCTCCAAACTTCTCCGCCGTGTCGAAGGCCTTGTTCGGACTGTTGGTGTGAATGTGCACGCGGACGAGTCCCGCGCCCCCGACAACTATGAGTGAGCCGCCCATGCCCACGAGCCGGATCCGGAGATCGTCCGGATTGACGTTGGGACTCTCGACCAGAAACTCCGTACAATACCGATACTTGAGATCCTTTTCCCTCATCTTCGGCAGCACAGCATTATCGACGGTCGGCAGCGCATCAAGCGCATCACCCACGTCCTCTCCCCGGAACAGACGGAGCATGCCCTCGAGAAAATCGACGAAGCCTTCTCCTCCTGCGTCGACCACACCCGCTTCCTTGAGAACCGGCAGGAGGTCAGGCGTCCGGGCGAGGCTCTCCGCAGCCTTCCGATGCATCACCGAAAGAATGACCAGGAAATCTCCTTCGCCCTCCTCGATCACGCTCACGACCTTATCGATCGACTCACGCATCACGGTGAGGATGGTACCCTCGGTCGGTTCGGCCATGGCCTCGTAGGCTCCGTCCACCGACTTTCTGAGCGCGGCGGCGAAAGCTGGCGGGTAGAGACGATCGATGCCCTCGAGCTCCCCGGCGAAGCCTCTCAGAAACTGAGCGAAGATGACGCCGGCATTCCCGCTGGCACCCAGCAATACGGCACGCGACAACACCTCGGCGATCTCGCCAAGAGGGCGATTCTCATGGTGGCGAATCGCGTCGGTGGCCGCCTTGAGCGTGAGTGTCAGGTTTGTGCCCGTGTCGCCGTCGGGGACAGGAAAGACGTTTATTTCGTTCAGGTGGACGCGCTTCGTCGCCACCCACTGGGCTCCGGCGATGAACGCCTTAACAAATCGGGGGCCATCCATGTAGCGGACTGCCACAAGTCACTCCCCTGCTACATCCTCTCGGGCGCTGCGATGCCGAGCAACACGAGACCGTTCCTGAGTACGGTCCGCGTCGCTTCAGACAGAAACAGGCGTGCGGACGTCGTTACAGGATCATCCGTGACGATGCGGTTGTTGTGGTAGTAAGCGTGGAATCTGGCCGAGACATCTCTCAGGTATGTCGTCAGCCTGTGTGGCTCGCGTGCCTCAGCAGCACTCTCGATGAGGCGCGGGAAATCGGCGAGCATGAGGACCAGTTGGCAGGCATCCCCCACCCCCATATCGGACAGGTCCGCGTCATCCGGCGCCGGGACCATCTGTCCCCTGTCCCCGGCGAAGCGTATCAGACTCGAGACCCGGGCGTGCGCGTACTGCACGTAGAAGACCGGGTTTTCATCGGTCTCCTCCCTCGCCAGATCCAGATCGAAGTCGAGATGCGATGCTTGTTTCCGCATGAGGAAGAAGAACTTCGCCACATCCACTCCGACGTCTCCAACGAGCTCGCTGAGCGTGACCAGCCGGCCGGCCCGCTTGGACATCTTGACCTGCTTGCCGCCCTCGATGAAGTTCACCTGCTGGATTATCTGGACCTCCAGCCGATCCTTGGGGTACCCGAGGATATCGAGAGTCGCGTGCATCTCGGCGATGTGCGCGTGGTGGTCCGGACCCCAGAGGTCGATGACGGGGTCGAACCCTCTCTCGAATTTGTTGAGGTGATAGGCGGCGTCGGGAAGGAGATACGTAGGAAGTCCGTCGCTCTTCACGATAACCTTGTCGTCGTTCGTGCCGTGAGGCGTGGTCTTGAGCCAGACGGCGCCTTCCTTCTCGTACGTCTCCCCCGATAATTTGAGCTTCTCTAGCGCATCCTCAACCGCACCCGCGTCCCTGAGCTCGCTCTCGTAGAACCAACGGTCGTACTCGACACCGAAGTTCTCGAGATCATGTTTTTGTTCCGAGACGATCGCATCGATGGCGGCCTTTTTCAAATACTCGAGCCGCTCGGCTTCGGGCATCTCCCTCAGATCCGGCTTTGAGCAAGGAGCTTCTCGGCGATCTCCTTCAGGTACTCGCCATGGTACCCGCCCTCAGGAATCTCCCACTTCTCACCAAGGATCTCCTTCATGCGGGCATCGACGGAGAGCGCCAGTTTCTCGACCTGGCGGCCTGCGTCGTTCACGTAGTACTCACGCTGGACCTGGACACCGGTCGCAGTCAGGAGCCGCCCCATCGCATCACCGACTGCGGCCGCACGCGCGCTGACGATATTCAGAGGACCTGTGGGATTGGCGCTCACGAACTCAATCTGGATCCTCCGGCCCTTCCCGCCATCAGAGGAACCGTAGTTCTCTCCCTGGGACACGACCTGTCTCAGGATCTCCTCGTACCACGGAGCGGCGAATCGGAAGTTGATGAACCCGGGACCCGCGATCTCCACGCTCTCGACAAACGATTGCTCAAGCTCAAGCGCGTCGATAAGTTCCTGGGCGATCTCGCGTGGGTTCCTCTTCGCCTTCTTCGCAAGAATCAGGGCAAGATTGGTCGATGCGTCACCGTGCGACGGATCACGCGGCGGCGACACCTCTATTACATCGCACTCCAGGCCAACGCGATCGACCGCGGCCGTGAGTATCTTGATCAGGTCCTTCTGGTACACGCTGGCACCTCCGGGTACGTCATTGCATAGCGGAGTGCATCATGTAGGAGAATACACCGTGAGTGTGTGCCATTTCAAGGCTGATGGGTAGGCTTGCGGCAGACATGCTCATGCGCCGTCAGCTGCGACTGGCAGAGGAATACCCCTCATCTTCGGGGATGAGTTCCAGCAGTCAAGACGTGGATCGGCTGCAGATCTCATCATCGCCCTCCGCGTCTGGTACCGTGTATCCCCGACGGCACGTGGTCCGGATCGGTTGGCGCCTCCATCTCTTCCACCGCCCAGCTCGGAAGCCCCTCCGCAGGCGGCTCGCCGGACCTGGTCATGAGCGTCCGTGCAGTGCTGAGCCAGACGGTCGCACCTTTCTCCAGATACCCGGCGACCTTCTGGATTCGCGCGATGGTGCGCTCCCTCGCAGGAGGAAGCAGGGAGGTGTGCTCCCCCGTACCCCGTATCGCGGTGACCCGCTTCGTGATGCCGTCATCCAACCAGTCGAAGTCGATGCTGTAGTCCGGGATCACGCGGAGGACGTCCACGAGAGGAGACTCCTCGTACACGGCCACCCACTCATCGAAGCTCTCGCATGCCGAGGCTCGCCAGCACAGGAGCTCGTATGTGTTGAAGGTATCCGGCGTACGAGGCGGCGGTACCTCCCTCTCGGAGACGTACATTCGCTCACCGTTGATAGTGAGCTTCCCATCATAATACTCGAACACAATCAGGCCGGAGAATGGATGCCCATGCCAGTAGAGCATCCCGTCGGCCTGCACGGTGAGTTGCCACGGCTCCTCAACGGGAGATGCTGGATCATCCCATACTCGATCCTCTTCCCAGCGAACGATCTGCCATCCGCTCGTATTGCCCGAATCATGCAGCTGCAGCGTTTGAATGCTGAAGATCGGCACATGCCGATCGCCGATCATCACGTGCATGGACACCTTGTATCGCAGTACGACGAGGTGTCGCCCCTCCTCGTCCACGAGTTCTTCAGGAGCTCCCATCTGGACATAGTCGATTGACTCGAACACCGGGAGCGGCTCATATCCTCCACCGTCGAACATCCTCTCATGGAATCGCAGTTCCATACTCCGGTTCGACCATGGAAACATGTTGCCCCCATCAAGATCGCGCACACCAGGAATGGCAACGAACACGAAATCAGGGGCGAGACATGCCGCATACGCAGCGAGATCACTGCCCATATAGGCAGCCACTACTGCCGGCATCACATCCTCGGGCGCAGCAAGTGCCTGAGGATCCTGTCCCCACGCCTGAGATGACAGGCACACCAAGAGTACGCATGCCATCAGAACAGCAACAGATGCTCGCGGCATTTGACTCCCTCCTCTCAGGGGGTACGGGAGAAGCGTCACACCTCTTCCCACCCTCATCAGCTAGCCGGGGCGATCGGAATCCGCATCGGAGTCCCGCACGGGTCCCCGGAGCTCGAATCCGCATTTCTCCAGCTGCTCGAGCAGAACGTCGGGGGACGGAAACCACTGCCCCCACTTCCTGCCCATGTGCTCTGTCCAGCTGTAGTCATCGTAGTTGAACGTCTCCGCTCTGTCCCCCTCGAGCTTCACCATGGCCTTCGCCTTGCGGTAGTAATCCTGGGCGAGATAGCCTTCGTCCATGACGCGTGCGGCTTCCTCGATGTCGGCGTCGCTGAAATCGGGGTATTTGTCCTCGAAGAGGTGGAAGTCCATCGGGAACCGCGGTCGTGGCGGCAGGGTCTCTGCTGGGTATCCAATCGTAAGCTCGACAAGCGGGAAGACCCGCCGCGGAAGCTCATAGCGCTCGATCACTTCGTCCGCCCGAAACGGTGTACCGCCCAGAAAACAGCTGCCCATTCCCAGACTCTCGGCGGCCATCACCATGTTCTCAGCCATGAGCGCGGCATCCTGGAAGCCGAACAGAAGCAGCGGCAGGTCGCTTGTGACCATCGGCCAGCTGCGCTTGGCCATGATCGCCTCCAGGCGATGCGCATCGATGCAGATCGTGAACAGAAGAGGTGCGCCGAAGGGAACATTCTTTGGCCCGCGGCTCAGGAGCACGCTCCCCAGTTGCGCGGCGAACGGCGCCTGCTGGCCGGCACGCACGACCGTCTCGATCACTTCGTCCGAGGGCATGCGGTCCTCGTATCGCCTGAGCGACTTGCGCGCGAGCATGGCATCGATGATTTCATTTCTGATCATGAAGACTCCTCCTCCCGGGGAGTTATGCCTATCAATGAGTCCACAGCAGGCAGTGACCGCGCATGCGCCCGCTGCTACCAGCGCTCCCTGTGAACACGCTCCTCATCGTACTGGGTGCGTGCTTCCTTGTACTCATTCGCGTGTCCGATCGCCAGTACGGAAACTGGAACGATTTCCTCGGGGATCGCCGTAAGACTCCTGACGGCATCGAGGCGATCATCGTTCGGATGGCATCCCAGCCAGACGCTGCCGAGCCCCATCATCGCCGCTGCGATCAGGATGTTCTCGGTCGCAGCGAACGCATCCTGATCCCAGTACTTCCGTGATTCCGCGGGGACACCGCAGACGATGATAGCGAGTGTAGCCTCATGAAGCATCTTCCAGTACGGCGCGCTATCGGCAAGCGCATTGAGTGTGGCGCGCTCCGTCACAACCACAAAGTGCCAGGGCTTGATGTTCTTTCCTGACGGTGCGGCCATCGCGGCATCCAGCAGCATGCGGATCCCGTCTTCACCGACCGGTTCATCCGTGTATTTCCTGATGCTTCTTCTGGCCAGAATCGGCTCGATCATGCTTTCGATCCCTTTCCATCTGTGGTCGCCCGACGCGGGGCCGGGTCGTGCGCTCCGGACAGCACCAGAGGTCCGCCCCTACTCGCCCGCGGGTGGCTCAGCGTCCTCGTAGGTCTCAACAGGCGCATCTCCCCAGAGACGCTCCAGCTGGTAGTAGTCGCGACGTTCCCTGTCGAACACGTGGATCACAATGTCAACGTAGTCGAGAAGAATCCATTGCCGTGCTTCCGCCCCCTCGACGTGCCAGACACGATCGCCGTCGTCTCTGAGCCCTCTGGTTATGGCCTCCGCTATGGCGCCCACCTGAACGTCACTGTTCCCGTGACAGATCATGAAGTAGTCGCAGCTTGTGGTCAGCCCTCGAAGATCGAGGGCGATCACGCCCTCAGCCTTCTTCGAGAGCGCCAGTTCGGCTGCTCTTCCCAACATGTCTTTCAGTTCCTCGTCCGACATCGTTGTTTTCTTCTTTTTCGGCAAAGGCTACTCCCCAATCCCTGTATCGTGCGCGGATCTGTTGCGCTCCTCCACCTCCTCCGGCGACAGGATGCGCGCGACGGTAGCTTCGTGTGTTTCCGTCTTCCTCAATCTGAGATCATACAGTGCGACTCCGACAAACGACAGGATGAGGAAGACGATTGCCAGCACGATCGGCAGCAACGCCTCATCGTCTCCGCCCGTCATCCAGTGCCCGACCATGAACCCTATGATCGTCACGAACACAGGCACCAGATAGACAATGAATGCGGCCGACACAACCTTGCCGGCGCTGATCTCAATCTCGACCGTGTTGCCTTCAACGGCGCCAATCTCGTTCTTAGCCAGCAGAAGAACCTCGTGCCCACCCTCCCCGTCGATGCAGATCCCGCAGCTCTTGCACCCGCCATACATCGGCATGCTGACAACCGCCGCACCATGTTTGACTGACACCACAATGCCTGTCTCAGTCACCTGCGAGTCCTCCTCTATCAATCCGCTTGAACGTAAAGAGCGCGACGAGCCCCGTGCCGAAACCGGCAATCGCCGCCATAAGCATGGCAGCCGGCATGAGATGGACGGCCGGGCCGGGTCCCGTGAAAAGAATCGCGAGGACGCTCAGCTGCGCCACATTGTGGAAAAGCGCACCCACGAGACTGACACCTACAACCCCAAGCGGAGGAGCCGCAAGTCTGAAGGCAACCCACATCGCGAGCGTCGCGGCCACACCACCGCCCAGCGCCATGGCAAACGACGGACCCAGAAACGTGCCGACCAGAAGCGACGAGATCGCGACTCTCAGAATGGTCAGGACCATTGCATCGCCTACGCCCATGGCAATGATAGCATAGACGGTGACAATGTTCGCCAACCCTAACCTCACGAACGGCAGGGGCAGCGGCAGCGCACTCTCCAGCACATGAAGCATCAGAGAGACCGCCAGCAGCATCCCGAGCTTCGCCACTCTGTTCGCCGGGCCCCGCATCTATCTCGTCACCGCGTCGATGGCCGCGCGTTCTTCACCCTCAACCATTACCACGACTTGATTGGGAACACACACAATACTCCTGCCTGGGGCGCTGATTCTACCCATCCTGCTACAGATATGATGCCGGCACGGAGACAGGTCTATCCTGACCCACCCTGCCTCCACAACAACGACAGTGTCTCCCTTGGGCCCCGGAACGACCAGTTCAGCGTCCTCCGTAAGACTCATGGTCTCCCTGAACCCGCCGGCGCCCTCGACGACCACCGAACCACCCATCCCCTTCCCGCCGAGCGGAAGAACAAGCATCGCAAGCGCTGCTCCCACCATCAGGAGAAACAGCAACCTGTCCGCCGGCGTCATGATCCCCCGTTCGATTCTGAATCGCCCCACTCCCCGTCCCTCCGTCAATCGCACCACACGAAATCCGTATCTCTGCCACAGCTTGCACAAGCCCCGTCCAGAACGCCGTCAGTATCTGTGGCGTAGCCAGTCCGCGACACGAGCACGTGCCCGCACCCGGGACAACGCGTGTCCGATGTCGCACTCCCGCCGGCGTTCCCGAGGTAGACGTACCGGAGTTTCTCCCCCGCTATCTTGTAGGCACGCTCGAGTGTCTCCAGAGGCGTTGCCGGGATCTCCATCTTGAAGGTGGGGAAATAGCGTGAGATGTGAAGCGGAATCGACGGCGATATACCCGCAAGGAAATCAACCAACTCGTGAAAGTCCTCGTCTGAATCGTTCAGCCCGGGGATAACAAGGTTCGTAACCTCGAGGTGCACGCGCGCTGCCGCAAGCTGAATCGTCCGTTTGGCCGCCTCTACACCGTCGAAATGACAGTAGCGTCTGTAGAACTCACCGCGCATCGACTTTAGATCGACATTCATCGCATCGATGATCGGAAGAAGCTCCAGAAGCGGTGGCTCATTGATGATACCGTTCGTGACGAGAATATTCTTGAGTCCTCGCTCGCGTGCCAGCGCACCCGCATCGAGAATGTACTCGAACCAGACCAGCGGCTCTGTGTATGTGTATGCGATGCCGAACGAACCGTTCTCGGTGGCGATGCGCACGAGTTCCTCAGGTGAGACCGTGCTTGTGACAGCGGGGGCCTGCGAGATGCTCCAGTTCTGGCAGAAGTCGCACCTCAGATTGCAGCCATTGCAGGCCACGGAGAGCACCTGACGCCCCGGACAGAAGTGATAGAGCGGCTTCTTCTCAACCGGGTCCATCGACATGGTCACGCACTCCGCGAAGTTCTCCGCGTAGAGCGTGCCTCCGTGGTTCACCCTGCCGAGGCAGATGCCATGCCCATCATCGGGAACACGACAACGCTGGGGACAAAGTTCGCACTCGACACGCCCGCCATCGAGCTTCGTCCAGTACTTCGCCTCAATCACATGCTGCTCCATATATCGGGCCGGTCTCCCGGACCTCGTCCACTCGCTTCGGCCTACTCGCTCAGTTCGAATCGCCCTTCCAGACCCGACGAGATGAGGATCTCCTCGATCTCATCGCCCTCCTCTCCCCCCGTGACTATTACAGCTTCGACGCCATCGGTGCGCTCGACGAACCGCATTCCCCGTCTGGCTCCCATCACGAACACGGCCGTGGCCAAGGCGTCCGCGTCCTCGCAGCGCTCGGTGACGATGGTCACGCTCATGACGCCACGAGCCGGAAGACCGGTCGACGGATCGAGGATGTGATGATACCGTTCGCCGTCCCTGAGTATGAATCGCTGGTAGTCTCCGGAAGTGGCGACGCTTTCATCGCCCAGACTGAGCACCCCCAGGAGGCCATCCTCCCTCGGATGCTTGAGTCCAATCCTCCAACTCCCCCCCTCAGAGGGAAGACCCAGCATTCTGACATCTCCCCCGGCATCTATCACGGCTGCGTCGACGCCGGCCATTCTCAGCATGTCGTACGCCCTGTCGACTGCGCGCCCCTTGGCTATCCCATCCAGGTCGATGCGGACATCAGTGGAAAGCGTGAGGCCGCCGCTCGTCGGATGAAGGCGGATCTGCTGGTAACCGACCGTCGACAGCGCCTCACGGATCTCCTCATCGGTCGGGAGATCGGCCCCCTCCTCAAACGTCCACAGATCCACCAAGGGTGCTATGGTAACGTCGAATGCCCCGCCCGTCATGCGTGAGATCGCCTGCGACCGTGAAATGATGGTGGAGACATCGAGGTCTATGTAGGTCCGCTCCTCGCCGGGACTCCGCGAGTTGATTTCTTCGACTGCGCTGTCGGGGCTGAATCTCGTCGCCACAGAGTCCAGGTGAGCTATCGTAGCGAATGCCTTATCAATGGCGCTGTGCAGAACGTCCTCGTCCGGATCGATAGCGGTGATCTGGACTATCGTACCCATCAGCAACCTGTGTTCAGTCAGCCTTTTGGGCTCGTTCCTTTTCCTCACGGCGAACATGACCATCAGGAAAACAATGAGAACAACCGCAGCGATCTGCCAGACTGTCCGGGTCCGGCTTGCGTTCACGATACCCCCCTGTGAATGAACCAGTGTGTTACGACACGCGATTCCACCGTCGCACCCCAAGGCTACGGCCGGCGCAGAAACAACGGACTAGCTGGCGATGGTGACGAGCGCAGATGCGGCTATGATGGCACCCAGAACGGCATGAAGCCGTATCGCCATCCTCTGTGCTTCCAGGAGCGACTTCGGATCGTTGTAGTGGATCCAGCAGCCGGCGACAACCGTCCGCACGATACCGAAGGCCAGAATGGCGACCAGCGAGAGTGGTATAAGGCAACCTGTGAAAACGGCAGCGAAGAGTGATGCGAATACCAGGATTGCCAGCGTGAGAACCCCGCCACGCGCGGCTGAGCGCGGACCGAGCATCACCACGAGCGTTCGTTTGTTTGCTCGCGAGTCGGAATCCACATCCGGGATCTCGTTGACCCAGAGAACCAGCACGATCGCGAAGGAGATGGGAAGCGATGCCACTACCACATGCCACGACATCGTGCCCGCCTGGACGAAGTATGCACCAGCAACCGGTAAAACACCAAAACTCAGTGCGATGGCCAACTCGCCCAGCCCGCGATAACCCAACCGCAGAGGCGGCGCCGTGTAGCCATACGCCGTAAGAACGCCGACCAGCCCAAGTCCGAGAATGAACCAGCCCGGCGTCGCCAGACTCAGATGGATGCCGATCGCGGCGCCCAACGCCAGTGCGATGAGAGAACCGCGAAGGAAAAAACTCTCAGGAAGCAAACCGGCCTGGATAAGGCCGCTTCCCCCATTGAGTGAACTCCGTGTCGTACTGTCCCTGTCAGCTCCGCTTTTCGCGTCGAAGTAGTCGTTGGCCATATTGGCGCCGGCGTGCAGAGCGACCATCGCGACCATTGTCTCGAAGAAGAACATCCAGTTGAAGGAAAAACCATTGGGCCTCAACCAGAAAGGAAGCGTTGCTCCGATGACGACTGGAACAACCGACGAGACAAGGAACGGCGCCCGCAGTGCTCTCAGGAAAAGAACCAGCCCACCAGGCGTCTTGTCACCTTGCCGAAGTTCCATATCTCCCGTCGCTTTGGCCATCCGCCTATCTGCCTTTCTGATGTCCCAGCGCACCGACCATGGATATCGACTTCGTGGGACAAACGCTCAGGCAGACGCCACATCCGATACACTTGGAGCTGGCAATCTCGTGACGCTCTCCGGGCTCACCTTCAATGGCCTTGACCGGACAGACCTCCTTGCACTTCCCGCTACCGTCACATCCTCTGCCGATGATGGCCCTCGGTCTGGCCTTCACCTCGTCGATAATTGCCTTGGTAGGACAGACTGCCGCGCAAATGCCGCAGTTCGTACACTTCGAGTAGTCTATGACGGCAAGGTTGTTATCCATGTGTATCGCATCGTGGGGGCATTTCTTGACACACAGCTGACACGCGATACACGAAACCTCACAGACGGCCTTTGCAGCCTTCCCCTTGTCGTGATTCGAGCAGCGGATGTGAACCCGCATGTCTATCGACACCAGTTCGATGATGTTGACGGGACAGGCCTCCACACACTTCCCGCACCCCGTGCAACGCTCCCGATTGATGTGCACGATGCCCTCGTCGTCGAGCTCCACCGCATCAAAGGGACAGACCGTCTTGCACGTACCGAGGCTCAGACATCCGAAGATACACGCCTTCGAACTGCCACTCACCAGCATGGCCGCGCGACAGTCCTCTATGCCATCATACTTGAGGCGCTGAACCGAGTTGGAGAAACCGGCGGAGCAATGCACGACTGCAACCACAGGCAAGATCTCGCCCGCTTTTGTTCCAAGGATTCCGGCCACCTTCTCTGCGGTATCGCTTCCACCCGGGGGACAGGCTGCAGGGATCTCCCCCGCCGCCACGGCAGCCTCAGCGTAACCTTGACAGCCAGGGAAGCCGCACGCTCCGCAGTTCACACCGGGAAGCGCCTCGAGTATGTCGAGCACCTTCGGATCTCTGTGGACCGCAAATGCCTTGGATGCAACCGCGAGGATGGCGCCGAAGAGCGCCGCCATTCCCGAGAGCGTCAACATCGACTTGGCTACGACGGACAGCATCCTATCCCCTTGAGAGAACCGTTAGATCTTCAGACCTGAGAAACCAAGGAACGCTATCGCCATAAGGCCGGCGACGATGAATGTGATCGGTATTCCCTGCATCGACTTCGGGACACCTCCGAGCTGCAACCGCTGGCGAATTGAAGCCATCAGCACCAGTGCCAGAGTGAATCCAACTCCAGCCGCGAGCCCGTGGACCACCGTGTATATGAAACTGACTGTATTCGGAAGGTCGGTTATGATGAAATCGTCCACGTTGACGACCGCAACACCAAGGACAGCGCAGTTCGTCGTGATGAGAGGGAGGTAGATACCGAGAGACCTGTGCAGAGCCGGCGATGTCTTCTCGATGACCATCTCCACGAACTGAACAAGTGTCGCGATGACCAGGATAAAAGCGATAGTCCTCAAGTACGTGATCCCGAGCGGCTCCAGCACAAAGACATAGACAAACCACGTTACGAGCGACGCAATCGTCATAACGAAGATGACGGCCATCCCCATGCCGAGCGCCGAGGCCGGGTCCTTGGAAACGCCGACGAACGGGCAGAGGCCCAGGAATCTCGCCAGAACGAAATTGGAGACGAAAATCGCTCCTATGATGATCGCGAACAGCTGGCCAAGATCCATCTCTCTCCCACCTCTCACTCCGGCGCCCGGTCACATCCCCCACGCGCCGCTGTTCCTCTGCTAGCTGGAAGCGTCTTTCTTCAGCTTCCTCTTCCGTCTGTCGTCCAAGGTGTTGAAATAGCCCATGAGAAGCCCGAGCGTGATGAACGCCCCGGGCGCCATGATCATGAGCAGAACCGGTTCGAAACCGGGCCCGAAGACCATGTATCCCATAAGCTTCCCGCTTCCCAGAATCTCACGGATAGCGCCAAGCAGGACCAGCGCAAACGTGAATCCCAGACCCATTCCGATTCCGTCCAGAGCTGACAGGAAGATGCCGTGCTTCGACGCGTACGCCTCCGCGCGGCCGAGAATGACACAGTTCACCACAATGAGCGGGATGAAAATACCGAGTGATTTTGACAGCTCCGGCAGGTACGCCCCCATCATCAGCTCGACGATAGTAACGAAGCTGGCGATGATAACGATGAAACACGGGATCCTGACCTTCGCCGGAATGAGCTTCCTCAGGATCGAGATCACCATGTTCGAACCGATCAGAACAAACGTTGCTGCCGCACCCATCCCCAGAGCATTCTCCACGGACGTCGATACCGCGAGAGCCGGGCACAGGCCGAGCGCCAACCGGAAGACCGGGTTCTCATCGTAGAAACCCTTGGTGAATTCCTTCATCACGCTCATCGAACCA
The DNA here is from genome assembly GCA_030600655.1 of Candidatus Eiseniibacteriota bacterium. GTDB lineage: Bacteria > Joyebacterota > Joyebacteria > Joyebacterales > Joyebacteraceae > Joyebacterum. The sequence goes on from JAUVLP010000009.1 coordinate 15,340, forward strand.
CCTCCGGACTACCGGCATCATCTTCTTCCGCTGCATCTTTCGCCACATCTCCAGCCACATCTCCAGCCACATCTCCAGCCGCATCTCCAGCCACATCTTCGACCGCGTCTCCGGCTGTATCGTCAGCCGCACCGTCATCGTCTTCTGCGACCATCGTGCCGCCGGCGGACTCACACGGCGCATCATCACCCTCTACGAAGGCAAGAACGAGTTCCAGTCCTCGCCTGACGGAATTCGTCACGGCCTCGGAACTGATGGTCGCCCCGGTTATGAAGGTGATCCCCTTCAGTGTATCGCTCTCGACCTTGACGAGTTCGTCCGGAGCCAACTGATCGAACCGCTTCTGGAACCACGGCCGAACGCCGGTCTCGTCCTTGGCGTTTCCGGAAAGCACGGCCCACAGTGTGTTCTTTGACTCGATCTCCAGAATCCTCGCACCCAGCCCCGGTGTTTCCTTCTGATCCGTTATCTTGATCCCGCGGATGGTCCCGTTCGGGTCTACACCGACGATCGTCTCTATCGTGCCGGAGTAACCCTTCCCGTAAGCCTTGAACGAGTATCCGACCAACTCTCCACTATCGTACGCCGTGAAGTACTCGAAGCGATGACCTGCGAGCATGCAATCGGTAATCGTCTGCTCGAACGTCGCATCGGGACTGCAGGCCAGTGCTTCAATTCGCGCGGCCACCTCTTCCTCGCGCTTGTACTTCTCCGTGATTCCATGCGTGGAGTTGTACACGGCCGAAAGCCCATAGCTCGCAATGAGCGCGATGATCGTCAGTGTGCCAACCAATTTGAAGAAATTACCCACTCGGCTTCACCTCCCCGAACTTCTTCGGTCGCGTACGTCCGTCGATGAGCGGAGTTGCGATGTTCATGAGCAGAATGGAATAGCTGACGCCCTCCGGATATCCGCCTATCAACCTGATGACGGTCGTGAGGATCCCACAGCCGACACCGAACACAAGCATACCTCGCGGCGTTACGGGCGAGGTCACCATGTCCGTGGCCATGAAGAAAGCTCCTAGAATCAACCCCCCGGAGAGAATGTGGAACAACGCGTTCCCCGTGAAGAGACCGGACGTACCACCAAAGACCGAGGTCAAAACGGCGACAGTCATGATGTAGGCAGCGGGGATGCGCCACGAGATGTAGTGCTTGAACATCAGGTACGCGGCGCCTATGAGAAGCAGAAGAGCGGACGTCTCGCCGATGCAACCACCGACGTTTCCAATGAACAGGTTGGCGATCGCATCGGAAGACCCAAGGTGCGCCACGACCTTTACCGCCTGAACGGTCTGGTGTGTCGTAGAAGCCGGATCCGATATGATGGCTCTAGCGCTGTTCATGATCGCAAGCGGCGTCGCCTGTGTCAGAACATCGATCTCTGAAAGAGACAGCCCCGACAATGTCCCTCCCCTACCCGGCAACCACTTCGTCGTCATGTGAACGGGCCAGGATGCGAGCAGGAATGCGCGGCCGAGAAGCGCGGGGTTCAGTGGATTGTACCCAAGTCCGCCGAACACTTGCTTGCCGATGGCGATCGCAAAGATTGATCCAACGACCGGGATCCACCACGGCACGCCCGGTGGGATATTGAACGCCAGGAGTATGCCTGTCACGAGCGCGCTTCCGTCCGTCACAGCCACCGGCACACCTCTGAGCTTCTGAATCACGGCTTCAGTCAGGACGGCAGCCGCGCAGGCCAGAAGCGTGAGGAAGAGGGCCCTCAGACCGTAGAAATAGACGGATCCAATTATGGCAGGCACCATCGCGATGACGACGCTGTACATTACCTTCCGCACCGAGACATCATCGCGAATATGTGGGGAGGCTGAGACTACCAGGTGCTCCTGCATTCGCCCGCTTCTCCTTACTTGGTCGGTGTCGCGCTCTTCTGAGCAGCCAGCAGCTTCCCATACTTGAAATAGTGAATGAGCCGTCGCTTTGACGGGCAGACGTACGAACATGACCCGCACTCGATACAGTCGTTGAGCCCGATCTCGACGGCCTGTTCAATCCTCTCGTTGATAACGAGCTTCTCAAGCATGACGGGAACAAGCTTCATCGGACAGACATGGACGCAGGCTCCACACCTCAAGCATGGATCCGGCTGCCGCTCGTTCACCTCACCGCGGGCGAGAAAGAGAATCCCCGACATGCCCTTTACAACAGGGATGTCGGTCGTGAACTGCGCCACCCCCATCATCGGACCGCCCGAAATCATTTTGCCTGCATCAGTCTTCAGTCCTCCTGCCTGCTCAATGAGACTCGACAGGAGTGTACCGATGCGCGCCATGAAGTTCGACGGCCTCGCGACAGGCGACCCCGTGAGAGTCAGGATCCGCCTCACAAGTGGACGTCCAAGATAGCACGCCTCGTAGACGGCGTAGGCTGTGCCTATGTTCTGAACGACTACACCGACGTCCATGGGAAGGCCGCCGGACGGAACCTGGCGCCGCAGTAGCGCGTCAATCAGCTGTTTCTCCGCCCCTTGCGGATACTTCACCTGGACAGCCGTTACCGTGATGTCCGTTCCATCGTGAAGCGCAGCTCTGAGTGCTGCGACAGCATCCGGCTTGTTCGACTCCACTCCGATGATCCCTCTGCCGGCTCCGACTGCCTTCATGAGAAGCTTCATGCCTCTCAGCACATCACCCGGGCGTTCCAGCATGAGACGGTGATCGGCCGTGAGCCACGGTTCACACTCGGCCCCGTTCAGAATGACAGTGTCGATCGGCTTGGAATCAGGCGGGGAAAGCTTTACGTGTGTGGGGAATGCAGCTCCCCCTAGACCGACTACACCGGCATCCAGCGTGATCTTCCGAATCTCGTCAGCTGTCAGGAATTCGACGTCGTCGCGAGGCTTGACACTTTCGTGCCACTCATCCAGCCCGTCTCCCTCAATGACGATAGCAGTATCCTCACCGCCCCCGGGGTGCGGAAACCTGCCGACAGCCGCGACCTTGCCGGAAATCGATGCATGGACCGGAACAGAAACGAAACCACCCGGCTCGCCGATTCTCTGGCCGACCTTGACGTCGTCTCCTACCGAGACGCAGACCTCAGCCGGAGTTCCGAGAGACTGTCTGAGCGGTATCACCACACGCTCAGGAAGAGCCGCCTCGGCTATTTCGACTGAGTTGGTCAACTTCTTCGAAGCCGGAGGGTGAACGCCTCCGGAGAAAGTCTTGAGTCTCAGAATCTTGACTCCTGTAACTCAGGGGTTTGAAGCACGCGCCCGAGGGCTTCCCGAATGCGCAGTCGCATCTGCGATCTACTCTACGAGCTTGATACTCAAACTCGAAACTATTCCCATCTCGACAACGTTCGACGCGGCAGCCCCCCCCACAGACGATCCTTCCCCAGTCAGAGTCATCTTCATCTTGCCTGATGAGGAAACAAGTGACGCATCCTCGATCGACAGGTAGAGATCACTGTCGACGGTTCCTTCACCCTCCATGAGCCACATCTCACCGGCCTGCTCAGCCCGTCCCGCGAAGCTGAAGTCCGAGTGACGATTGACCACGACGCAGTCGATCCCGTTCTTCATCTTGAACCCCGTGACGATGTATGTGCTCTCTCCGGTGAAGTCGCGATCGACGGAAGCGGAGAGGTCGGGAATGTCATAGTCGGTGATCCAACTCACTCCCACATCCAGAGCCTCATCGGGAAGTGGAGGAAAAACATCGTACAGAAGAACGGCCATCTGGCCCGCCCCGGCATCCAGATACTCGGACGAACCGATCCCCGTCCAGGAGACGACGGAACCGTTCGGATCAAGTGTGAACTCAAGCTCATTGCCGCGAAGTTCGGTAACCGCTTTGTCAATCTCCGGCCTGTCCCCCACGGTTATGCTGCCGGACGCGTTCGTGAACAGCATCCGCATCGTCACGTCATCGGGCGTCACTTCTGTGAACGTGCAGGTCGTCTTGATCTCGGTCTGCGAGTAGATGGTCTGCTCGTACGCCGCACGCTTGATACCGGATTGGGTTCCCATCTTGAACTCGTACTTGGCAACGTCTCCCTCCTCAAACGAGCGAGAAAGAATCACTGGTCCGTCGACGATGATATCCACACCGCCATCGCCCCCACAACCGGATCCCAGAATGCCGGCCGCCACGACCGTCAGCAGTACCGTGAGAATTGCCTTGCGAGTCATCATCCGTCGGCCCCCTTCCGCGACATGAGTTACCGCCCGGAGCCCTCGCACTGACGCGAGAATCCGAGCGGCAGAAGTATAGCATGAGTTGTGCAAGCGTCTACAGACTTTTCGGCTCCACTGCCCTCGACGATGTGCGACGTGCTCACTCCCCGGGAAGGCATCAGGCCTCGACGGGGAAGGCATCAAGCCTCGACACCGAGCAACCCAATAAGCTCATCCGAAACCGGGGCTTTCTTTTCCCACCGGCCGATCTCGTTGTCGCCGTCCCTGAGAATAATCGTAGGAATCTCTCCCACACCCTCCATCGCAGCCTCAACCAGACCGTCCTCGGTACTGCAGTTGAACTCCTCGATCTCGACAGTATCGGTCATCTCCCACTTCTTGAGGAAGAACCCGATCTTCTCCTTGGCGTTCGTGCAGGCCGAGCAGTCCTCTTTGACAAAGAACACCAGTTTCACAACGCCTCACCTTCGATACGGCCTTCAAACGCGGCCGCGTTTCCATATCCTGAAGGTTACTTGGTTCTGTTTGTGATCCCCGAGACCTGCGATGACGCGCAGTAGGGACAGCTGTCAACGAGACCGCGGCTCACTTTCTGGCAGACATTACAGGTTGTGAACTCCGGCGAAAACGCTATCTGCGCGTTCCGCGTATGGAAGAACGTGGCTTTGACGAAGCTCGCAATGGCCTCCTTCTCCGGATGGCTGTCCGCTATCCAGATGTGAGACAGAGCGCCTGCTTCGATCATGTCGTGGAACATGCCTTCCTTCTTCACGCGCTCAATGGGGCTGATCTTTTCAGACACGTTAAGAAACGTCGAGTTCGTGTAGTAGACCTCTCCCAGCGAGAGGTTTCCTTTCACAACTGCCTCCGCCTCACTCGGGAAGTGCTGGAGGTCCAGCTTGGCAAGCCGGTAGGCGGCTGACTCGGCCGGCGTCTGCTCGAGCACGAGCTTCATGCCCGTCTTCTTCGACCAGCGCTCACATTCGAGCTTAAGATGAGCGATGACTCTGAGCCCCAAGCGGAACGCGCGATTGGACTCGTGGATCTCCTCGCCGACGTGACTCTGCACCAGTTCGTTCAGACCCAGAAGCCCGACCAGGAAAGTCACACGGTGCATTCTCAGGTACTCCTGACCATCCTGCTTCATCGTCAGAAGCGCCAGCGGTCCACCGTCCCCCATCGCGAGCAGCTTCTCTATGATGACACGCTTCTGCTCGTGCGCTTTGACAATCAGTTCGAAAGCCTCATCGATCTTCTCGAACAGCTTCTGGTCGTCTCCCTTCGCATAGTATGCGGCGCGTGGGAGATTGAGCGTCACGTTCTGAAGTGCCGAGTAGCGCATCTTCCACGGTTCCCTGGCATCATCAAGGTCGGACTGCTCGAGCTTGAAGGAGAGCCTGCAACACTCAGAGATCTTGGCGGTGTCCCCACGGTCAAAGACAAAGTAGGTGTTGCCCTTGTCGGCGGCGACATCCGAGATGTGCAGCAGAAAGTCCTCATGGCCGGGGGTTTTGAAGAAGGTGTCGGTAATGTGGACCAGCGGCTTCGGGAAAAAGAAGGGCCGCCCGGTGCCGTCACCCTCCTTGTACACATCGAAGAGAGCCATGGCGAAACGCTGCGACTCCTTCTCGTAGTCCTTGTAAGTACGCCCCGTGTATTTGCCGCCCGGACCGATAGCCGGAACGCCCGCGAAGTGCTTAGGTGTTTCCCAGTAGATATTGATGTCGCTGAAGATAGCCTGGCCACCTCGCGCGACGCTCTGCTGCGAGTACTCAAAGATCATCATCTCGGCGAGTTGGTGGACGTCGCGGTCGGACATGCCCTCGAGAAACGGTGAGAAGAAGGTATTGACCGCATCCCATCCGATCGCTCCGGCGAAGTGGCCCTGAAGCGCTGCGGAGAACTTCACCATATGCGCAAGCAGGATCTCCGGATGCTTCGCCGGTTTCGCAATCGAGAGAGCATTAGGCAGACTGAGGCCGAATTTCTTTACATACTCTATAGACTGCCCCGAGCAATACGGCCTGTCGAAAAAGCCGAGATCGTGCAGGTGGATGTCCCCGCGCGCGTGTCCGTCCGCGACCTCCTGGCTGAACACGGCGAGAAGCGCGTACTGTTTCTTAACGGCTTCCGCCAGAGACATGTTGGTCGCTTCGGGATTGTGCGGGATGTTCGCGTTCTCTTTGTTCGGTTCGAGGATGATTCTCTTCGCATCATAGAGGGGAACACCGAGTCGCGTGTGTCTCCGACGCGCGTCTTCAAGACCGTGCTCGATGAGCTTCGCATCCACGAGTTCGCGAATGAGCGGCGCTGTAATAACCGAGGTCGCACCAAGCGCGATCTGATCCTCGACTTCGCGACTGATCTTCTCGGCCTTCTCAAAAGGAACGTCTGCTTCTCGAACAAGTGTCTCTATGATCTTCTCGCGGTCCCACGCAATGATGTCATCGTCGGACATTCTCACAAAGAGGGAGAGATCTGTTGAATCGAGCCCCGGCCGAGCCTGCTTCTCGAGACCCGCGAGACTCGCGTTGAGATCCGTCCTGCGAATTCTCGCTCGCTTGTCTCTATACAGAATGAAAGCCTTGGCCGTCCTCGCGTGGCCCCTCTCCACAAGGATCTTCTCTATCGAGTCCTGTATCTCCTCTACCTGCGGCAACTTAGCGCCTGTTTCGGAGTACATGTAGAGAAGAACTTCGTCCGTGAGCCGCTCTGCGATCTCCTGATCCCTACCCCCCACCTCCCGCGCTGCCTTGAAGATGGCGGTGGTTATTTTCTTCCTGTCGAACGGAACGATCTTCCCGCTTCGCTTCCGCACAAGACGGAAGAGCTTGCTCGCGAGTCTTCGGTGAAGACCGAGGATCTCGTCCTCGTCCATGTAGAACTTGAGGCGCCCGGCATCCGAGGGAGCTTTATCATCCACTGCGATGTCAGTATCGTACGCGGGCGTTTCCTCTGTTGCGGTGAGTCTGTCGTCGCATGCCATCAACTCGATGGAGGAATCTTCGTTTCTCAATTCCGACATTGATGCGCCACCGATCCTCTCGTGCTCAGAGTCCGTGAATCACTGCGGCATCGAAGCGGGAAAACCCGATCGAAGCTCTCACTTTCTACTGTCTGTAAGTAATGGTTGGTTGGTACTCAAGGTGGCAAGGCTGCTCCGCGCCCACAACACATCATCCCGTAGCGGTCTTCCTCCTTCGGCGATTTGCAGATTATCAGTCGAGGCCAAACCGTGTCAAGCGATTAGCATCTCGACCGCGGCTTTTTCTCGGGACAGGCTGTGGAAGGCTGCTCCAGCCGGTCTGGCAGAGAGTTCTCCACGCGTCAAGAAGCCACCTTCTCCGCGTCGCCGAGGACGACGACCGGGATTCCGGCTTGTGCCAAGAGCTCTGACGCGAGTTCGTCCGGATAGTCATCCGCAGAGATCACACGTCTGATCCCTGCGTTGATGATCATTTTCGCGCACACGGAACAAGGGTGGTGTGTCGTGTAGATCGCGGAACCACTGATACCGGTCCCGTAGTTGGCAGACTGGATGATGGCGTTCTGCTCAGCGTGGATCCCACGGCAGAGTTCATGTCGTTCACCGTGTGGGACGTTCAGCTTCTCCCGAATGCATCCGGTCTCATCGCAGTGAGGTAGTCCAGCCGGCGCTCCGTTGTATCCGGTGGCGAGGATCCTGCGATCCTTGACGATGACGGCGCCGACCGATCGTCTGAGACAGGTCGAGCGCCCTGCGACAAGCTGTGCGATACTCATGAAATACTCGTCCCACGGTGGTCTCTTGGTCACAGCCAGTGTCCTCCTGATCCCGCTATACCGGCCTGTCTTCACCTGCAACAAGCGGAAAAGCTACGCAGAGCTCCTCGACTTCCTTCTTGACCATTTCAAGATTCTGCTCATTTTCAACATCTGAAAGCGCCCTGTCAATGAGAGCCACTACCTTGTCGAGTTCGGCCGCCCCCATGCCGCGGGTGGTCAGCGCTGGTGTCCCGACGCGGATACCACTGGCAATGAACGGCTTCTCCGGATCGAAAGGAATCGTGTTCTTGTTCACGGTAATGCCGGCCTTCTCCAGCGACTTCTCCGCAACCTTTCCTGTCACGCCCTTCGATCTGAGATCGACGAGCATGAGATGCGTGTCGGTCCCACCGGACACGAGGCGGAAACCGTGGCGCTTGAAGGCTTCGGCCATGTGCTGCGCGTTCTCAACGATGCGCTTCTGATATTCTCGGAACGACGGCTGCATCGCCTCTCTGAAACAGACCGCCTTACCGGCGATGACATGCATCAGTGGACCGCCCTGAATCCCAGGGAAGACCATCTTGTCGATGGCCGGTGCAAGTGCTTCCCTGCACAGGATCATCCCCCCGCGCGGGCCGCGCAACGTTTTGTGTGTTGTCGTCGTCACAACGTCCGCGTATGGAACGGGGCTCGGATGGATGCCGGCGGCGACGAGACCCGCAATGTGCGCCATATCAACCATGAGACTGGCGCCGACCTCGTCGGCGATCTCACGGAACTTCGCGAAGTCGAGAGTGCGAGGATAGGCGGATGCACCGGTCACGATGAGCTTCGGCTTGTGCTCCAGTGCCAGCTTCCGGAGAACGTCGTAGTCCAGAATCTCTGTCTTCTTGTCAACGCCGTAATGGATAACGTCATAGAACATCCCGGAGAAACTGATCGGATGACCGTGCGTCAGGTGACCACCATGAGACAATTCGAGACCGAAGTACGTGTCGCCCGGATTCAGGAGCGCGAAGTAGACGGCCATGTTCGCCTGGCTTCCGGAATGAGGTTGAACGTTCGCATGATCGGCTTCGAACAGCTTCTTCGCTCTGGCTATGGCCAGATTTTCCGCCTTGTCCACGAACTCGCAGCCGCCGTAGTAGCGTCAGTTCCGGTTCCAGTTGATCGTCCCGTCCTTCTTGCGGAAATACGGGTAGCCCTCAGCGTATTTGTTGGTCATCACTGACCCCACGGCTTCCCTGACGGCCCCGCTCGTGAAGTTCTCAGACGCTATGAGCTCCAGCTTATCGGTCTGCCGGTGTATCTCCGACTGCACCGCCTCGAATATCTCCGGATCCGCTTTCCGTAGTGCTGACATTCCTACTCCCCCTCCGTCTTCATTATCTTGTTAACTCGGGCTACGTGTCTTCCGCCCTCGAATTCCTCAGCAAGCCATGTGTCCACCATCCGGACAGCGAGTTCTGCATTCACGAATCGGCCGGGCAGGCAGAGGACATTCGCGTCGTTGTGCTGTCGAGACAGCCGGGCTGTCTCTTCACTCCACGCAAGCGCGGCCCTCACTCCCTTGACCTTGTTCGCCGCCATAACCATGCCCTGGCCGGACCCACAGACGAGTATGCCGCGGTCCGCGTCTCCCGATGCGACATCGCGTGCCGCGGGGACGCCGTAGTCCGCGTAGTCGACCGCTTCGTCGCTATCGGTGCCGTGATCCTTCACATCCATACCGAGCGACACCAGGTGATCCTTCACGATCGTCTTGATGCTGAACCCCGCGTGATCGGAGCCCATCGCAATTGTCATAGTGCGCACGTCTCCCTCCCAACAGATCTCTATGCCTTCCCGACACGCTCCAGCAGTTTGGGCAGCAAGCTTCGAAGGTAACCATCGAGCGTGGCGAACACGGCCTCATACTCTTCTACCGGGCCTCCGATGGGATCGGGAACATCGACATCAGAACCATCAGCGTAATCCGAGAGCAGAAACGTACGGTCGGCCACGGCTGGATCCAGCTCGACGACAAGTTCGCGGTGGATCTCCGTCATGACCAGAACAACGTCAGCCTGATCCAGCGCCAGGCGCGTGAGACCACTCGATCGATGCGCCGAGATGTCCACGGAATGACGGAGCGCAACTGAGATCGCGTGATCCGTCGCCGGCATGCCTTCCAGGTTAGCTGTCCCGGCTGAGCGCACCTCGACGCTGTCCCGGTGATCCCCGGGGATCATCTCACGAAGCATTCCCTCGGCCATCGCGCTCCGGCACGAGTTGCCCGTACAGACGAATAGAACGGACAGAGCCATCGATTCCTCTCAATGCGAAGGTAGATTCCAAGTCTAGGCAGGAGAAAGCGGCTAGTCAACCGCTGAGAGCCAAAACACCGCCCCCAGGGTCGCGCGCGTGCACCCGCAAGCCCGCGCACCCCTCCCGAGTCCCACGGGTACGGCGCCTACGAACCAAGCACGGCGTGCACGTCGGCCACCGGCACGGTGCCCTCTCTTAGCACGACCGGCGAAGAGGTCGAGAGATCGACAACGGTGGTCGGTGCCACTGCACCTGAGGGGTACCACCTTACAGCAACCTCGATCCAGTCACGGAGCTGCGCCACGGCTTCGTCCACATTCCGCGGGGGCTCACGCCCCTCGATATTCGCGCTCGGAGCCGTGACCGGTTGACCGATCAGGGCCAGAATCTCCTGAACCACTTCGTTGCGTTCAAACCTGATGGCGACCGTGCCCGTGCCTGCGGTCAGTTCCTCCGGAAGCCTGTCGGATGCCTGGAGCACGTACGTGATCCCCTTGCTCCCCAGTTTCCACTCCAGCTCTCTGACGGACGGCGGAATGTCATTGACGAGCGGCTTCGCCATCTCAAAGGAATCCACGAGCGCGATCAGCGGCTTCGATGCGTCTCTCTCCTTTGCCCGGAACACCCTCTTCACTGCATCCGGATTGAGCGCATCGGCACAGAGCGCGTAGTACGTCATCGTGGGTAGCACCACAAGCGACCCGTCCTTGATCGCGAGCGCGGCCGGCTTGAGGAGATCCCTGATCGTTCCATCATTTCCTTGAGTGAGATCGATCTCTTTCACGCGTCGTTCCTCCTGCCGGTCTTGGTGTCCCCCACCTTCTCAAGTGCGCGATGCGCTATGTCGGTTCTGTAGCTCGCGTCATCGAAGCTGATTGCTGTGACACCTGCATACGCGCGGTTGAGCGCATCAGGCAGAGTCGGCCCGGTGCCGGTGACGCCCAGCACACGGCCTCCCGACGTCACCGTCACGCCATCACGGTCGGTAGTTCCCGCGTGGAACACAACGACATCCTCCATAATTCCGGCGGCCGCCAGACCGCTGATCGGCTTCCCCTTCCCGTACGCACCCGGGTACCCGCCGGAAGCCATGACGACGCAGGCAGCTGACTCACCGGTCGCTCTGAAGGAGGTTGGATCGAGCTCGCCGGTGGCAACCGACATCATGATCTCAGCAAGGTCACCGTCAAGAAGCGGGAGGACAACCTGCGTTTCCGGATCACCAAATCGACAGTTGAACTCGAGCACTTTGGGCCCGTTATCTGTGATCATGAGTCCCGCATACAGGACCCCACGGTACTCGGTGTCATACTCTTCAGCAAGCGTGCGGACTGCCGCGGTGATGACGTCGCGTTCGATATCGGCCAGCATACCTTTGTCTACGACAGGCGCCGGCGCGTACGCTCCCATCCCTCCCGTGTTCGGTCCCCTGTCTCCGTCGTGTGCCCGCTTGTGGTCCTGCGAGGGAACGAGCGATGCAATTCGGCGCCCGTCCGTGAAGGCCAGTATCGATGCTTCCTCCCCTTCAAGGTACTCCTCGACAAGCACACGGGAACCGGCCGCGCCAAACCTGCCCTCGGTAAGCACAGCATCTATTGCTGCAAGTGCTTCGCCCTCGCTCGCGGCTATCATCACGCCCTTCCCGGCGGCCAACCCGTCCGCTTTGATCACAACGGGAGCTCCGAGCTCCCGGACGTGGGAAGCCGCTTCCTCGCGGCTCGTGGTCGCCCAGGCGCGCGCAGTCGGGATACCGGCACGTAGCATGAGTTCTTTTGCAAACCACTTGCTTCCTTCAAGACGGGCGGCGGACTTCGATGGACCGAAGACGGCAAGACCATTGTCGGCGAACCTGTCGGCGATTCCCATCGTCAGCGGGATCTCAGGTCCGATGACGGTGAGATCGCAACATTCCTCCGATGCAAGACGAACAAGTCCCTCGATATCATCGGCCGCCACCGGTAGACACCGCGCGAGCTCTGCGATACCCGCGTTGCCAGGCGCTGCAATGATGCCGGTCACCGTAGGGCTCTGTGCGAGCTTCCAGACGAGCGCGTGCTCGCGACCTCCTCCACCTACTACGAGAATCTTCATTCCTCTGCCTTCCAGGGAAGTGCCTGTCGAACGGGGCCAACTCCATGAGGGATCGGCCCCGATGCGGAAGAGTCATACCAACGGCCGGTGTCGCACGTCGGCAGAAGGAGCGGGGCCGACGGTCGTGGCCATCACCGGCAGCCTGTCTCAATGGAACTAGTACCATAGCGGCGGGAAAACTGACAAGGAGAAACAGTTAGGAGCGCAGAGTGACGGGAACCGCAGCAGAACCGGCGCGGCGAGGCGACCGTGGGATGCCACGTTTTGCGCCGGCCGCGAGGGCCAGCCGCTCAGCGGCCAACCCTCACGGCATCAATCGTACACCAGGAATGCGTACTAATCCCGTATCTGTTTCTCGGAGAGCATCCTGTCCATGCGGACCTGCGGCTCACGTGACTTCGCCAGAATCAGCTGTGGCCCGTCTGTCGGGCTCGAGAAGCTGTCCGGTCTGAGCGTATCGGAATAGTCTGCGAAAACGACAGGTTCGCTGCCGCTCGCTACGCATAGTTTGCTGGCCGATGAGATGATGGATGTGGATGTGCTTGTACCCGCGATCTCGATGTCTCCCGGACTGCGGCCGCCGAGGCCGGGGCCGTTGCCGACCCAGAATCCGACTGCAAAGAGAACCAACGCCATCGCGACTGAAGCGAACTTCGGCACAGAACTGTGCGTGAAGAGCAATCGGCGCATCGGAGATTCGTGGTGAATGCGCTGCATGAGGCGGGCCGTGAATCGCGTCCAGTAGAACGATGAGGGCTCCACGTACCCATCTTCATGAAGGAGTCCGAAGGTCCGCTTGAGCAGCTCCATCTCGTGGGTGCATTCAACACACTCCGCCAGATGGCGCTCGAGCTCATCCCCTTCACCGTGACCGAGGTCACCGTCCAGGTACTCGATCAACAGATCTCTGACAACGTCACATCTCATGCTATCTCAGATCCTCCAGCTTCGTTCTGAGCTTCCTGATAGCGTGGAAATAGTTGGCCTTCGACGTTCCCTCGGAACAACCCACGATATCGGCGATCTCGTTATGCGTCAGGCCTTCAAAGAACTTGAGGACGAATACAGCCCTCTGCTTGTCTGGTAGTGTGCGAACAGCCGCATCGATCCTCTCGGCGATTTCGCTGCTCAGAGCCGCCCTCGCGGGATCACTCGATGCCTTTCTGTCCGGCCTCGGCAGGTCCCCAAGCGGGAGCATATTCCTGAACTTGTCCCGCTTCAGTCTGTTGAGAGCGATATTGACGGTGATACGGTAGAGCCACGTGTACAGGCTCGACCTGCCCTCGAATCTGCCTATGTGGCGAAAGACCTTTATGAAGGCTTCCTGCGCCACGTCCTCGGCGGTATCATCGTCCCGGACAACACGCCAGGCAACGCGGTAGATGCGCTCCCTGTATTCGGTTACGAACTCCTCGAAGGCCCGCTCATCACCGGCCTTGAGGCGCTCAATCAGTCTCTCCGAGCCATCATCAGGCGGCAAGTCAGCCTTCCTGGTCATCATATCTGACACATGCGGTTGTCTGGTGGTTTAGCGTGCGTACGCCCGCCACATCCCCCCTGCTCCACCCCGTGTCCCCAGGGGGCGGGTGCCGCCCACGCTATGACACCCGACCGGCAGTGTCAACCGCCGGTTCACACACTGCTCCTCCGCTCTGAACACATCCCGGCCCGAGACGTGCGGAAGCCGGGGAGATCTCATGCCCCCCCGGCTCCCACCACAGGCTTGAGCGCGGCGCTCTTGTCGTCACTCATGATGCGCAATCGTGAACACCGACGCTCATGCCAAACCGGAATCGCCGGACGCAGCCCAAGCTGTCGGCAGACGGCCCCAGCCAGTCGCAGCACTGCCCAACTACCTGTTCGGCAGATACCTTGCCTTGATCACACCCCAGGATTCTATGACGGTCGTTGTTCCCGGAGGATCATCCGGAACGCTCGTCACCGTGTCACACCAATCCCAGAGATCCATGACCTCCATCGGTCCCACACGCGTCGCCACGCAACCGTCGATGTCGTCGAGGGTCAGCGCCCTGTTCGGATACGTGTCGCACTCGAAGGTATCGTTGAACGCGTACTTGTACTCCAAGTACCGATAGCTACCGGTCGGGAACGTGACGAGCGCCGTGTAGATGTCGTCATCGGCAACGATATCGCCATTCGTACCGTCGTCAACGAGGACTGTGTCAGTCACCCAATCAAGCGGAGCGATTGTGCCGTGAACCGCAATGACGTCGGTCAGGACGTTGACCGAGTCGGAAAACACCATCTGGAAGAGCACACCGACATCACACGTGATATTGTCGGATGGAGCCATATCCTCCCACCACACGGTGGCCGTCTGGCTCGCAGCGTTCGGATCGAGTGTCACATAGTGACCGAAGTCGTAGTCGCCTTCCCACGTCGCGCAGTCGGCAACATACTTGTACTTGACGAGGGTCGACTCAGCGGCAGCGCCGCAGGTATAACCCATGGAGAAGTACTCATCGACAACATACGTGGAGTCGACATCGCCGTCGGAGCTCTCCGCGCCGGCACACTGATCCCATGTGAGCGGATACGTGTCGCCCTGGATGTGAACGCTCGTCGGCACACCGTTGATGTCAATATAGAGGTGCATATTCAGTTCGAACGTGACCATGTGCAGGTAGAAACAGTCATCGTTGTTGCTCGGGCCGACCGGAGTCCCACCTTCATCCGTCACACCGGTCACGACGAACTGGTAATCGTAGCCCTCTGTGAGCGCCGGGCTCAAGGTCAGGTGGACGATGCCGCCATCGGTGGCGTCCAGAGTCGCATCCGTCACCGTGATTGCGCCGGGTCCACCCGTCACTGCATAGTTTGCCTCGGTCTCGGCGGTCGTCTGATCCATGTCATCCGAGAACTGGATAGCACAGAGGCTCGCATCGGTGCCGTCCCCGTCAATCCTCGCATCGATTACGGCCGGCGGCGCGCTCGAGACGACCTCTGTCGTGTTCGTCGCCATGTCGTAGCTGAACGTAACAGGCGTCGTGCCGTCGGATACGAAGACTATGTTGTTACCGCCCGGCGGGGTGTTCTGATCCCAGTTATTGTTCAGGACGATCTTGAAGGCGTAGCTGCCCGACGGGATAACGGACTGGAACACCCAGACACCGTCGTCGTCACCGTCGGACATAACGGTAGTCACGGTATCGGTCTGGTCCCAATCGGCGCCGCCGAGTTCACTCATGAGATCACCACAGACGATGGGTGGATTCATGTGATGAAAGACGTACTCGTCACCCTCCTTGGTCCCCACCGTCGCGCCAAGGTTGACGTACCACGTGACGTCGTCGTCTGAGGCAAGGTTGAATATCTGGTCCGAGCCGGGGAAATCCAGGCCCCACGCGTCACCATCGACAGCCTTGTAATTGGTGGCGCCCGCAAGGACGGTCGTCGTTAACGTCCACACTCCGTTCCCCTGAAGCGTCAATTCACTGGCCGGATCGGCAAGGTCCCAACCCTGGAAGCTACCCACAATGCTCGGAGCGGCCAGCGCGACGGGCGCGGCCAGCAGGGCCACCAGAATGGCCACCGCGAATGTCCTCATGTTCTCTCCCCTCTCTCGTGGCGAAAGGCCTTGCGCTCAATGTGCTGCAGTCTCAATGGAGTTCGCTCGTGCCCCGTTCGCCCTCCCCCATGCTCGGAAACTACGGGCCCTGACGTTTGGCTCGCCAGGGCCCGCGTAACACTATGCAGATTCAAACATGTGCCAGACCCTGACTACCTACCTGTAGATAGCCTTGATCGTGCTCCACGTCGACTCCTCAACCGGGCTCGAGCAGTCAGGACAGTCAGGCGTGTTCCACTCCCAACCGTCGACCGCAAGGTCCATCGTCGGCGCTGAGTCATCGATCGTGAAGCTGTGGTTGCCGGTACTTTCCCAAGTCACGCAGTCGTCCTTCTTGTACTTGTACTCGACGTAGGGGTTACCGCCCGCCGGGAAGAGAATATCCACCTGGTAAAGCTTCGGGCTCACAGCCTCACAGCTGAAAGCCATCAACACACCATCGCCCCAGTTGGTAAGCGGATCGCCGGCGCCTGTGACACAGACATCACCAGCGGTCTCGACACCCTCCGTGAGACAGAGGTGGAACGTAACCGTCACATCCTGCGCGGTCACCGTGGTGATCGGCAGGAAGAAGTTCGGGTCATTGCCGTACTGGTCCTGACCATAGCACTCGGCCATGTCGGTCAGATCGACGACCTTGACGAAGAACTCGACCTCGGCACAGCCGTGGCCGGCGGGGATGACACCCTGGTACTCGTCGTTGCTGCCAACGTCGCCCAAGTAGACCATTGGGACTTCGATGAAGTCGGGGTCACCCGTGCAGCGGTAGTACAGGTAGGCCTCGATGTCCGCGCCCTGACCGGCCGCGTCCGTAACGCCTTCTTTCCAGATCTGCACGTAGACTCCAATGTCCTCAGCAGACGTGTACGGTGTGCCGTTCACAGGCCAGATATTCCCACACCAGCCTACCGCACCCATCGCGGTCGAGGCGACGGCCAGAAGCATCACGCCGGCCAGAAGCATTGTCACAGACTTCCTCATCCTTCCCTCCCTTTTTCGGACGCCACGACCCGAGCCACTCTTCGGCACGGAAGCGACATCTCATAGTGACACCACGGGGTCCACTCAAGACGCGAACCCACATTCCATCTACGAAGCAATAATACCACAAATTGCATCACATGTCAATTTCAGAACTGGCTTCCTACTTCACCACCTGCAAGCGCCATCTACTACCCTTCTGATGCTCTCACTACGCCGAGGTCACTCACTCATCTTGAGAAAAACCCACACCGCAGTAAGATCCTTCCACAGGCCACGAAAAAGGGCCGGCTAGCACCAGTTTGGCGCCTGCCGGCCTTCCTGTTACTCATCAGATCGTGAATCATGGAGCTGGTGAGCGGACTCGAACCGCTGACCTACGCATTACGAGTGCGTTGCTCTACCAGCTGAGCTACACCAGCTCGCATTCCAGTCGATCTATCATACATGGTGGCGCCCCGCAGAATTGAACTGCGGACACACGGATTTTCAATCCGCTGCTCTACCAACTGAGCTAGGGCGCCACAAATCCAATAGCAAGAATACTAGCAACGTCCCCGGGACAAGTCAAGCTTCATGGGACATCTATGTACCCGTCCGGGTGGGCTTCCATCCACTTCCAGGCTGCCTCGATCATATCCTCCAGCTCTGGATGCCGCGGCGTCCAACCGAGCTCGCTCTCAGCCACCGACGAGCTGGCGACGAGTCTCGCAGGGTCACCAGCTCGGCGCTCACCCATCTTTCTCGGAACGGTCAGTCCGGTCACTCTCTCTGCAGACTCAATAACATTGAGAACGCTCCAGCCTTCACCGTTGCCCAGGTTGTAGACCCCTGAGCGTCCGGCATCGAGCGCCGCCAGCGCTGCGATGTGGGCATCGGCGAGGTCGCGCACGTCAATGTAGTCCCTGATGCATGTCCCATCAGGCGTATCGTAATCATTTCCGAACACCGTCAGTTCCGGACGCCTTCCGGCAGCGGCCTGAAGTGCGATCGGGATCAGGTGTGACTCCGGCCTGTGGTCCTCACCGTAGCGCTCCGAAGCTCCTGCTGCGTTGAAGTACCTGAGTGAGACGTGTCCAAGAGCTGTGCGTTCCGACTGCCAGGAAAGCACACGCTCGAATATGAGCTTCGTATCTCCATAGACATTGACCGGTTCAGTCCGGTTCGTCTCGCTGATGGGAATCGTCTCGGGTTCACCATACACTCCAGCGGACGAAGAGAAGACGATCTTGCGAACACCCGTGGCGTTCATTGCCTCCAGGAGGCGGATCCCGGCGACGACGTTGTTACTGTAGTAGTCGCCCGGCCGTTCCATCGACTCGCCGACAAGACTCATGGCGGCGAAGTGGATGACGGAATCGATCTTGTTCTCCCTAAGGACCTTCTCGACAAGCCTGGTATCCCCGATGTTGCCTTTGACGAATCGGCTCCCGTAGGGAATGGCCGACTTGTGCCCCTTGGACAGATCATCGATTATGACGACGCCATAGCCGGCTTCGAGCAGCTTCTCAACGGTTACACTCCCGATGTAACCTGCTCCTCCTGTGACAAGAATATCCGGTTTCATCCATTCTCCTTATGCAGGACCGGACCGGCTCCCAGTTCGACCGCCGAAAAGACCGCGAATCTCGGGCAACCCCAGAGCCCACGCGGCCAGAAGATAGGCCACCAAACCCCCACCCCCCGCCACAACAACTCTGACAAGCCGCCCGGACATGGTTTCTTCAGCAAAGCGCATGCCAACGGCCCTCTCGAACCCCCATACAACCACAATCAGTACCACCCCGGCCGCGAGCGCTCGCATGGTCGGCGAGGCGATCTCGCGGAGTCCTATTCCCGCCCCACCACTGGTCATCGTTCGATTCAGGAGAACATAGAGCATGACGGCGTGCGCAGTGAATGCAATTGAACTCGCCAGCGCGAGACCGGCGTGCTTGAGCGGAGTGCGCATGAGCAAAAGATTGAGGATGACATTGAGCGCAAAAGCAATGAGCGACACTTTCACAGGCGTTTTCGTGTTGAGACGCGCAGCGAAGGCTCTCGTCAGGAGGAAAACACAGCCCATGCTCAAAAGCCCGGCCGCATACATGGCAAGTGCCGATGCCGTCATTGTCAGATCTATTTCGTCGAAAGCTCCTCTCTGGTAGACCATGCCGACTATGGGCCTCGCGAACCAGACTGACAGGAGTGTGATCGGGGTCAGATAGATGATGTTCATCCGAAGCCCGGAAAGAAGAGTCTCCTTGAATTCACGCACTTGACCGAGCGCATGCTGTTCCGCAAGCGCAGGGGCAACTGACCTGCCGGCCGCGAGAGCGAGAACCGCGTACGGCAGGTGAACCAGGCGGAATGAATAGTAGAGCGACGAGATACTCCCGGGTACAAGAAACGAGGCAATCATCCTGTCGACGACAACGCCTACGCGCTGAACCGCAGCAGCAAGAACGACGGGACCGGCGAGACCGGACACGCGCTTGAGACCCTCGTGCGTATCCGTCTGTGATGCGGTTCCGAGACCGCTCTTCCTGTCGGTCGCAAGCAGCATCCGCACGATGGGCGCCTGGACGAGAAACTGGAGCGTAGCTCCAACGAGGACCCCGACGGCCAAACTGTAGTAGCCGATCCGACCGTGGAGAACCAGCACGGAAACCACGATACCAACGTTGAGGAGTACCGGCGCCAGGCTGTAGGCACGGTAACGCCTGAAGGCGAGCAGGATGGCGCCCATAAGAGCGGCCATCCCTATGAGCAGACCGAACGGGAACATCATCCGCGTCATCTTCACGGTCTCATCGGCGGTGTTCCCGGTGAATCCGCTCGCAACAACCCGCACAAGCAACGGTGCGATGATAATGCCTACCAGCACGACGGCTGACAGAACGATTGCCAGACGGCGGAAGATCCCCCACGCCAGCGCCCACGCCCGGGCCTTCTCCCCCTTCGCATAGAGCCCCTTGAACAACGGCATGAAGGCGGACTCGACCGCGGTCTCCCCAAGGATCCGGCATAGCAGATTCGGGATCGTGAACGCCGCCACGAAGATGTCCATCGACTCACCGGCACCGAAGATGGCAGCGGTCATGATCTCCCTCACGAAACCCGTGATCCGGGAGACCATCGTGCCCGCCCCGATGTGCGCGAACCCCCTGAGGGCGACGCGCCTGCTGCCGTGTGTCCTGCCCACTATCGTTCTCATCCGGTTTCTGCACCTATGCGCTGAGTGAAACACTCACACCGATATGAAGCACTGGTGCCGAATGGCACTCCGTGTTGACATGCAACCTTCACATTGAACGCGGAGACTACCAGCTTCCCGCGAACAGTGTCAACCTGCCCCCTGTTTCAGGCCTGCTGGTACTGATCAGTCTGCCGCCGCTTCCTCTGCAGAGCCATGCAACCTACCTTCCCTTTGTTGACAGGTGGCATGAACTATGCACCTCAAGCAACACAACCTGAGCTATCGGGCATGGAACGGGGCAGTCGAACCCGCATCGTGCGACACAGCCGTGGACTAGCGCAAAGAGGGGGGCAAATGCGCAAGCTGGCGGTCGTTGTTGCGACTACCATAGTGCTTTTTGCCGCATGTTGCACACATACTGCGTCTGCTGATACGGACTCGCAGATGTTGTCTTTCCTTGATGCCGGCTCCCTCTCGGCCGACGTGCGCATCTCGCTCGGTTTCCTCTATGGTGCGGGCTGCCGCCCCGATGGGCTCGGAAACCCTGTGAGCACCGTTCGTGGGGAGCTCGTGTCGGTCTGCGGCAACCCCGCTGGCCTCGCATTCCTGGAAGCAAACGGCATCCTTATAGACGTTCTCCCTCCCCTTGGCGCTTCGGTCTCCGACCTCGCCGATCTGAACACCGAGGCCGCGTCGATGCTGGACGATGCACTCGAGTCCGTCGCCGGCCCTGACCTTGAACTCACATACCCCGAGATCGACGCGATGGCGGGGCAGCGGGCCGGAATCGTGTCCGGAGTCTTCGCAGCGCGTATCGGTCGCGTGGTCATCGGTGGAGCCCTGGAGGAACCGCTGTCAGTCGGGTTCGACATCGCGGCTAACGCAATCGAGGCCTTCGGCGAAACGGTGAAAGGCGAAGAGGGTGGTGATGTCGACATCGCGGTCCGAGCCACTCTCGACGCTACGGCGGACCTCTCTATGAGCGTCGAGCGATCCACCATTGCTGCCGCGATAGAGCTGACTCCAAAGATCGGCGTCGGATTCTCACTCAACAGCTACCACGCATCAGCCAATCTGACATCGATCGCTGTCGGCGACGGGATCATTGACTACGGCGGCACGGAATACGCCTTCAACGACCCCAACGATCCATGGAACAACCGCCTTGACCAGAGCGCGTCCGGCTCATTCGCGGGAACGGGCCTCGGGTGGAGCGCCGGCGCCTCCTGGCGTGCCACGAATTCGCTCACATTCGACGTCATCTACACAACCGTCCCGGACGTCGTATTGGAAGGCAGCGTCACGATCATCGAGAACATCCTTCCTGCCATCTCGGACGACGGATTCGACGCAAGTGAAGTATCGGCTTCGCAGCCAACATTCACTGAGTACAGTGAAACTGTGGACGACGACCCAATTCACCTCCACCTCCCATCGCACATGGGAGCGGCCGTATCCATGAGAACAGGGATCGTCCTGACCACGCTCGAATACAGACACTACGACGGCATGATCGGTTTCGCATATCAGGATCACTCCGAAGGAGTCACATTCGGAGACGGCGTCGGCCTGGAGTTCGAGATCGGCGGTCTGAGACTGGGAGGGGGTGTTATCACGGCTGAACTCCAGGGAGATTCGGCGGACAGCGATGGATCGAATGCGATCCTCATCCCATTGGCGAATATCGGGATGGGCTTTGAACTCGGGGGGGGAATGCGCATGGATACGCTGTTCCTCGCACTTCCACTGCAAGTACTGAGGGTATCGCTCAGCTACCAGTTCTGATACAGCGCCGGCTGCCTGTGAATGAAGCGAGTCGACGCGTCGCAGGGCAGCCACACACACGAGGACACGAGTGAACGTAATGGGAAACACAGTCAGACAAGAGAAGACACTCCTGGACATGGTCGGCAGCACGTGTGCACGGACGGTGTTGCGAGCGACGTGGGTCTTGTTGATCGCCGTCGTAATCGTTCTCGTGTGGCCGACCGGTGCGTCTTGCGCCATAACCCTCGCCGACTACCCACACACCCTCGTAGCACTGGACGACATGGTGACCGTCACGTGGGATGAGGACGTAACCTGCAATCTTGCGTACGGACGTGCACCCGGCAGTTATGCATTCTCCACCGCCGCGACCGGCACACGGAGCCTCTCGTTCATTCCATATGAGGAGTACATGGCGCCGGGCATATGGTACTGCGTCCTCGACGATGTCTCATCCAGTGACATCTCAGAGGAGTTCCGGCTCATTGTCGAATCACCGGTCTTCGCAACACCCACATTTCCCCGAAACGGGTCAACTATCGAGGAGACCAGCACGCTCTTCGAGTGGGATCCGGTGGACGGCGTCCCATACCACCACATCGCACTCTCCGATCAGGAGATCGTCATCGAAGAGGTAGGCGGCGAACTCGTTCTAACAGGGGCAAATCTGATCTGGCAGGCACTGACGAACGAAACGTCAATCCAATACGGCTCCATCGATCCATCCGGCTATTTCGTGGAAACCAACGGCACGAGTCCTCCGCTGATGAGCGGATTCTCCTACAACTGGCTCATCTTCAACTGCTACGGCAACGACCCCCTTCTGACTTCGGTCGCCGGAGCAGGACTGGCCGGTTTCACAGTTGATGTCGCGACCGGAATGACAGAACCGGAGCTGCTGTTGCCACCCGACGCGGTAATTATCACCGACGACATTCTCGATCTCAGCTGGGGTCCCGTGGACGGCGCCTCCAGCTACCACGCCTACATATACGAAAATCGCGAGCTAGGTGAGGGCGAGGCGAGCTACGCGGTCTGGGACGGCGGAACCACCGAGAACTCCATAGAGGTAGGCGTCGGGAGCCTCCTTGTCTCCGGCGAATACTCGTGGCGTGTCATCGCGCTCGACAGCAGGGGTAGAGGCACGGCATCACTGATGAGACGATTCGACTACTCTACGGTCACCGGCACCGCGCTCATAAGAACCTATCAGGAGAGCGGTGAGGAACTGCCGAGAGTAATGGTGGACATCGAATTCGCGGGCGGTGGCGTGAACATCATCCCGGCCATCACCAATGAGAACGGTTGCCTCGACAAGGAACTCATCCCGGGTGAATACGTGTTCCTGGCATCGAAGGCTGATTACGTGGATACGATGGCACACGCGGTTATCTACCCAGACAGCGACCGCTACATTTCCATCTACATGAGACGCGCCCAGGCCAGGGTGCGCGGCATGGTTCTGGACGAATCATACGCCGTTGTCGCCAACGCGAGGGTCGTAGCGGAGTCAGACGATCAGAGCGTTGAAGCGTGGACAGATGCATCGGGTCGCTTTGCCATACAGGCTACAACCGGAAGCTGGACAGTGCGCGCCGAGAAGGCAGGGTACGCCCCGTCGGACGTTCAGATGTTCGACCTCTCGGCCGGCGAGTATTTCGAGCTGGAAGATCCACTCGTGCTTGTCGGGACGCCTGGCATCGTGACCGGCAGCGTCCTGAACGCAGATGGCCGAGCGATCGTCGGCGCGATGGTGCTGGCGGAGTCCTCACTCGGAACATTCCGCGAGTTCACCAACACCAGCGGACACTTCGCCTTCGAGTTGGCCCCAACGACATGGAGCGTCTGGGTCGAGAAGAGCGGATTCCAGACGAGCATTCCCAGGGAGGTGATCGTACATGCCGGTGAGAACCAATCCATCGATCCTCCATTCATGCTCCTGCCGGTCGGCTCATCCATAATGGGACGAGTCACTGATGGCTCGATGGATCTGGCGGGAGCCACGGTTACCGCCGTTCCACCATCGGGCGATGTCGCAATTGTGACAACGAACGCGTTCGGCGAGTTCCTCTTCATTCCACCCGGCTCGACGTACGAACTTGAGGCTCGATACGTCGGATATGGCCGGTCCGACCCGTACCAGGTCAGCATTGAGACCGGCGAGGCTTTCACAGGAATCGAACTCGCAATGGCGCCCCTCAACTCTTCGATCGAGGGCTTCGTCACGGCCAACGGTGAACCTGTGAGTGGCGCACTGATCACCGACGGGTATCTCGAAACCGAGACAGAGAGCGACGGTTTCTTCAGACTCGAGCTGCCGAGCGGCAGCCACACCATATGGGCCATAATGGAAGGCCATGTGTCAGATCGCCCTCTCCTTATTGCAACTTCTCCGGGGCAGGTACTTACCAACCTCGATATCCAACTGGCACAGGGTGCGAGCACGCTGAGCGGCCGCGTTCTACACGGTGACTTGGCCGTTCCGCGCGCGACAGTCATCTGCTCAAAGGGAGGGATCACGAGCGAGACACTCTCGGATCATGCCGGACAGTTCAACCTTTTCGTCGAAGCCGGCGACTGGGAAATCCGAGCGACCAGGGACGGATTCGAACCCTCCGCCCTCCAGACCGTGAGTGTTGCACCGGGGCAGTCCGTATCCGGCATGGCGCTTGGCATGGTCGCGAGATATGCAACCATTAAGGGATCGATCACAGACACCCACGGCGCAGTCAGGCGCGCGACCGTGTTCGTAAGCAACGTTGGAGGCCACACACCGACATGGCGGACATCCACGAGCTGGAACGGGACGTTCACCGTGCGCGTGTTGCCTGGATATCCCTACAAGATCGTGGTCCGAGCAGAGCAACACGGCAGTGCTTCGCTGAATGTGCCGGAACTCGACCCGGGTGAAATAACGACGCGAGACCTGACCCTTCCCACATACGACGGTTCCATCGGGGGAACGATAGAGAACCCTGCAGGAAGCCCGCTCAGCGACGTCAGAATCGTGGCCTCGTGGGGCGACAGCGTATCGGCGGTTACGGATCACAGGGGCAAATACAGGCTGTGGGTGAACGATGGCCTCTACTCAGTGCGGGTGGACTGTGCCGGGTACGCAAATGCGCTTTTCTCTGGTGTGGAGGTCGTGGGCGGAGAGTTGACCCCACTGGACGTCCAGCTCCGGCCGGTCTTCGCGACTCTTGAAGGCACCGTCAGTGACTCGCTTTCGGGCAATCCTATTGCTAACGTGGTTGTGACAAGCAGATGCTCGAGTGGTTCGGCCTCAGACGTAACCGATGGCACAGGATGGTACAACCTGAGTTCGCTCGTCCCCGGCGAGAACGTGGTGAGCTTCAGAAGGACGGGGCATCGCAATCGCTCCATCACAATGGTCTTGGCAGAATACGAGTCCGTCGAGTTCAACCCGAGCCTCTTCCGCCTCAGTGGCACGATAGCCGGAAGAGTAACGGAGTCCGACGGCTTGACGCCGGTCTCCCGGGTGTCGCTGCACGCTAAGGTCGACGATCTTCTTGTCTCTTCAGCAACGACTGATGAGGAAGGTTTCTACGCGCTTGTCGACCTCGACCCAGAGGAGTCGTACGACATTCATGCGTCGAGAACCGCATACTACCCGGTGTCTCAGAACCCGATCACAAGCGTTGATCCGGGTACGACCGGTCTGGACTTCACGATGCTCCCCAGCGATGGAGTCATCGAAGGCTCGATCACGGACGGCACATCCAACGAATACATGTCCGGTGTCACACTGACCGCCGACGATGGAGCGGGCCACTTCGGAGCAACGATGTCCGAAGCCGGTGGTTCCTTCATCTTCAATGATCTTGTTCCCCTGGAGAGCTACACGGTCACCGCTTCATTGTATGGCTATCG
>JAUVLP010000200.1 GCA_030600655.1 Candidatus Eiseniibacteriota bacterium
CAACGTCCACCTCCCCCGGGCGCACCGAATCTGCGATGGCATCATCCATAGAAGCAAGATCCTCTGCACTGCCGCCGATCGCAACTACACCATCCAGAAACCACAAAGCGCGTCCGAGATTCTCCTCTGGAAGTACGACAAGAACCAGCTCTCCATCGCGGCCAAGCTTGTCCAGGACCAGGCGGAAGGCGTCGGTGCCAAGAACGCGACTCGCAGACAGCGGCATCGACCCTGCCGTCACCAAGGTCACATTCGTAGCCAGCGTCCGTCGAGCCACGACCGATGTCGACACACCAAAGAGCACGGCGTCCACGATCCCCTCATCACCGTCGTCAAGGAGAGCCTTGGCAATAACCGGAGTCTCTAGACTTGCGTCGATCAGCGTAACCTGTCGCCCCCTGCCACCGATCCACGCCGCCACCGTCGATGCTACCCATGCTGTGACCAGTGTATCGTTTCCTGAGATGCCGATGACTGAGCCCTTACACTTGAGAAGTCCTTCCTCGATTTCAGGCATCCATCCACCGACGAGATCCTCAAGGACAGGTCTCACGGAAACCGGCCACTCAGGAGTGTTGCAGAGTGTGATTCTGATCGTACCGCTCATCACTTCTCCCCGTTCCACGTTCTCTTGTCTGTCTTCAGGCATCGTTCGTCACCGCCTCTGCTACAACGTCGATCAGGACCGAATCGTGCTCCGGAAACACGGTCCTCAGATCGAGAAGAACCGTCTCGCCGATGGTTCGTCCAATCAGAGGTGGACTCCCCGCACGCAGCTTCGCAGAGAACGCTCCAGCCGAGCAGGACAGACTGGTCAGCTCCAGTCCAACACTCGGAATTTCACTTCCGGGCACCGCCCCCCCACCGACACGCGCTACCACCTCGCGCACCCTAACGACTGCCGCTTCTCCTATGCGTTCCTGCAGGCGTACGGCCACTTTCTCGGTCCGCGCCTGCAACTCCTCCAGAGAGATCCCGACCATGCTGAGAACGGGTATTCTCGTCGATTGGACACCGTCCAGGTAGAGGGCAAGCGTCGCCTGGAGCGCAGCCAGAATCTGCTTCCCGGGTCGCAGAGCCCGCATCAGCGGATTCTTCCTCATCCGGGCAATTGTCTCGGCTCTCCCCACGACGATTCCTGCCTGGGGCCCGCCGAGCATCTTGTCTCCGCTGAACGTAACTACGTGAGCTCCCGCCGCGATGCTTTGGCCTACCGTCATCTCACCCGGCATGTCGAGCACGTCAACATCCACCAGTGCTCCGCTCCCGAGGTCATGGATCACGGGAATACCGTATCTCTCTCCCAGCCGCGCCAGATCACGGATCTCGACACGTGCGACAAAGCCCTCGATGGAATAGTTGCTCCAGTGAGCACTCAATAGAACACCGGTGCGTCGGTTCAGAGCGCCTTCGAAGTCCGCCAGCGAGGTCCGGTTGGTCGTTCCCACTTCGACCATCGTCGCCCCTCCCCGTTCGAGGACTTCCGGCAGGCGAAACGAACCTCCGATTTCGATCAGCTCACCTCGCGAAACAATCACTTCTCGGCCGAGCGCAAGGGTGTTGATCGCCAGAAGTACGCCCGCCGCGTTGTTGTTCACCACCAGCGCATCCTCCGCTCCGGTCAAGACACATAGAGCGTCCAGTACCAGGAGGTCGCGCTTGCCCCTCTTTCCCCGAACAAGATCAAATTCGAGATTGGAATAGCCGCCCGCCGTCTCCGCAATCGCTTCAAGCGCCGCTGCGGCGAGCGGTGAACGGCCCAGATTCGTATGCAGGATCACTCCAGTTACATTCAGGACTGGTACGAGCGCTCTCAGAGCCAGCGCTGCAACCTCGCGCTCGACCTCCTCCATAATTGACTGTCGCACGTCCTCAAAAGTGCTTCCATACGCGTGTTTGCCCGACTGGATTGAGACTCGTGCTCCGGCAAGAACCCTCTGCACAGAACGCGTCAGCATACTCCGTGGGTGCTCACCCCCCAGAGCACACGAGTTCAGATGCTTCAATGCGGATTCTACGGAGGGAATCGCCCTCAGGGCCTCGTCGTGTGTCTCCAGCAAGACCGTCTTCCCCAATGCTGTGTGAGAGGCCTGCAGGCCGAATAGGCTGCAGGCAAGTAGGCCGTCAGGCGCGCATATACGCTCCGGCGACGGTCCATCAGCGCCGTCAGATTAGCCCGCTATGTCACAGCTGGTCAAGAGATTTCGGGCATTTGTCTCCACATCCGAGTGCAGCACGATGCACGAAAAGATTCGCACTCTGCGACACGCCATGCTCAAGAACCATACACACGCCGTTCAAAGACCGGCTTTACGCGCTTTCTCTCTCAGGGGATCGCGGGGAGATATCTGTATCATGACCCTGCCTTGGCACATCGCTTGCATACTCATGTAGCTGAAAGAGCCACAGAAGAAGCCATCTCAAGAGCGCAATGCGCACAAGGAGGCAAACGAGACACACGGAAAAGGATCGGGATTTGTTCCAGAGCGGCATGAACGCCGGATTGATGCGAAAGGGAGGGACTACCTCCACGGGTTTAGCAAGGATCCAGTTAACGACAGGAGAGAACCATGCGCAGGAATACTGTATTGGTCTTCGTACTCATCGTGGCACTCATGGTCGGCACGGTGCCGAGCGTGGCTCGCATGCAGGAAGCTGACTACACTACTCAGGTGCCCGATGCAGGAGTTCGCAGTCCGATGATCCTGTTCTTCGACGACATGGAAAGCGGGACCAATGGCTGGACGCACACGGACAACACGGCGACCGCCACATCAAAGTTCCACTTGGACACATACTATGCCTACCAAGGCACATACTCC
>JAUVLP010000186.1 GCA_030600655.1 Candidatus Eiseniibacteriota bacterium
GTTGAACCACCTCGCCAACGTGCTGTTGGGGGTCATGGGGAAGCGCGCAGGCAAGGACTACCTGAGCATGGCACTCGCGAACCGCATGGGTCACCTAGCCAAGAACGGTTTCCCCAACTTGGTCTCCGGCTTCGACTCGGCGGTGAGGAACGCTGTTTCACACGGCGGCGTCACATTCACCCCCAGGTCCGTCCGGTTCACGGACAAGAAGCGGACAGCCGAGTACTCCCCGGGGGAGTTCATGGACTTGTTCGACAGGCTCCGCCGGGGCTGCAACGCTCTCTCAATTGCACTGTGCCTGTTCGTATTGCGGAATCTGCCAAGGCCGGGCACGAAGTCGCGGCAGGAGCTTCCATTGGGATTGCTTCTCTTGGCGCTCAAAGGACGTGCCAGTCACTCAGCCTTCACTGTGGATCGTCTCTTCCCAAGCCGAACTGATGACGGTCGGGCGCAGCTCAACATCGCATGTACGACCTCTTTGAGGGGCAGAGAGATG
This sequence comes from Candidatus Eiseniibacteriota bacterium, assembly GCA_030600655.1. Taxonomy (GTDB): domain Bacteria; phylum Joyebacterota; class Joyebacteria; order Joyebacterales; family Joyebacteraceae; genus Joyebacterum. The sequence goes on from JAUVLP010000186.1 coordinate 497, forward strand.
CACAGGTATCACTCACTTCAGGTCTGCGCACGAGTACAAGATCTTGTTGGGTTCGCGTTCAGGCGGTTCGCCGTAGTGATGGACTGTGCGCGTCCGACTGATGTCTCGATGTTCTTGGATGCAGCTCGATTGCAGCGTGCAAGGGCGAAGCACGAATCCATTGAGGCACTGAAGGACATAATCGACGCCGAGCTCCTCTGGTACGATGCCACCGGACTTCGAGGTCGAGTAGAGAGGTTCCTGATGATCGCCCGATCCTCTTGGATCAAGACGAGATCGAGCATAACGGAAGACCTGAAACCACAGGGCATCAGACTGCTGCGTTCGTCCTATATCGTCAGGGATGTGGAAAACGCGAGCGACGGTAGACTCCGGCGGCTGCATGTTCTCGCTGTCCTAACGGATTCCGATGACACGAGCCAGGAGCGTCTTCGGGAGATTACGAGGCATATCGTGCGCAGGACGCGCCGACGATGGGTGAGACCTGATAACCTCGGAATCACGCGGGGTATGAGGAGACGGCCCAGCTACATCTGGGTCAGACTGCATCAACGGGACAACGCTCTGCGCTCCCTCGACACCGCGACCTCTCGCTCCGACGGACTGCTCCTTCGAGCAGAGTGGATTCCCCGCTCGGCGGTCCACCCTGCTCTTTTCGTCAAGCAGCCGGACGAAACTTGGAAGGGGATAAGATTCCAGTTCGAGTGAGAAGCCTGCAGGGCATCTAACTAGCGTATGCACCCGACGAGCTTGGGTGTCACGTGGCCTGCAAGGGGGCGGTCGCTTCGCGTCCGCAGCACTAGAGGAGCGCAATTGAGAAATCTGTCTTGGGACAAGCTCTCGGCGACCGATTTCGAGCAGTTCATCTACGATCTGCTACTGACCTTGGGCTTCACCGAGCTGTCCTGGCGGAAGGGAACGGGTTTGGTAGGGGGTTCACCAGATCAGGGACGTGACATCGAGTGTGTGTGGCAGAGGCCTGACATCGACGGTGATTCGATCCGCGAACGATGGTTCGTGGAATGCAAGCATCATACTGCTGGAGTCCCGCCGCAGCAGATCCAGGGAGCGTTGAGTTGGGCTCAAGCTGCGAACCCTGACTGCCTGGCGATCGCGGTGTCCGGTTTTCTCTCCAATCCATGCAAGAACTACCTGAAGGAGTACAGGGCCGAGCGGACGCCTCCCTTTCGCATCAAAGTCTGGGAGCGTCCTGATCTTGAGGGTCTTGCAGCAGGTGACGTCTCCCTCTTGACCAAGTACGGTCTTGCGGACATCACCTCTCACATGGATCTCGTACATCCCGTCCATGCCATGTTCCTACACGACAAGCCCTACAGCGACCTTGCCACTCTGTTCTCCCTGCTCGACGCCTTCGACAAGGAGGATCTTGATGTCATCATAGGCTTCTTGCCATTCGATCTCATCAACCCGCGTTTCAGAGATCCCCTGAGCGGGCGCGAGACGCTGGCTGAGCTTCTGATTGATGACATCTCTTACGAGGCGTTCAAGAAGAAGTGCCGCGACTTGGCTCGACACATGCCCGAGTCCTTTCTTGTGCGTGCGATAGTTGCTGACATGCTCAGCTTCCTGCTTCTATTCGGCGATTCAACTCGCTTGGAATCAACCATCGCCAACAACCGAGCGCTAGCTACGACATTCGGGCAGATGAAGGAGTCCATGCCGGACCACTCAAGGGACCTCGCTGATCTCATCTCAAAGACACTGGATCTGATTGAACGACTACCGAGCCAGACCAAGCGCTGTCATTCGCTGTACAACCGAGTGTGCGACGAAGTAGTGAGAAGACTGTATGTGACCTGAGGCTACTGCTGATGCTGCACAGACTGGATGGCCAAGAAACGAACGAGGACGAACAGCAATGATAACTGGTGGAGCATGGATTGACGAGCTGATAGCAGAGGCTTCCAAACGACACCCACAGGTGGCGTCCTCCTCATCGAGCACCATCGCGGGTCTACTTGCGGGTCGACTCCAAGAGAAGCGGCTTGCCAAGGGTGAGCTCGCTGCCATCGCAGGAGAACTCCTGGCTGCGGCGAACTCGTCGACGGACGACATGGAGGAAACGCCGTGAGGCTGAAGGCCATCCGTCTCTGTTGGTTCCGCGGAGCTGCTGGTTCCGTGTCGCTTGAGCTGAACGGTAAGTCCGTAGTCGTTTACGGACCCAATGGTTCCGGGAAGTCCTGCTTCGTCGATGCCATCGAGTACGTATTGGAGGACGGCAGGATTGAGCACTTGGCTCACGAGTACAGCGGCACACGTCAGGAGAAAGCAGTTATCAACACTCACAAACCCCCGGGCGAGAAGACCGCAGTCGTGCTGGCGTTCGAGGATGGCACAGAGGTCCTGACTAGCATTGCTGACGATGGGACTCACACGTTCTCAGGTGTCAACCGGCCGGACTGGGAATCCAGACGCACCATCCTGAGACAGCATGAAGTCGCTGACTTCATCCGATCCACTAAGGGAGACAAGTACTCGGCCCTGTTGCCGCTACTGGGTCTGGGCCCAATGGAACTGGCGGCCGAGAATCTGCGACGGATTTCGAGGTTGGTCGAAGAACAGGCCG
>JAUVLP010000092.1 GCA_030600655.1 Candidatus Eiseniibacteriota bacterium
AATGAGGCCGTACTCCGGCGTCACATGAAGCCCGGAGTGCTCCGTACACTCCATAGCGAAGACGACACGCTCCGCCTGCCCGTAGGAATCGAAGATCTCGCACGAGAACGCCTCCTCGATGACCTCCCGCTGTTTCGGATAGAGCGGTTCCGAAGCGGTGAAGACGTAGTTGATGCTCGCACGCATGTCGAGCTCCAACATCGTTCTGGCAAGGTAGTAGGCGCTCGATGGGTAAGCCTGTAACGCAAGGGGTTGAAACCTGCGGAGCGCTCTCACGTAGTCCGGAATCACCCCCCGAGACAGGTGGAATGACGACATGACGAGCTGCTTCTCGGCAACATTGTGCCGCCAGAACGGCGGTTCGGTCTGCAAGATCGGGACGACGGGGTCACCGCGAAGAGTGGCCCTCCGTCCCCAGAGTGGAAGACCTGCCAGTTTCCAGTGCCTCCAGATCGCTGCCTGCTCAAACGAGACCGAGCATGAATCCCGGAGGAACTCCATCGGACTACCCGTCGTGCCGCTCGTACGTCCAACGAATACCCGTCTCGAGCCAATGTCGTCACTGACAAGAGAGCGCCCTTCTGAACGGACGATGTCCTTGGTGAGTATAGGCAGCTTCGCGAGGTCTTGCCGAGTGGTGATGTCATCCGGAACAAGACCGCGCTCCTGCATGACACTCCGGTAGAACGGTACGTACTCATAGCAGTGTGCGATGAGCTTGCGGAGCTTCTCATCCTGCATCACCTGCAACTGGTCCGCCGAGTACCACTCGCTCTCCTCGAGCTCTTCGAGGATATGCCGGAACTGCGCCCCATTCCGGACGATGCGGCCGCCGAGGCCGTACAGCGAAACGACCGCGCTCTGCACGATCACCGGACTCCGCTGGTACCATGACTTCTCAGCGAACTTCACGAATACCTCACTCACTCTGCCTGTCGCGCGAACCGTTCCACTTCTTCCGCATACCAGCTTTCCATGCGCTCCGCCACTGCATCCCAGTCGTACTTCTCCAGGACCTCATCGCGATATCGCGTCGTTCCCACCTCATCCGTGCGTCGCCCAAGCCATGAAATAGTGGATTCCGCAATTGCCTCTGCGCTCGTGTCGCGCGTGATGAGCCGAGGATCAATCGCGTTCAGAATCTCTGGAGTCGCGCCTGCCGGTGTCCCGACAACCGGGAGATTCGCCGACAGTGCCTCCACGGTAGAGATACCAAACCCTTCCATCGCCGTAGTTGGCAGGACGAAGAGGTCCGCGGCCTGGTAGTGGTGCACGAGTTCCTCGTTGGTCACGCGTCCTGCCAGACTGACGGACTGCGAAAGCCCAAGAGAGGCTATCAAGCTCTCCAGTGTGCCGCGCAAGACACCCTCTCCGCATACGGTCAGATGAAGCCATGTGTCACCGTCGTCCTGAGCGTCCAGGACCATTCGTGTCGCCTTGATCAGGTTCTCGATACCCATCCGCGGTGAGAGATTCCTCACAGTCAAGAGCTCGGTCGTACCGTCTGCGATTCCCGTTCGCTCGCGGACCGACTGGCGGTCCTCAGCAGGCCTGAACCGGGCCGCATCGACGCCCCCGGGAATAACTGTGACCTTCGACAGATCGACGGACTTGAAGTGGTTCTCTATGTGGCCACGGCTGTACTGCGAGAGAACATGGATGCCGGATGCACACCGGAGGATCCCCTCCTCGCACCGTCGCTGCCCGTACTCCATCGGGGGCTCGGCCAATCGTATGAGAGCCCTGCGAACTGGTGACGGTTCCATGCCGAGCTTCCACTGCGCTCTGAGGCGGTACTCGAGGAAACCCGGAGCGTGGAATGTCGGAAGCTGACAGACTGAACGTCCAAGCGCACTCTTGGCCAGGCGATAGCCGAGCTGCGAATCGTGGACGGTCAGCACATCGACCGGCTCGGTCGCAACGATTTTCTCAAACGTGCGCTGCGTCTTCGTAAGATGCTGCAGCGTGCTGGCCACGGGGTTGATGCGCCTGAACGCGTACTTGTGGATCAGCATCCCCTCGTGCTCGTACGGGGCCGGTGCCACGGGCTCGCTGGTACTCGCAATGACGCGCACACGGTGCCCGCGCGAAGCGAGGCGGCGGCCCAGTTCGTAGATGTAACTGTAGGTCCCGCCTATTCTTTCGGGGTAGACACCCCTATGTATGAAGACGATATGCATGGCAACTCAGTTTAGAGGAGCCCTTGTCGACTGTCAACACGGCCGCCGCATCCGGCGAGCATAGCTTTCCCACCGTATCCTGGGTCTTATATGCAAGTGCGGGGCCGGAATGATCCCCGGCCCCGCCTCGTTGGTACGCCCTGAAGGAATCGAACCTTCAACCTACTGATTAAGAGTCAGTTGCTCTGCCTAATTGAGCTAAGGGCGCGCTATGCCACGTCTATGCTGTCTAGAACGGCAGATCGTCATCCTCGATCTTGGTACTCGATGCGGCGACGAATTCGGGTGTTTCGGAGTTGCTCGCTCCGGCTCCACCCTGGTCTCCCCGTCCACCCAGCATCTGCATGTCACGTGCGATGATCTCGGTCGTCTTCCTCTGCACGCCCTGCTTGTCTTCCCAGGACCGCGTTGTCAACCGACCTTCGATGTAGACCTGACGGCCCTTCGACAGATACTGCCCGCAGATCTCCGCCAGTTTACCCCAGGCGACGATCCGGTGCCATTCCGTCTTCTCCTGCTTGACGCCGTCCTTGCCTGTCCACGATTCGTTCGTAGCCAGAGTGAACGTCGCAACAGAAGTTCCGCTCGGCGTGGTCCGAAGTTCGGGATCGCCACCGAGATTCCCGATAAGAATGACCTTGTTGATTCCTCTACCGGCCATAGCGCCATCCTCCAGAAGGGGTCCACCTCATGTCATCTTCCACCCGACGCCCCGGAGGGCCTACCGACCAGGGGACGTTCTCGCGCTGAGGGGATACACCCGGCCAATCGCCGCGATTATTCCTCACTACCCTCACACGGGCAGCTTTCAAGAATGGGGTGGAAGACGGGGATTGAACCCGCGACCACTGGAACCACAATCCAGGGCTCTACCAACTGAGCTACTTCCACCGTTCTTTTCTATGGTACGCCTGGCTGGACTCGAACCAGCGACCTACGGATTAGAAGTCCGTTGCTCTATCCACCTGAGCTACAGGCGCGCTTGGTCGGGGCGAGAGGATTCGAACCTCCGACTTCCTGCTCCCAAAGCAGGCGCGCTAACCGGGCTGCGCCACGCCCCGGTGGCTGACGACAAACAAACATGATATCCATCAACGCGTACGCTGTCAAGTCAGAGGAGAAACCAGCCGTAATGTATTTGTGGCCGCGACCCAATGGGAGGCCCGCGGCCACCTGAAGACTTGACTCCCGAAAGGAAGCCAAGTCGGCCAGAACAATCAGGCGAGCTCCCCGTCAGAGGAACTCAAGGCGGATTCTACCACGGGCCGAATTCCGGCGCAAGAGATTGAGATGATCCAGATGTAGAATCGTATAACTGCTGTGCTGTAGGGATGTTACGGTGTGGAGCCTCAAGACCCCTGGTTCGACGCGTTGCCTCACTGGTGGAGGCCTCACCCGGCCTGATACAACGCTCTGTGAACGAGCGGCATACGCTCTACATCATGTGCTCGATGAGCTCCCGCGCTGCTTCAAGCGCTCTCCCACGATGACTCACAGCGTTCTTCTCGTCCTGCAACATTTCCGCGTAAGAACGCACGTGACCTTTGGGCAGGAAGATAGGATCGTAGCCGAAGCCCTCACCGCCACGAGGCTTCCGCAGGATGATACCGTCGGTCCGCCCCTCGGCCGTCGCCACTTCACCACCGGGTGTCGCAATAGCTATGACACAACGAAATGCGGCTCCACGTTCTTCGTCTGGAACAGCTTCGAGTTCCGCCAGCAGTTTTCTGTTGTTGTCCTCGTAGCTGCACGCCTCACCCGCGTAGCGAGCCGACACTACACCCGGGGCTCCGCCCAGAGCCGCAACCTCCAGACCGGTGTCGTCCGCAAGGGCGGTGAGACCTGTTGCCTGAGAAACCTCTCTCGCTTTCTTGATGGCGTTGTCTTCGAGGGTCTCACCGTCCTCCACAACTTCTGGAAGATCCGGAAAGTCCCGGAACGAAAGGATCTCCACATTGAGATCAGACAGCATCATCGAGAGTTCCTCTATCTTGTGGACGTTCCGCGTTGCAAGAACGAGTTTCACATGTCACTCCCCAGGGATGGGCTTCACAAGGGATGGGTTTCACATCCGATCCAGATACTGGAACCCGGATTCAGTTCCTCAGCGGCCGGCGGCCATCAGTTCATCAATGCCGACAACCTCTACGTTCGGCAGTTCCGCACCGAGGAAACGTTCAGCCTGCTCCTTGAACCGGTGCGGCACATCGCTGACAAAGAACCGGTGTGCCGGCTCCTCGCCGGAATCGTTCGCTATCCCAAACTCAGCCAGAACCTGCGCCACGTCGCGCGCAGTCTCCTCGGCAGAGTCTATAAGCGTAACGGACGGACCGAAGACCTTCTGGATCGTCTGCTTCAGTATCGGATAGTGCGTGCAGCCGAGCACGACCACATCGACACCGGCGTCCCTGAGTGGTGTCAGATACTCGTGTGCAATGACGAGAGTAATCTCTCGATCCGTCCAACCCTCCTCCGCCAGTGGAACGAAGAGCGGGCAGCTCTGCTCGACGATCTCTATCTCGCTGTCGAGCTGCCTGATCCTCTCACGATAAGCATGGCTGGTGATGGTCCCCTCAGTACCGATCACACCGACCTTCCCGATCAGCGTCGACGAGACCGCTGCAAGAGCCCCGGGTTCTATGACACCGATGATTGGGATATCGTACCTGCTTCTGAGTTCGTCAACAGCAACTGAGGATGCCGTGTTGCATGCGACCACGACGACCTTCACATCGTGACGGAGAAGAAACTCCGTGTCCTGTATGGCGAATTGAGTGACCGTCGGGGTGGACTTCGGACCGTACGGCAGTCTGGCCGTGTCTCCGAAATAGACTATTTCCTCTTTCGGGAGCTGCCGCGCGATCTCCGCAACCACAGTGAGTCCCCCGATGCCCGAGTCAAATACGCCTATTGGCCTCGATTCCCTGCTCACAGCTCTCCCCTTCCCACCCTAACGGTAACTCTCTACCAGGAACGCTTGGCTCGCGTCATAGTGTCCGGCTATTGTTTCGATCTCTCTGCCCTCAACAAGAAATTTGACACTGCTGACTTCTGGAAAATTCTCCGCGAGCGTTGCTACGACCGAGCGGATGGTGAAGGTCTCCCCCGCCGATCCGCCTGGATGGTTGTCAACAAGCTCACGGCTGAAATCCACGTACGCTCCGCCGGCATCATCGAAGATCACGGAGATAACCCGAACGCCCGGTGGAATCGCACCCACGCCTCGTTTCTCCGGACCGCGAGCGAGTTCCTCCAGAATACGACGCGCGCGTCCCGGCCTGTCGTCGGGGACGACTATTTCTCGCTCTTCAGTAACGATCCGATCAGCCGCTCTGTCGGCGAACACGAGCACAACCGTCTGCACGCCGGGACCCACTTTCTCCTCGATCACGCCTGTGCTCTCAACCTCAGGAACGGGCCCGCGATCGGACACCAGAAGCAGCACGACCCCGGCTACAACAACAACTACTGCAAGGAGAATCGCCAGTTGCACCTTGGTCATTGATCCCTCCCGAATCTAGTCCCGAACGAAGTCCGTAATACCTCGCGAGATCGCCCGGGCAACGGTCCGACGATAGCTCTCGTCCGCGAGAAGAGCTGCCTCGCTTCTGTTGGTAATGTAGCCGACCTCAACCACGACCGCCGGCATGGCGCAACCGGACAGCACAATCAGATCGTGCCCTCTCACACCACGGCCCGGCACATCCAGCACCGCTTCCAGGCGATCCGCGATACCGGCCGCAAGAACCCTGCTGTCGCTCGAGTATGCGGTCTGCACGCGTTTCCACAGGAGATCGGCTGCTGCGGGCCGCGGCTCCCCAGGCCTCACGTAGTGGAGTCCGACGGGTGAGCTCCGACCAACGTGTGACTCCCTATCATTTCCAGGTGCGTAGTACGACACCTGGTGTCCAGCGGCAACCGATGAATGGTGCGCCCCGCACTGTATGCTCACGAAGATATCGGCAACAGCCATGTTCGCGATCTCCGCGCGGCGCTCCAGCGGAACAAAGGAATCGGAACGTCGGGTCATAAAGACATAGAACCCTTCCTTCCGAAGGAAATCCGCAAGTTCGTTCGCCACCTCCAGCGCAATGTCCTTTTCGAGAAGGCCTGTGGCGCCGACCGCGCCCACATCCAGACCTCCGTGCCCTGGATCGATGATCACCGTCTGAATGCCATCGTCTCCGCCAAGATCCATGCCACCGGGAAAAACGTTGTGCTCGGATCTCAGGCGCGGCATCGGCACAACCCCAGTCCCGCCTGAGGCCTCAGCCCGACCACTGCGGACCAGCACTTCGATCCGGTGCGGGTGACTTTTCAACGCCGCAGAGTACGTGGCCGCACTTCCGGACGTCAGGATCCTCGCGAGCACGCCACTGGGAAGCTCGCTGAAATACACCTGCGACACGTCGCCTGCGCCCTGCTCAACCACCAGCGTATCCGGCATCTGCGCACCGGCAATGTAGACATCGATCTGACCTGACCGCACGCTCTCCACTCGGAACTCGACTGCGTCGTTGAGTCCGACACTCACAACCGTCCCTTCGGGTTGCTCATCGGTCCCGACACTCAGGACCGCTGCGCCCAGATGCGTGACCCACGCTGCATCATCCCCAGGCTTCCACGTCACCTCTGAATTGGTGAGTCGCCCAACGATGCTGGTCAGAAATCCAGGGGGAACCCAGAACCTGCCGTCAACAATGCGCACTGGATGATGAATGCTGTACACGGACTGATCGAGAGTGATGAACATATTGTCCGCGGAGACCGTCATCCTGTGTTCGCCGACACTCAGCACCAGCTTGCGGGTTCGCGTGTTCCAATGTCTGGCGGCCCCGATAGCACGCGCTATGTCACCGAGACTGAAGTATGTAACGCCACCCAGCACAGCCGTCTCCACCCGCTCGCTTCGCCCGTCATCCCCGAAGACGATATGAATGGCCCCGGCCTGCGACGGCCCCGCGAGAAGACACACGGCCAGCGCGGCCACAGCCGGTACGAACCAGATCCGACCTCGCACCAATCGACTAGCTATCATTCGACAGCCTGTGCCCCTTTCCGGCTCTGGCCATGTCCCGCTTCGCGTCGCGTTCAGCCAGTGTTCTACGTTTGTCATACGACCGCTTCCCTCGACAGATGCCCACTTCAACTTTCACCCGCCCACGCTTAAGATAGAGGCTGATGGGAATCAGGGTCATGCCCTTTTCCTGTATCTGTCGATGCAGCCGCCTTATCTGTGCTCTGTGAGCCAGGAGCTTCCGTTTGCGGAGAGGATCGACGTTGGAGCGATTACCTTGTTCGTACGGGCTGATATGAACACCATACAGGTAGAGTTCGCCACCTTCAACCTTGGCGAATCCATCGACCAGCTGGACCTTTCCCAGACGAATCGACTTAACCTCGGTCCCTTTGAGAGCAACCCCGGTTTCGAGAACGTCCACAACATGATAGTCGTGGAGAGCCCGCTTGTTCTTCGCGATCACCTTGACTCCGTCAGTCACTTCAGCAACTCCGATCGCACGTCGTGCGCACGCCGCCCTGCCTGGATCGCACATCACACGCATGCCGGCACCTGCTGCCTGCCTGGATCCGCGAGCAGTATCCGACCGCTTCCAGAGGATGCTATCAGAGCAAGTTCAGCGAGGGCAAGAGGATTGGACGTGGGCCTGAAAGAGACAGGCAGGGAGACACCTCCCTGCCTGCTCATTCGATATCGCCGGAGCGCATTCTGCCGCCTGCAGAAGTCCATCAGGCGGCAGAATGTCTCGCGTCTCCTGGAACTCGGGCTGATCCCCACCATCCTGATTCCCGGCCGGCAACGTCGAGAGAAGAGCATCCAGACCAGCGCTGTTGTGACAACAGGGTGTGTGCCATTCTCGTTGGTCCTGCGGACTCTCCAAGTATCGGGCGTTAGCCGACCAAGCCATGAGGCCACATTGTTTAGAATACCACAGTTTCTCGCACGTGTCAATGTGGCAATCGAGACGCAACGGAATCAGCTCTGATCCTGACCAGAGCTGCGCGTCGCGCCAGCCTCGTTGAAGCCCGTGGGAAGTCCTTTCTGGTTGACTCGGGCCGTGCGTGAGACTAGAATCAGTGATTAGGCAAAGTTCGCCGAAGTGGTGGAATTGGTAGACGCGCTGCGTTCAGGGCGCAGTGGGGCTAGTCCCTGTGGGGGTTCGAGTCCCCCCTTCGGCACCAGAGTCAGCGGAGGGCGGCGTGCCGATGGCAGGCCGCTTTCGCGCGAATGGCCGACGGATCGACGACCACTCCGGAAACATGGCCCGGCCGCGGCACCGGAACACGGCCCGGCCACGGCCACCGGAACACGGCCCGGCCACAGCACCGGAACACAGCCCGGCCACAGCACCGGAACGCAGCCCGGCCTCGGCGCCCAATGGCAGTTGTCTGGTCTCAACAAAGGAGCATGGCGTGGCAAAGTCGACGGTAGCAGTACTCCGTACGAAGCCGGAGACAGTGCTCCAGGACTACCAGCGGCTCTGTGAGCTTGCAGGGATCCGTAAGGCCCTCGATCAGTCCGCCACCACGATCATCAAGGACAACATCAGCTGGCACCTCATGTACCCTGGTTCCAACACGACCCCATGGCAGCTCGAGGGAACGATCCTGGGCCTCAAAGACGCCGGGTTCGATGACCTTGTGGATGTACACAACAAGACAGTCGTCACGATCGCGGATCTTGGGGACCGCTATAACAAGTTCGGTCCCGTCCTCGAAAAGTACGGGGTTCCAAAGAAGTACAATTTCAAGTCGGAAGACATGACATGGATCAAGTACGAGCCCAAGGCAGAGATGGCGGTACTCAACAGGATCTTCCCCGACGGTATCTACCTCCCGGACTACTTCTTCGGGAAGAACATCGTCCATCTGCCGACAGTCAAGACGCACAGCTACACCGTGACGACCGGGGCTCTCAAGAATGCCTTCGGCGGGCTACTGAACGTGAACCGTCACATGACGCACACGTGGATCCACGATACGATCGTCGATCTCCTGGCCATTCAGAAGGAGAT
>JAUVLP010000130.1 GCA_030600655.1 Candidatus Eiseniibacteriota bacterium
GTGTTGATGACGAGAACCGCCGTTGGGCCGGAGCCGATGCTGGTTGCATTGCGCTGGTTCTCCGTCTTGGAAAGCTTGATGCCGAGGAATTCCAGTCTTGCGCAGACCTTCTCTCTTACCTGCGGGGAGTTCTCGCCGATACCTCCTGTGAACACAAGCGCGTCCAGTCCGCCCATTACGGCGGCGTAGGAGCCAACGTACTTCAGAATGCGATGGCAGAAGACATCGACGGCCAGCGCGGCGTCCTCGTTGCCGCGTTCAGCCTCAGTGAGAATCTCACGCATGTCGTTGCTGACACCGGACAGTCCCAGAAGCCCGCTCTTGTTGTTGAGGAGAGTGTTCACCTCACCGCTTCCGAGTCCCTGGTGCTCCATCAGGTAGAGCACGATTGCGGGGTCTATGTCGCCGCTCCTTGTGCCCATCACGAGTCCCTCGAGCGGCGTGAAGCCCATTGATGTTTCTACGGATATCCCGCCCTTGACTGCCGCCACGCTCGCGCCGTTGCCGAGATGGCACGTGATCATCTTGAGTTTCGCGAGCGGTTGGCCTAGTTCCTCCGCTGCTGCTGCTGCGACGAATCTGTGAGAAGTACCGTGGAATCCATAACGTCGTATTCCAAGCTCTGTGTAGGCTGTCAGCGGTAGAGCGTACATGTATGCTTCAGGCGGCATCTGCTGGTGGAACGCAGTGTCGAAAACGGCAACCTGCGGGACATCGGGCAGGAGCTCCATTGCCATCTTTATGCCGCAAAGGTTGTGCGGATTGTGAAGTGGTGCGAACTTGGCGCAGGAACGAATGATCTCTATGACATCGTTCGTGATGAGAACCGAGTCAGTCAGTGCCTCTCCGGCGTGCACCACTCTGTGCCCGACAGCTTCGATCTCGGATGGGTCGGAGATCACCCCGTACTCCGGGTGAAGAAGAGTGGACAGCGCAAGCTTGATAGCGGCATTGTGATCAGGGACCTCGAGTGCCCTCTTGATCTCATCCCTTCCATTGATCTGGCAGGTGAGGTGGGCGTTGTGTGATCCGATCTGTTCTACGATGCCCTTGGCGAGAGCCCGTCTATCGGCGGGATCCAACAGCTGAAATTTCACGGAAGAGCTGCCGCAATTAAGTACCAGTACATTCATGAGTCGTCTCTTGCCTCCACCAGTGTGACATTGACAACATTCCAAGTGTAGACGATGAGGTGCCAACGGAACAACTGCAAACACGGTGCCAATAGACGATTCCGCACGCCACGAAGCCTTGATATCTTCCACGCACAGTGCTAATCTCAAGTGGAACCTCGATACCTTCGATTCCCCCCGATGCGCGTACCTTGGTATCAGAACCCGAGAATCCGGAAAGGAGGCATTGGCATGAGAATCATTGCTACTGTCGTTACTGCCATGCTGTTGGCAGCAGCCCCCGCTTCCTCTGATCTCATAATTACAGAGATCATGCAGAATCCATCTGCGGTCGAGGATGCCAACGGCGAGTGGTTTGAGATCTACAACTCAGGTAGCTCGCCCGTCGACATGTATAACTACTATATCTTCGATGTCGACACGGACGATTTCTATGTGACGGAGCACGTAGTCGTTCCCTCGCACGGTTTCGTGGTTTTCGCCCGGAACGCCAACATCGCCGAGAACGGAGGCGTTGAGGCCGACTATGAGTGGTCGGATTTCATACTCGCGAACGGGGCCGACGAGATCTACATCAATGACGATGAAGGCTATCTCATGGATCACGTTGTCTATGATGGCGGTTTCAGTTGGCCGGATCCCGAAGGCGCATCGATGTACTACGACTGGAGCGGTGACAACAACGTAGGTAGCGCCTGGCACGAAGAAGATCTCTACACTTATGGACTCGGTGACTACGGTTCGCCGGGCTCCGATCCACGCGGGCCGTCTCCTGTGGATCAGCTGACCTGGTCGTCAATCAAGGCGCTGTACAAGTAGCAGCAGGACGATCCAAGATCAATGCGCTAGCGGTAGAGGCTCTTGATCCGGCCCCAGCTCACAGGGGCCGCCTCTGGCGGATCTTCGACCGATGTCACCTGGCCGTCGCAGGACGCGTCAGCGCACCAGTCGGAGAAGTCGATGCACCAGAGAAGCGCAGGGTCGTCGTTGCAGTCGTAGATCTTCGCCGCGATTTCGTCCGGGTCGTTGGTTCCCCACCAGTTGCCCGTGAAGTCGATTGTGTCGGCGGAGGGGGTTGAGGTTACGAGAACCTCGTAGGTCGTATCGTCCGCGAAGAAGTTGTGGTTGAAGATAGGGGTGGGGCCGCCCTGGCGGATCCGGATGGCAGATTCGTCCCCGTCGCTCGTATTGCCGAAGAAGACGTTGTTGATGAACTGCGCTGACGCTCGTGGCGGCGAGCTACTGCTGCTTCGCACGTCCACCGCACCGCCGCCCCACATGACGGCGTGATTGTCTGCGATGATGTTGCCAGTCGCGAGACAGCTGCTGTGATACAGGGCGATACCGCCGCCATCATAGCTGGCAGTGTTGCCGATGATTCTGTTGTCGAGGACGGATAAGTCGCCGCTCCCCCAATCCTGAATCCCCCCCCCGAAGAGGGCAGAGTTCCCCTCAATGAGATTGTCGGTGATCTCCGCATGACCGCAGGAGACGTAGATGCCACCGCCTGACTGGTTGCCGACGAAAGAGGCGGCCACGTTCCCGATGATCGTGTTCTCCTTGATGATTGCCTCACCACGCCACACGCCGATCCCGCCCCCGTCACCACCGCGGTTGCCCTCGATCCAGCAGCCGCTCACCTCAATGGACGAGTAGTCGCTTCCGATGCCACCTCCCTGCATGTTAGGTGCACGGCAGTCCGTGATCGTGCACGAGGCTATCCGCACATCGGCGTTGTCGGCTCTGACGCCACCCCCCCAGTAGTAGGAGTCTCCCCCCGTGATTGTGAACCCCTCGATCCGTGTGTCGGGTCCGACGTTCTCGCAGTGGATGACGGAGTAGTAGGAAGCGCCCTCGTTGTCGATGATGGTTGACTCAGGGCCGGCCCCACTCAGCAGAGTCACCCCGTCTGCGGTGGGTCCCACATAGAGATGCTCGTAGTACGTGCCTGGCGCCACAAGGACAGTGTCGCCGTACGAAGCTGCGTCGATGCCCTCTTGGATGGTGAGGTAGTCACCGCCTCCGGTTTGGTCGACGTGGATTGTGTGGGCAGAAGCTGCGGCAGTGGTAGCGACAAGCAGGGCTGCTGCAAGGAGCATCCGTGTGGACCGACAACGGGGGCTGGTCATGAACTTGATATGCCTGCCCAGCAAGTGAGGGCTGACGTGTGGCGATGTATCTCTCATAGCACGGGTTCCTCGCAGCGAATCCCACTCAGACGTCAAACGCCCTGCCGCCAGACCTACCTGTACAGGCTCTTGATCCGCCCCCAGCTTATGGGGGCTGCCTCTGGCGGATCTTCGACTGATGTTACTTGGCCGTCGCAGGAGGGATCGGTGCACCAGTCGGAGAAGTCGATGCACCAGAGAAGTGCGGGGTCATCGTTGCAGTCGCGGATCTTCAAGGCGATCTCGTCCGGGTCGTCGGTACCCCACCAGTTGCCCGTGAAGTCGATTGTGTCGGCGGATGGGGTTGAGCTCACGAGAACCTCGTAGGTTGTATTGTCCGCGAAGAAGTTGTTGTGGAAGATGGGGGTGGGGCCGCCCTGATGGATCCGGATGGCGGATTTGTCCCCGTCGCTCGTATTGCCGAAGAAGACGTTGTTGACGAACTGCGCTGACGCTCGTGGCGGCGAGCTACCAGGGTTTCGCACGTCCACTGCGCCACCGCCCCACATGTCGGCTTGATTCCCAGCGATGACGTTCCCGCTAACCAAGCATGTGGCAAGATACAGCGCAATGCCACCGCCATCATAGCTGGCAGTGTTGCCGATGATCCTGTTGTCGAGGATGGTCACGCTGCCACCTCCCCAGATCTGGATGCCTCCGCCCGAGAAGACTGCGGAGTTGCCCTCAATGAGATTGTCGGTGATCTCGGCATGATCGCAGGAGACGTAGATGCCACCACCTGTCTGGTTGGAGACGAAAGACACGGCCTCATTACCGATGATAGTGTTCTCCTTGATGATCGCCTCTCCACCCCACACGCCGATCCCGCCCCCATCACCACCGCGGTTGCTCTCGATTCGGCAGCCGCTTACCTCAATGGACGAGTCGCTGCTTCCGATGCCGCCTCCCTCCATCCGAAGTGCAAGACAGCCGCTGATCGTGCACGAGACGATCCGCACATCGGCGTTGTCGGCTCTGATGCCGCCCCCCCAGTAGTGTGAGTATCCCCCGGTGATTGTGAACCCTTCGATCCGTGTATTGGGTCCGACGTTCTCGCAGTGGATGACCGAGTAGTAGGATGCGCCCTCGTTGTCGATGATGGTCGACTCAGGGCCGGCCTCACTCAGCAGAGTCACCCCGTCCGCGGTGGGTCCCATATAGAGATGCTCGTAGTACGTGCCTGGCGCCACAAGGACAGTGTCGCCGTATGCTGCCGCGTCGATGCCCCCTTGGATGGTGAGGTAGTCACCGCCCCCGGTTTGGTCGACGTGGATTGTGTGGGCAGAAGCTGCGGCAGTGGTAGCGACAAGCAGGGCTGCTGCAAGGACGGTCTGGACGGACGAGCAACGATAGGTGCGCATGAGCACAAACCTCCGCTTGACATGATACCCAGTCAACAATAGTCTACCACATAGAGCCAGGTTGTCGCAAGGCCATTGCATATAGTGGTAATAGGAACAGTGTAGTGCATGTCGGAGGAGGCTGGGTATGAAGCTCGGAGGGCACCTAGTGTCGTGTCCCAGCAGTAGCTTGACATAATCTTTCGATCTTCCGGAGTATCGAGTCGGCTGTCGCGGACCAGACAAAGGGTTTGGATCTGCTGTTGTACTGAGAGACGAAGAGATCGATTTTGCGCACGAGATCTT
>JAUVLP010000204.1 GCA_030600655.1 Candidatus Eiseniibacteriota bacterium
CGCGCTCATCCCCCTGCACGTTCTCGAGGTTCTTCACGAAGAGGGGCTCGTACGCGTGCATCGCGTCGAACGCGATCAATTCGGGATGCTCAAGGCGCAGTCTCTCGAGCCGCCGCAAGATGGACTCCTGCTGTCTCTGGCTGAATGCAACGGCTCCGATGGTGAGGTCTGGGTGCGCCCTGACATGTTCGAGAATGGCAGCGGCGACATGCTCCGCTTCGCCTGGATTCGTAGACGACACGCCACGTCCGTAGACCGTGTCCGGCAGATGAACGAACTCAAGTCCCTCATCTGGCCCGGCTGCTCTGGGACTTGGGAAGACCTGCAGCCTGTCATGGTAGAACTCGCGGTTGGACACAGCGATCAGAGAATCGTGGTGACTACGGTAGTGCCACAGTAGCGACTTGACATGTGCATTCCTGGCACGAAAGAGAGTCAGCACGCTCTCCATGTCGCCAACCGGTACGCTGCCGTCGCCATCCTCGCCACCCTCGGCCATCTGCTGGAAGAAGCTCGTGGGCGGCATCTGCTGGCTGTCGCCCACGACTAGGGCCTGCTTGCAGCGGAGCAGAGCACCGAAGGCATCTGCGGGTCGCACCTGACTTGCCTCGTCGAAGATGACCAAGTCGAAACTCGGACCGTTCGGAGGGATGTACTTCGCCACGGAAAGAGGGCTCATCATGAAGACAGGCTTGATGCGCTGAATCGGGCGCCAACAGCTCTCCATCAACTGTCTTATGGGCATATGCCTGCGCTTCTTGCTGAACTCGTTCCGCAGAGTCCCAAGCGCGCCCACCGAAGTCCCTGACGGCAGTCCCCGCCAGTGGGCCTCAGCGACTCGTGCCCGGTTCAGGTGTAGCACTGCGCGGTCGAGCTGACGGAATTCCTCGGCCGTTTGCTCGTGGCTCGGACGATCGAAACGGCGCAGTGCGTCACGTTCCTTGAGTGCGATCCTGTAGAGGCCGTCATGCCACGTGTAGTCAAGAACATCGACCAGCCACTGCCCTCCGTATTCCCATGTGTCGGCGATTTCACAGAGACTCGCAAGGCCAGCCTTGAGGAGAGGATCGCACAGCCGGTTGTATCCGGAGATCTCAATTGCGCCATCAGGATCGTTGACCCAATCAGAGAGCATAGTCTCGAGTCGATCAAGAGGCAGGGAACCAAATGACTGCTCCACTGAGGACTCGACGACCTGTGGGCGTAGCGCCGCATCAACGGGCTCCCATCGAACCTCAAAGGTGGAGAGTTCCTCCTCAAGGTCCTTAGCCAGCGCAGCGAGCGACTCAGCATCCACTCCGCCTTGCGCCACTTCCAGTATCTGCTCGCTCTCTTTGATGTCACCTGCCAAAGAGCGCAACTCGTGGGCCCACTTAGCAAGAACCTCCAAAGCGTCCCAGTTCGATTCCTCTCCCCTCCAGAGCCCACCGAACAGCGCGCCCAGCCGCGTCTGGTCATCACCCAAGAGACGCGAGTGTCGCTGGTACTCGGCCACTGCCAAGAGCAGCGCAGTTCGCCTGTCCTTGCCGCTCGGCGTCCTATCTCGACACAACCGCTTGATGGACCCGCCAAGACGCATGTACTTGGGGATCAGGAGGCGCCACCACCTCGTTCCATGTTTCTCGGCCGCTTCAAGCTCATCTGCGACGGGCTGCGTCCATGCCTCATCCTTCAGCACGGGACTGAACTCCTGCTTCAGTGCAGCAATGCGCTTGCCCGACTCGAGGTGTGTGCTGATCCACTCCTCCCCGTCGCACCACTCATTCGCCAACAGCTCGAGCTGTTCCTCACCATCGGGTGACAACGCCAGGTGATCGGCTACCTTCACGTAGGCGGCTGCATCCCCGATAGTCACTGGCCCGGGAAGCGACAGCGTCGAGGACAGCGACGTGACACAGGACGCGACCTCTCCGAGTGCGTCGCTCGCGCTCTGCAAGAAGTCCCTCAGCTCGTAGAGGTCATTCGGAAGGAGGTCCTCGGGGTGGCAACCAAAGAAGGGATGGCGGGACGGGATCCCTATCGAGCGTATCTTGGCCTGGAGACCAGCCACATCCGATCGTAGACGAGAGTAGCCTGCTTCATCGAGGTCCTGCAGTTCGCTGAAGTCCCCCCTTGGTATCTTCTCTGGAATACCCTGGAGCCGAACGAGTTCCCCGATCGCCCTGTATGGAGTCACGCCGCTGTGCCCCACACGGCCGTGCAGGGCGACGATGTAGTCATTGAGCCTCGTCCGCTTCTCCTCGAGCTCGGAGAGCCTCAGCTCGACTCCGTCCACACGCGGACGCCCAAGCTCGGATGTGCTGCGCAGGTCCTCGAGCACCTCGCGCTTCTTGGCCTTGTAACTGTGCAACTCCAGACAGACACCGCCGAGCTCAACTCCGTCCAGCTTCCGCTTCACAACCTCGAGGGCGGCCATTTTCTCAGCAACGAAGAGGACTGTCCGCCCATCGGCAACCGTTTCAGCAATGATGTTGGTGATGGTCTGAGATTTCCCGGTTCCCGGAGGGCCCTCGACGATCATGCTCCTACCGCTGCGCGCATCCATCAGGACCATCGCCTGGGACGAGTCAGCGTCCAGCACTTCGTGGACGGACTCAGCAGGCCGATGGAGATCGAGGAGATCGTCGGGATCGATATCGGACTCGAACGGCTCAAACCCGTCACCCAGAACCTGGCTGACGACACATCCGCCGTCGCCACAGAGCCTGT
The DNA here is from genome assembly GCA_030600655.1 of Candidatus Eiseniibacteriota bacterium. Taxonomy (GTDB): domain Bacteria; phylum Joyebacterota; class Joyebacteria; order Joyebacterales; family Joyebacteraceae; genus Joyebacterum. Next base: position 2,710 of record JAUVLP010000204.1, read on the forward strand.
CGGTCCACAACGACGGATCAAGGTCCTTGTACATCATGTACTTCGCATAGGAGAAGAAGCCGAGCTGCATCTCATCTGG
>JAUVLP010000029.1 GCA_030600655.1 Candidatus Eiseniibacteriota bacterium
AAGAACAGCGAGTGATTCAGCACCATCGCGGTCCGTCACCAAAATCGCGACTTCATTCTCACCCAGCCCCTCCCACGCATGGGACACGGTTGTCAGGGTGCTCCGGTGCTTGTTCGGGTTCAGAAACACGTTAGTACGCTCTACGATCTCCGTGACTATGCGCAGCGCGGATTCCGCTCCCCCGGCCTCCACGTCGAGTTCCCATTGCACCTCGCGAGCCAAATCGACAACCGAGCCCGCCATGTCCATCTTGGTCTGCAGCGCCTCAAGTGCCGAGAGAGTCTCATTATCCGTCACCTTGAGTGCAACCGTCAGCACGACTCTCTGGATCATGCTTCCCCTCCACTCCCATGTAGTCGCTCGGCTATGAACGTGCCCAGTGACTTGAAGATCTCGCCTCCGGGACCGGGCTCAGTTAGAACAAGGCGACTACCGGCAGCGTCACGTCTCGCGGCGCCCCAGCGTCCAGGCAATGATTCCGGAACCTGAACCAGTCGGGCAGCCCGCTCGGGATGCGGCATCATCGCGACAACATTCCCGTACGGATTCGATACCGCCGCGATTCCGCGTGTCGACCCGTTTGGATTGAGCGGAAAGGCGGGCTCCGCTTCCCCCTTCAACCCGGCGTAGGTCATCACCACCTGGCCGTTCTCGAACAGGCGATCGATCAGACCTCCGGTGTTCGTTACGAACCTCCCCTCAGCGTGCGCGGTCGGGATCGACGTAACGTCCCCCTTGCTCATCACGCAGGTCACGCACGAGGAGTCCGATTCGATTCTCAGATGTGTCCACCGGGTGTAGTAGCCGTCCCTGTCCGGCATGATGTTACGCGCGAGGCCCATCTCAACCTTCCCCGGTGTAATCCCGGGAACCATCCCCGACTCGAGAAGGATCTGTGCGCCATTGCAGATCCCGATGACGGGCTTTCCAACCTGCGCCTCGTCAAACAAACAGTCCACGACTCGGTCCTTCGCAGCAATCGCCCCGGCCCGGACGCGATCCTGGTAGGTGAATCCCCCAGGCAGAATGTATCCGTCATACTCAGCCAGGCGCTCGTGCGGTCCATTCCACATGAAGATGTCGCACTCCATCCCCTGGCTCTCCACAGCCCTTCTCGTCTCATCCTCGCAGTTGACGCCGGGAAAGCGGATGACTGCGATCTTCGCTCTGGACTCTGTCATCGCATCGCCTCCGTCGCTCCGTCCGTCCACGGGCGGGCAAGCTCCTCCACTGATAGCGTGAAGTCACCTCCAGCAACTTCGGTGAACGAGAGCCCGACGCCTGCCACGGTCGTACCGATCCGACTGTACCACACACCACTACCCTCCAGAATCTCCAGCAGACGTTCCTCGTCACGCGGCCCTACCTCCAGTAGGTACCCTCCGGCCTCCGAGAACATCAGCTTGAGATCGCGGTCGCATCCCGACGGCACCGTCACCCCGGCGAGAGCAGCAGCTGTGCCATCCAACCGCGGCACGGAGACCAGCGCGCCGACTCGAGCATCCTCCGGCGATGCCAGAACCATCTCCGCCAGAGCCACAGCGACCCCACCGTCGGATATGTCGTGGCAGGATGCAGCCAGTCCGCTCTCCGCTATGTCGGTAACTGCAACCATCATGCGCCTCTCGTCCTCGAAATCCACCTCCTGCACCGGTGTCATTGCATCTCCGACAACGGTTCGCAGAACGGCGGATGCTCCAAGCCTTGTGCTCCGCTTCCCCAGAAGATAGATCGAGTGTCCCCCGGACTTGAATCCCATCGTCAGATGACACGATACATCGACCAGCCGGCCGACGCAGCAGACGATAGGAGACGGTAGTATGGCGCTTCCTCCAGACGACTGGTTGTAGAAACTGACGTTTCCCGAGACCACGGGAATTGGCGCCCCGCTGTCCTTGAGGCCTATTCCCCGGGCCGCATCTCCGATGCCGCGCACGGCCTCGACGAAATCATGGAAGACCTCGGGCACCTCAGGGTTACCGAAGTTGAGGCAATCGGTCAGAGCTATCGGGTGTGCACCTACGGCAGCAATGTTCCTTACCGATTCCGCGACCGCTATGGCACCGCCCTGATATGAGTCGACCGCTCCGTAGAACGGATTCCCGTCGCATGCAACGGCCACGCCAACGGCGGCGCCCGGTATCGGTGCGATCACGCCTGCATCCGCCTCTCCCGGACGAACGACCGTGCAGCCCTGAACCTCACACTCATAGTGCCGGTAGACGTGCTCCCGCGATGCTACGTTGACCGATCCGAGGACATCCAGCAGCACGGCGCGGGGGTCGAGCCCTTCCGGAAGTACGCTCTCACCAGAAACGGCCTCACGCGGTCGGGACTCGCGCATGTAGCAGACGCCTGTCGTGATCTGTTCCGTCGACGCGTCACAAACGGTAGCACCTCCGTATTCGAGCACGAATCTGGCTTCCTGTATCACCTCCCCGATGACGGAAGCACCGGATCCGTGACAGATCTCCGGCAGTTCGAAGACCTCGTTGTAGATCCTGAGAACCTCCGAAGAAAGCTCCCTCGGAACAACGAGGCAGTAGCGCTCCTGCGTTTCCGAGCACGCTATCACCTCGGCCGCCAAGCCACTCTCGGCCACGATCACTCGGGAGAGATCGATCCTGACACCCAGGCTCGCGGCATCGCCCAGCTCCGAGGTCGCACACGCGATCCCTCCGGCGCCAAGGTCTTTGAATCCGATGGCGGCCCCCGAATCCCGGGCAAGCTTCAGGACTTCCCTGGTAGCGACAACCAGCATTCTCTTCAGGAAAGGATCCGGCACCTGAACTGCGTATTTGTCATCCAACGCCCGCTCTTCATCCAAGACTCTGGACGCGAAGGTGGCCCCTCCGAACCCCGAGGGATCTGTCGGCTTTCCGACGAGAATCAAGTCGTAATCCGAGTCTCTGGCTTCGACAGGGATGCGGCTCCGGACGATCTCGTCTTCGACCACCAAGCCAAGTGCCACCACATTAACGAGACAGTTCTCGTCGAACGACGAATCGAAATAGACATCACCGCCAAGGTTCGGAACACCCAGTGCGTTGGCATACTGCCAGATACCTTCCACGACACCGTGTACGATCTCCCTTGTCCGCTCGCCATTCTCACCCATGGGATCACCGAAACGCAGGGGATCCAGCACGCCCACAACGTCCGCCCCCATGCAGTACACGTCCCTCACGATGCCGCCGATGCCCGTGGCGGCGCCTTCATTCGGAACTACCTGGGAAGGATGGTTGTGACTCTCGTGGGCGATCGCGATGCAGTAGCTTCTCCCCCCCACAGTGGCAAGGCGAACAATCCCGGCGTCCTCACCCGGCCCGAGCACCACGCCCGTCCCCTCAGTAGGAAGGTATTTCCCAAGCACTTCGCGGCTGCTCTTGTACGAACAGTGCTCACTCCACATCGTATTGAAGATATTCGCTTCTACGACCGTGGGATCTCTGCCCAGAAGCTCCGCTACATGTCGCGCCTCATCAACCGTGAAGTTCAGTCCAGCATTCGCCAGTCGGCGCAGAAGCTCGTCGTCGTTCACGCCGAGTACTCCGAGAACCGAAACAGAAGGCGCTCTCACCGCGCTCAACCAGGTACCTCCTCCAGCTTGATGTTCAATTTCCTGATTCGGCCGCTACGAATCATCGTAACTGCGATCGCATCACCCACCTTCGCGGCAAATGTCGCCTTCCAGACCTCGGATGCGTTCGAGACGGCAAGACCGTTCATCGCGATGATTACATCACCAGGCCTCAGGCCCGCACGGTCGGCCGGGCTCTCAGGCTCTATCGCAGCCACAAGCGCTCCCTTGTTGTCCGCGAGATCAAGAGCCCGCACAACGCGTGGCGTCACGTTCGTGAGCCCCATACCAATCCAGATATCCCTGACTTTACCGTAGCGAACGAGTTCATCCACAAGAAGACGTGCCGTGTTGATCGGAATCGCAAAACTCATCCCGAAATACCCGCCGTCCTCCGACGAGAGAGTAAATGTGCTGATACCAACGACCTCACCACTGCTGTTCACCAAGGGGCCTCCGGAGTTCCCCCGGTTGATCACTGCATCAGTCTGTATCATATCCTTGTACACTGCCGATGTACCTGACGGTTGGATGTCCCTGTGCAGCGCGCTCACTACTCCGGCGGTTACTGTCGGCTCCGCGTCATTCAGGAGGTATCCGAACGGGTTGCCGATGGCAACCACCCACTCGCCGATCATAATACTGTCGGAATCTCCTAGTGGCGCTGATGGAAGGTCGTCCCCATTGATCTTGATGACCGCAAGATCGTAGCGCTGATCTGCACCCACAACGGTTCCGTCGAACTCCCTGCCGTCCTGCAAGATGACCTTGACCTCCTTGCCGCCACGCACGACATGGTCGTTCGTAAGAACGTAACCGTCCGGATCGATGATAAACCCCGACCCCACATCACATCTTCCCTTGTGCACCCTGTCGGAATAGTAGCCCCGGAAGAACCATCCAAAAAAACCGTCGTCCGGAAACGGACTGTTCCGGACGACATGGGTCTCTACCGCGCTTATGGAAACCGTAGCTGGCCCGACACGCTCGGCCGCTGACACAATGGCCGTGCGCCTCGACTCTCCCGGCCCTTGTTCGGGCACAAGCCTTGACCGCAGTGAGTTGACGGACACAACAAGCCCGGCCGTCACTCCCGCAAGGACGAACACAAGGGCGAGGATGATCGCTCTTGTCATTTTCGAGTCCAGCTCAACCTCCCTGGCGCTCTTTGACTTTCTCCCAGTCCATCAGAAACGCATCGATTCCCTTGTCGGTAAGGGAATGTCTGAACATCTTCTCGAAGATCGCGTGTGGGATCGTAGCGATGTGCGCCCCCGCGATCAGCGATTCGACAACGTGAAGCGGATGCCTCACGCTTGCGACGATCACCTCCGTGTCGAAGCAGTAGTTATCGTAGATAGTAAGGATTTCGCGTACCAGGTCCATTCCGACCTGCCCGGCGTCGTCAAGCCGCCCGATAAACGGACTGACAAAAGACGCCCCGGCCTTCGCAGCGATGAACGCTTGATTGGCTGAGAAGACGAGCGTGCAGTTCGTGCGAATCCCCATACCGGCAAGCTCACGGATCGCCTTCGATCCTTCCTTCGTCATCGGTATCTTCACAACGACGTTGTCGTGAATCTTGGCGAGCTCCGTCGCCTCCGCGACCATGCCCGCGCTGTCGAGACTCACCACCTCAGCACTGACAGGGCCATCGACAACCTCGCATATCTCACGTATGATGTCTTCGAACTTGCCCTCGACGCGCGATATCAGAGTTGGATTCGTAGTAACACCATCAACCAGACCTGATGCTGCCGCCTCCTGGATTTCCTCAATGTTCGCAGTGTCCAGAAATATCTTCACCTACGCCTCCCTCTCGTATTCGATTCGCTCCAAGTAGAGTCCCCATGGCGGAACTGTGGGACCCGCCCGGCTGCGGTCGCGAGCATCGATAATCTCCTGGATGCTCTCTGCTGAGATCCTTCCTCTGCCGATTTCAACCAGCGTACCTACGATCGAACGTACCATACCACGCAGGAACCTGTCGGCTTCGATTCTGAGAACCAACATCTCTCCATGCTCCGAAGACCATTCTAGCGAAATCCTGTCTATGCGGCAACGGTGATGCTTCGGTTCGCTCCCCGTCAAGCAGAAAGACGAGCAGTCGATCACCCCGGCAAACGGCACAAGCGCTGTCTCCATTGCATCCCTGTCCATAGCACCCTTCACAAGCCAACGCCGCCCGCGCCAGAGCGGGCTCTCTGTGAATCCCATGAGATATGCGTACGACCTCGACACTGCATCGAAACGTGCATTGAAATCCGCACCAACATCCTCGGCGGAGACAATGAAGACATCGTCATCGAGCCTCGCATTCAGCGCAGCCCGCAGTTTCTCGACCGGAAGCGTCAGATCCGTCTCTGAATGGGCAACCTGGCCCAGCGCGTGAACACCCGCATCCGTCCGACCCGCTCCGTGCACGCGGGTGTCACGCCTCGCGAGAGACGCGAATGCGGCCTCAAGATCACCCTGTACGGTCCGCACACCTGGCTGCACCTGCCAGCCTGAGAAACCCGCACCATCATACTCGATCGTAAGTTTGATCTTTCTGGCACTCATCTTCAGTCGTTCTCCCCGCTACACTCGTCAGAACCACCGGGGGACGGCGAGCGCCGCCGCGGCGGCCACTGCCAGAAGAACAATGGCCAGACCATCGCGCCCCTTGAGCTTCAACTCAACGTACTTCGTCCTTCCCTGTGCACCACGGTAGCACCTCGCGTCCATTGCGAGGGCCAGATCATCCGCTCTTCTGAATGCGCTCGCGAAGAGTGGTATGAGTATAGGGACCGCGCTTCTGGCTCTCGCGACAGCGCCTCCCTCAAAGCTAACCCCGCGTCCTATCTGCGCCTTCATTATCCTTCTCGCCTCATCAAGAAGCGTCGGAATGAACCTCAGTGCGATCACTGAGATCATAGCCAGTTCGTGAACCGGAAGGCCGATCGCCCCGAGCGGCTTGAGGAGCTTCTCGAGACCGTCGCCCAGGTCCACCGGCGACGTTGTTGCGGTCAGGAGTGTGGCGATCGTAACCATGAGCGCCACGCGCCATGCAAAGATCCCTCCCATGAGCAGCCCTTCACGAGTGAGCCAAGGGATCGACGCCATGAGCGGGACACCGTCGGTCAGAAGAGTGTGCATCACGAAAATCACTATCACGAGCCACTTGAGTGACCCCAGGTTTCTGAAAAGAAAACCCGCTGGCAGATGCGCAGCAGCAGCAGCAGCCAGTACAGCCAACGTCAGGATCACATACGCGCTCCATCCCTCTACCGCTATGATCACTACGAGAAGAACAAAAGCGCCCGTCATCTTCACCCTCGGGTCAAGGCTGTGCACGGACGAATTGATGGACACAAACCGGCCCAGTGTCAGATCGTTCAGTAGTCCCATGTGAAAACAGCTCCGCTACAGGAATCAGCCGGATCGCTCATCGAGAAGAAGCTCGGCAATCTGAACCGCATTGAGCGCGGCCCCTTTGCGAAGATTGTCGGCGACTACCCACATCCAAAGACCGTTGGTAACAGAAGCATCACGGCGGATTCGCCCGATCCACGTTTCATCCGTTCCGGATGACGAAAGTTGTGTTGGATAGACGGCATCGGATGCATCGTCCAGGATCCTGATCCCCGGAAACTCTCCGAGAACTCGCCTGGCGTCGTCGGGAGCAAGCTCGCTTTCAAGTTCAACACAGAGCGACAATGCATGAGAGTGAAAGACCGGCACACGCACACACGTTGCCGCAATCTGCAGTTCTGGAAGCTCGAGAATCTTCCGCGTCTCGAGGACCATCTTGATCTCCTCGCGCGTGTTCCCGTCTTCATCGATCACATCGATGTGAGGTATGCAATTGAAGGCGATCGGGTGTGGATAGACCCGAGAGATGATCGGCTCCCCGGCTAGCGTTGATCCCGACTGCTCTCTGAGTTCCTCAATGGCGGCTTTGCCTGTTCCTGAAACCGACTGATACGTGGAAACGACAACGCGCTTGATCCCCACCACATCCTGGAGCGGTTTCAGAGCAAGTACCATCTGGATCGTGGAGCAGTTTGGATTGGCAATGATGCCCGCATGTCGTCTCACAGCCTCTGCGTTGACCTCGGGAACCACGAGAGGCACACCGTCTTCCATTCGGAACGCACGGCTGTTGTCTATCGCTACCGCACCACCGGCCACGGCGATCGGCACGAATTGCCGGGAGACGGAGGCTCCAGTAGCGAAGAGGACCATATCCAGCCCCGGAAGAGCGTTCGCTGTAAGCTCCTCCACCGGAAGAGCCAGCGAACCGAAGGGAACCGTGCGGGCGTCTCCCCGGCCGGAAGCCATCGCCCTCACTGATTCCACAGGGAATCCGCGCTCGCTCATCACCGACAGCATTTTCAGACCGACGGCGCCCGTTGCGCCCGCGACCCCAACCTTCAATAGTCGCTTCACTTGTTTCCTTCCCAGCAGCAGGTCTCCCTGTCAGATCGCTTCCAGCGCCCCGATGGGCAACCATCCTTCAAGGTCTGTTCCCGAAACCCAGATCCGGGTCCAGTCCCCCCTCTGCTCCGAAAGCCTGACCTTCGTCCCCTCATGCAGCCGGAACTCCAGGATGAACTCCTGGCCCGGCCCGGTCCTGGCGCCTGTCTCCGGCACAATAATGACCGCCTCATGCACTGCGTGCAGACGGTAGATCTTAGTACCCACCGCTGCTCCCACGAGAACCAGCAGTGTCAAGAAACCCACCGAAAGTCTCAGCGGCCATCCACCCATCCTGCCACGAACAATCCCGATGATAATCGTGATGATCATCAACCCGTAGATAACACTCGCGAGCACGACAAGCATCACCGGATCCAGCTCGGACCAAGTCCTTTCCAGGATGCCGCCAAGACCGGCTGTCTCCACACGCCCCTGCTGATCCATCAGCGTTGCTCTGACGAACTCGAGATTCGCTCGCGCATCTCCATGTTCCGGTGCGATTCTCAGCGCACGTTCGTAGCTGAGAACTGCGTGTCCCACATCTCCCAATTTGTAGCAGGCATTTCCAAGATTGTAGAGAACATCGGCGCCTCCGAACCCGCTCTCGACAAGTCCCTCGTACGATGTCCTCGCCTCGGCGAATTCACCTTCCGAATAGAGCGTGTTCGCACCGCGGAAGATCTCCGTGGCATCCGAGCTATCCGTCATCCCGGCCGCAGGAACCGGTTTTCTCCCCGCCAGCAGCATCAGGATGATCACGATCGGCACAAGCACCAGCACTCCAAGCACCGGCCAGGAGGCAAATGAGACCATCCATGAAGCCCCTCTAACAGCACGCCTCATCTGCGCCTCCTTACCCGAAGGCTCTCTATGCCGCTGATGCAGATGTCGGCCTCCTCAATGATCTCTGCCGCTGTGAGCGAGCCGCGTGCACCAGCGAACCTGCCCAGATCACAGTCTGAGAGAAGCGAGGTTATGCGGTCAGCCAGTGCCGCATCCGCGCCCGCTTCCCTGAGCGCCGCTCTGAGCTGATCCGACCTCATTCCCCGAGCAGCAACTCCCAAGCGATCTCCGATGAAATCGATAGTGAGCCGCGCCACGCTGGAGCACGTTTCCGAGTGATCTTCCGCTGAGGAGGCCGCGGCCTTCAGTTGACGGCGGACACGCGCCGGCGCCTTGAGAAACCGCTCAAGGCCGCGATCCTGAGATAACCGCCGCCGCCTGCTCTTCCACATCCCGACTATCACAAGCATCAGAATCGGCAGGAGCTGCAAGAGCAGAAAATGAGTCCGCTGGTACAGAGGCCGCGACACCCTGCGCAAGGGTCCGGCAGGCTCTCTTATGTAGCGGATATCCACACCGACTCTCGATATCGCTGTCCCCACCACCCCCGTGACCTGTTCATCGGTGGTAGTTCGCGGCGTCACATCAAGTATCACATCCGCCGTCCGCACGACATCGTAGCAGTCCAGAACAGGGTCAAAATACGCCAGTTCAACTCCGGGAATAATGAGAGATCCCGCCCACTGCGGGACACATACATACTCAAACGTTCTGACGCCCCCCACGACGCCGTTCTTCTTCGTTATCTCTGTCGAACTGCCCGACTCGTACACCTTGAACCCGAGGAAGCCGTCTGGAACGGGGGCCGGAATCGTACGCACGTTCCCGGTGCCGCTCAGAGTCACGCGGAGCGTTACGGGCTTGAGCTCCTCCACTTCCCGAACGTCCACCGACGTTTCCGCCGTGTAGCGTCCGACAGCGCCCCCGAACTCCTGGCCACGCCCTGCTGCTGGAAGGGGCAGGATCTCGATCGTGATCGGCTCTGTGCGAAGGGTTCTCTTCTCACCCCTTGTTCTGAAGAAGGTGAACGGAGCTCCCTCTTCGTAGTACGTAAGGCGCGCCTCTCTGACGGTCGCAGTGCCCACCGCAGCGCCGAAGAGTGCAGTCCGTATCTCGGTGACCCGGTACCGCTTTCCGTTTACCATCTCGACATATTCATCAGGCGGCGGCAGATCTTCGGTCCAGAACCCCGTCATATCCGGACTCTCGTACCGCGGACTGCGTGGCTCCACTCTTCTGTAGTACTTGAACGACAACGTGATCTGTTCATCCACGTACGCCTCGGTCTTGTCGGCAGTCATCGAGACAAAGATGTCATCTGATGCAGTCGCCTGGCTCCCTGCGGACTCCCTCACCTCCATTTCGCCCGCAGACTGACCCGGTCGCTTCTCGACAACCTCTATCTTGATTGGCGCGGAACTGTAGACGGCGCCGCCGACCTCTACCTCCACGGGACCGAGAACGAAAGTTCCCGTCTCTCTCGGAAGCAAACTGTAGTTCCAACGCTTCGAGCTTGTTATCCGGCCATTCACCAGGCTCATGTTGCTCGAGGTTCCTGCGGAGTAGACTGTGAACTGATCCGTGATCCTGCCAAGCTCCGGCGCCGGGGCCTTCATCGCTCCCTCCACTGAAACGCTCAGTGTGAAGGTCTCGTTTAGAGAGACCACCGAACTGCTGACCACCGTAGTCACGGTGATCTCCCCTGCGCCTGCCGCGACCGGAGCCAGCACCAGAAGTGCCATGACGCCGACCAGGAGCGCGAGTCGTCCTCGCGAGCCTGATCGCCACCGTGAAGTGCTGTATCGTCTACCAGTCCTTGTCAACCTTCTCTCTCTTCCTCGCTCTGGCCGCCCTCAGCTCCGCCTGAAGTTCACGTTCCCCTCTGTCTATCGCATCCAGCAGTCGCTCCGCATCCTCTCGTGACATCGCAGTCTCATCCTGCTGCTCCTGCTCCTGGTCCCCTTGCTCCTGATCCCCCTGCTGCTGCTCCTGGTCTCCCTGCTGCTGCTCCTGGTCCCCCTGCTGCTGCTCCTGGTCCTGACGCTCCTCGAGCAGCGCGAGAGCTACCTCAAGATTATACTTTGCATCCAGGCCATCAGGGTTCTTTCTGAGAGACTGTTTGAACAGCTCCGCCGCGGCTTCCAGGTCACCCCCGCTCATTTCTGCGTTTCCGGCGTTGTAGTACGCCATCGCACTCAGTTCATCGTCGAACGATGCCGCAGCATTGAGATACTCCCGCAGCGCCGAATCGAACTCCTCCATTCGAAACAGCGCATTCCCAGCATTAAAGGCCAGCTCCTCAAGCTCGGGAGCCACGATCTGACCGTTTCGATATTCCGTCAGTGCTTCCCCATACTCCTCGGCGCGATAGTGTGCATTGCCTCTTCTGTTCCGCGCGCCCGGTGTGTCACCGAAGCCCGTGAGAAATGGGAAACTCACAAGCGCAAGGAAGACAACGGCTGCTCGTTGCAGCGCTAACCCCGGTGCCGTCCGCTTCTCACGCACCGGCGGCATCGAAAGCGCCCACCGTCTGTATCTTCCGCTCGTCTTACTCACGCCGGTCTTTCCTCCGTCCGGGAAGAAAGGAAGCCAGAGAAATCAGGACTATCGCTGCTGCAAGGGGAATCTGAAATCTCTCTTCATAGTAGGCAAGCATCCTTGACTCCAGATCTCCCTGCTGCATCCTCGAAAGGTCCGCAGCGATGGCAACCAGTTCCCGTTCCCCATCCGTGGCCCTGAAATACCTTCCTCCGCCGGCCGAGGCCACGTCCATGAGCGTCGGTTCGTCCAGGCGCGACATCACGATCTGCCCGGACCGGTCCCGCTTGTAGCCCCCGCCCTCGTCGGGCGGCACCGGGATAGGCTCACCCGATGTCGAACCAAGCCCGATAGCATAGATGCGAACACCGGCTTCCGCTGCCTCTTTTGCTGCCGCCTTCGGGTCACTGTCGTGGTTTTCCCCATCGGTGAATACGACCAGAACTTTCGAACGATCAGGCCTGCTCGACAACGCTTTCGTCGCCTCTCGGATCGCCCCGGCAAGATCCGTCCCCGGGGTCGAGATAACACCCGGCTCCACGGCCGAAAGTAGCATTGAGGCAGCACCGTAGTCCAGAGTCAATGGGCACTGCGTGAAGGCTGAGCCGGCAAAGATTATTACACCGACCCGGTCACCGCCCAAGAGACCCACGAGTGATAGTGCTTCACGCCTTGCCTTCTCCAGGCGGTTCGGACGCAGGTCCTCTGCGCGCATGGACGAAGACACGTCCAGCGCCAGCATGAGGTCGACGCCGCGTCTCTTGGCAACCCCGACGCGAGTTCCGATCTGCGGCCTCCCAGCGGCGAAGCCCAGAGCAAGCACCGCGAGCACGAGGAGGATGAACCTCGACCTTACAAGCGTCCGCGAGGCGCCGGAACAGAGCCTCGCGAAAAGATCGCTCTCAGCGAATGCCAGCTCCGCGCGTATGCGTCTTCGCTGTATAACCCATGCGATGATCACGGCGCCCAGAGTCGGCACAAGAAGCAGCCAGACAAGCAGCGTCTCAGTCGGGACAGCAAACCGCACAGTTCTTCCCTCTCTATGGCAGTCTTCTCAGAAGTGTCGCCGATAGGAGCATGTCCAAAAGCAACAAGACCAATCCGAGCACTATCAGCCGGGGACCCAGCTCAGTGTATGTCGTGAAATGTTTGACCTCTATCTTGGTCTTCTCGAGTTCGTCTATGGTCCGGTAGACCTCGGCGAGCATGCCCTCGGTCTTCGCTCTGAAATATGCTCCGCCGGTGATATCGGCAATCTCAACCAGGGTGTCCTCGTCGATATCCGTGGGAGCATTCACATAGCGTTTTCCCCGGATCGGGTCGTACACGGGGATCGGGCCTCCCTCAGGTGTCCCTGCTGCCACGGTGTAGATCCTGATACCGAGCGCCTTCGCCGCCTGTGCAGCGGTTATCGGGTCTATCTCACCAGCGTTGTTCCTTCCATCAGTCAGAAGGATGATTACTCTGCTGTCGGCGTCGCTTTTCCGAAGCCTGTTCGTCGCGGTCGCAACGCCCAGCCCTATCGCCGTGCTCTCCTCATCAATCATCCCGATCTCAACAGACTCCAGAAGCTCAAGGAGAACGTCGTGATCAAGAGTCAGAGGACATTGAGTGAAGCTCTGGCTCGCAAAGACGACCATGCCGATCCTGTCTGAAACGCGCCCCTCTACGAAGTCCGCTACCACTTCCTTGGCCACTGCTAGTCGATTCCGGGGCTTGAAATCCTCGGCTCTCATGCTGCCGGACACATCTACGGCAAGTATGATGTCGATACCCTCGGTCAGCACCGACTCAATCCCGCTCCCTGCCTGCGGACGCGCAAGCGCCAGAAACAGAACGACCAGCACCAACGCCCGCAGAGCTGTTCCTGCGTGTCGCTTCCAAGACGCGCCACGACCCGCCACGCTTTTCGCCAGACCCACCAGCGGATAACTGATCGCTGCATTCATCCGTCGACCGAACCGCAGCGAAACGAAAAGGTAAAGACCAACAATCAGCAGGAACCACAGGAGCTGGGGATTTGCAAACCTGAACATGCGGCTACTCCTCCCCCACAAGTTCACTCGATCCAAGGTCACTCGATCCAAGGTCACTCGATCCCCGGAATCGCGTCCGCTGCACAAACGCCCTGACAGCAACGAGATCCCCCTGCGCGCGGTCGCTTGTCGGCATGTGACACGCAAACTTCGACAGATCAGCGTAACTCAGAAGGTCCAGCATCCACTCCACATCGCCCTCAGCGAGATCTGCGCCGCACATCGCTGATGCAAGCTCATTCGTAGTCATGTCAACGGCGTCTACGGAGAAGCGATCCAGAATGTAGCGTCTGAATAGATCGGTGAGAACCAGGTAGAACCGCGGCAGCTCATCCTGTCCGACCAGATCGTCGCGCTCCAGTTCGGCAAGACGCGCAAGAGCAGCGACGTGCGCCGCTTCCCTCCTGACCTCCGGTGCAACCTTGGACTCACGATCCACCTTGATCCTCGATCTGAACCAGCGTCTGAGATAGAACAGTCCTACGAGAACGGCTGCGGCCAATGCGCCGATCAAGATAGCCGGCCATACACGCCTTGGAAGCTCGAGCGGTGGCTTGATGTCTCTGGGAATCGGACCCTGCTCGAGTTCCTCGTGAGGAATGGTGTTCTCTATGATCACGACCATCGTGTCGGTAGAGACCGTTGTCGTATCACCTTCAGGCGACACATAGTGGAAAGCCAGGGGGGGAAACCTGAGATCGCCCGTCTCGAATGCGGCCAGCACGTACTCCCGCCGCTCGATGACGGCGCCGGCTTGCTCATCTGTTGCGTGAATGATGACGTCCATGACCTCGAACGGCGCAATCTCACCCGCAACCCTGGGAAAGGCCAAAGCACCATCGTAGTCATGCACAACCGTTAGTGTGAGAAGAAGCCGATCACCTATTGTGGCCCGCGCCGGAGAGATATTCGCCCTGATCTGCAGGATCGTGTCTCCAGCCACGGTCGCATGAACCAGGCTCTCCAAACCGACCAGAGCCTGGCCCGACCCACCCCGCTCAGCGACTGCTTCGTCGACCGTGATGAGAGACGCCGCGACCGCCGACATAAACACGACCAGAGCGACCGTCTTTGAGATTATCTGTCTCAACCTCGCCAGCATGCGCGCTCCCATGACCGGCAACCTGCATTACACAGCCTCCGGCACACGTCTCCACTCATCATCCCAGTCTGCTCACCCGCGAGCACCCGCCCGTGAACCCGCTCTCCTTGCCCGCGCTCTGAAGAAGCGCTCAAGCGGTTCGGCATACGGCGCGCCGGTGCTGACACTGATCGAATCTATCCGCAGTCGCTTCAGAAGCTTATCCTGTTCTGCAAGCTGCCGCCTCCTCTCCTCAGCGAAGCGAGCGCGGAAACGCTTGCTCGACGCGTCCACCTCGAACATTTCCCCAGTCTCTGGATCAGTGAGCGTGATCGTGCCCACACGCGGCAGTTCCTGTTCACGCGGATCGCTGACCCGCACTGCGATGAGATCGTACCGCCGCCCCGCCACCGCAAGCGCGCGCTCCGCCCCCGTTGTCAGAAGGTCACTCACGAGAAAGACAACCGCGTGACGACGCACGGTGCTCGACAGGTAATCGATCGCCTGGGGGATGTCTGTGCCGCGGCCTTCCGGCTTGAAGTAGAGAAGCTCGCGAATGACTCTGAGCACATGCCGTCGTCCCTTCTGTGGCGGCACGAATTTCTCGATCCGATCAGAGAAGATAATGAGGCCGACGCGATCGTTGTTCCTGACCGCCGAGAAAGCGAGAACGGCACAGAGCTCGGCGGCCAGCTCCGACTTGAAGCGGGAGACCGAACCAAACCGCCCCGATGCGCTTGCATCGACGACGAACATGACAGTCAGCTCACGTTCCTCATCGAATTTCTTCACGTACGGATGCCCCATACGCGCGGTCACGTTCCAGTCGATCGAGCGGATGTCGTCCCCAGGCAGATACTCACGCACCTCCGCGAATTCCATCCCACGTCCCTTGAAGACGCTGTGGTATTCGCCGGAGAATACGTCGTCCACCAGACGCTTCGTCCGGATCTCGATTCGACGGATCTTCTTTAGTATTTCTCGTGGAATCATAGCATCAGGAAAGTACGTGGGCAGTTTGACGCTGCCCACAACCCTCCGCTAGGGCACCTCAATATTGTCCAGAA
This sequence comes from Candidatus Eiseniibacteriota bacterium, assembly GCA_030600655.1. Lineage (GTDB taxonomy): Bacteria > Joyebacterota > Joyebacteria > Joyebacterales > Joyebacteraceae > Joyebacterum. Next base: position 15,607 of record JAUVLP010000029.1, read on the forward strand.
TCCTCTGGACTATGTCCTCTGACGTAAGTTCCTCAGCCTCGGCCTCGTACGTGATGATGACCCTGTGCCTGAGAACATCCATGGCAATCGCCTTGATATCCTCGGGAGTCACATACGCTCGCCTCTCCATGAACGCATGTGCCCGCGCAGCCGCAATCAGGTAGATCGAAGCCCTGGGCGAAGCCCCGTACGCAATAAGGTCGCCAAGATCCAGTCCGTGCTTGGACGGTTCGCGTGTAGCGAACACAATGTCGAGAATGTATTGTTTGATCTTGTCGTCTACGTATATCTCCCTCACGAGATCGCGGGCCTTCAAGATCGTCTCCGGGGAGACAACGGGAGAAGCCACCGGCTCCTTCCCCCTCGACATACGCTCCATGATCTCGAGTTCCTCGTCCCTCGATGGATATCCGACCTTGAGTTTGAGCATGAAGCGATCTACCTGTGCTTCCGGAAGTGGGTAGGTCCCCTCCTGCTCGATCGGGTTTTGTGTCGCCAGCACAAGAAACGGATCATCGAGCGGGAACGTCTCGCCGCCTATGGTCACCTGCCGCTCCTGCATCGCTTCCAGAAGAGCGCTCTGGACCTTCGCCGGCGCCCTGTTGATCTCATCCGCGAGAATCAGGTTGGAAAAGATGGGGCCCTTCTTCGTTGTGAACTCCCCGGTCTTGGCAGTGTAGACCATCGTGCCGATCAGGTCAGCCGGCAGTAGATCAGGCGTGAACTGGATTCTCTGGAACCTCGTATCAATCGCCCGCGAGAGGGTTCTCACCGCCAGCGTTTTCGCAAGCCCGGGAACTCCCTCGATGAGCACATGCCCGTCAGCCAGAAGACCGATGAGAAGCCGCTCTACCATGTACGATTGCCCAACGATGACCTTGTCGATCTCACTCACGAGCGTGACCAGAAACTCGCTCTCACGCTCTATTCGCTCCCCAATAGCCTTGATGTCGGCGTACAACGCGATCCCTCCTCTAAAACTCAGTGGCACCCGTGAACTTGAAGCCGCGGATGAGCATCGTCGGGCTGGTCACTGAACCGACCGCGCCCCACGAAGCGCCGACCACCTCACGCTCACGTGTCATTGCGTCTACGTTCGAGAATGCCCGCATCATGCTGTCCGTCCACCGGAGGTTTTTCACGGGCCGCACTATCTTTCCGCCTTCAATAAGGAAGGTTCCGGCCCGCGTCATGCCGGTGAAGAGCGCCTTTCTCGTATCGAGGAGCCCATTAACGTAATGAAAGCTCGTAACAAGAAGTCCGCGGTCGACCATGGAGATGAGTTCATCTTCCGTCTTGTCGCCCGGTTCGATGAAGAGATTCCTCGGCCCTGGACCACCTCGGAAAGCTGCCGTCCCGGCGTGCCCGGTCGATTCAATGCCGTCCTTGACGGCGGTGAGAGTGTCATAGACAGGAGACACGGCAACACCGTGCTCAATGATGGTCACGGGCTTCTTCGGAACTCCCTCGTAGTCGAAAGGCACCGGGAGACCGGCTGGATCAAAGCCGTCGTCACGGATCGTGATATTGTCACCCATCACCTTCTCGCCGAAGCGTCCGGCCATGAACGAGAAGCCCTCTTGTACCTGTTTTGCGCCGAACGCCGTGAAGCTGAGCCAGCTCATGACCTCTGCTACGGCCTTGGGCGCGATGATGACATCGAGCGGCCCGTAGTCGATGGCAACCGGATCGGCTCCAGCCACACACTTGTCGACAGCTCGTCTGGCCGTCGTCTCGACGTCGATTCCCTCGATTCCCTTCGCGTAGGCTACTGCGGCGCCGGCCACGCCATCATCATCAGTTGCGTAGATCGAGAGAAACGCATCGGTTCCGTAGTACTCCTGATCCGTCCCCGAACTGTTCATGACAGCGAAGCGGAAATCGCTGACGCGATACGCGCCGGACAGCGTGGTACCCTTCTCCGCAGCGATAGCCACTGCGCGATTGACGGACTCAGCCCTCGCCGAGGGCGACATCAAGGCTGTGGCTTCAGAATACGTATCCGCCTCAGGCGCCCTCTCAGACTTCCTGAATCCAGGGAAGTCGGGGTCCTCAGGACTCGCCTGCGCGACCTCGGTCGCCTGCTTCACCGACTCGGCAAGTGCCGCTCCTTCCAGCCGATTCGTCACCGCAACACCCGTGCGCTTGCCCACAGCCACTCGCACGGTGACGGAACAGTTCTCTTCGCTGACGTTCTGGTGAATCAGGGATCCCGCGAACCGCGTCAACCTGTTCGTGCCACAATGCGCGACCAGCTCTGTCTCGTCGGCGGGAGAACTCGCGAGCACTTCCTTCAGGAGTGCGTCCAGTCGTCCTCTGTCAATCATCGCTTGCCTCCCACCTGAACATTGCGGAAACGCGCCGGAGAAACACCGTGTCCAACATGGGCAGCCTGTCCAGGCTCACCCTTGCCGCAACTGGGAATGCCCCAGATATGCCACTCCTCTGGACCAGTCACGGCATCACAGCCTCCCCAGAACTCCGGTGTAATACCCGTATAGACAGGGTTCTTGAGCATTCGTACCCGCTTGCCGTGCTTGATCTCCCAAGCTATCTCACAACCGAACTGAAAGTTGATCCGCCTCTGGTCAATACTCCAGCTCTTGTTCGAATCCACGAAGATGCCGTCCTCAGTGTCGGCAATAAGGTCTTCGAGAGTTCCATCACCCGGCATGAGATTGATGTTCGTCATCCTCACCAGGGGAATTCTGTTCCAGCCGCTTGCTCTCATCGTTCCGTTGCTGCTCAGCCCAATGCGCGGTGCCGTCTCCCGGCTCGTCAGGTAACCCACGAAGATGCCCTCTCGCACGATCTCCGTCCGTTGAGCCGCTACTCCCTCATCATCATACGCGAACGATCCCAACCCGCCTTCGCACGTCGCATCGGCGACGAGGTTAACCACCTTCGAGCCGTACTTGAACGACCCCAGTTTGTCCGTTGTCAGGAAGCTGGTTCCCGCGTACGAGGCCTCCGTTCCAAACACCCGGTCGAGTTCGATCGGGTGACCACACGACTCGTGCACTTGAAGAGCGAGTTGAGTGCCGCCGATGATCAGTGTCGTCTTTCCTGCCGGGCACTCGTCCGCATTCAGGAGTTCAAGAGCCTCTGCCCCGATGCGCTCTGAGTTCTCTACAAGACCAAGCGAACGAGTGAACTCGAAACCGCGTGTGGCATAGTCGCCACGGAAGCTGGCCGGATACGAGCGTGTCTGTCTCTCACCCGCACCATCGATAGCCGTTGCTGATATCCCTCCGCCTGCTTCGATGATCGTCTGGTCTATTGAACTCCCATCGGTATCCACGAAGAGCTTCTCAGTTCTGAAGTTCATGATCGACGCCGTCGCCAACTTGACGCCCTCCGTGCGGCTCATGCCCTCACATGCTCCGGACAGGATCTCGATCTTCTCCGCGAGTGGAACCTCAAATGGATCTTCGCTGTATCCGCTGATGTATGTGTCAACCGCCGGTGGTCTTTTGTCCAGTGTGATCCCCGGCTTGCCGACCGTTCCACTCGCCTCGGCGATCGCAAGAGCCTGCTGCGCGATTTCCGACACCTTCTCTTCCGTAAGTTCAGAGCTCGATGCGAAACCCCATGCTCCACCTTTGAGCACGCGAATGCCAAAGCCATCCGACTCCGTCATTGAAGCCGTCTCGAGCGTTCCGTTCTTCATCACGAGCGTCTCGCTCAGACCCCGGACTTTTCTGGCATCAGCATAATCGACACCCTTCTGTCTGAGATCGTTTATGGCCTGCTTCAGAAAATCCTTCACGCCGGCATCCCTCCTACCATTTGTTGCTTTCAAGAAACCGCTCTGTCTCATATGCAGCTGTCGCACCGTCACCAATAGCAGTGGCAACCTGACGCAACGGCTTCGTACGACAGTCCCCAGCGGCGAATACGCCGCGTATTCTGGTCTTCATCTCATCATTAGTCACGAGGAACCCTCGGTCATCCTTCTCGAGAAGCTCCCCCAGGAATTCGGTCTTTGGCTTGAGACCCACGAAGAGGAAGACGCCAGGCACTTCCAGGACCCTTGGTTCCCCATCGCCGACCGGTTTGAGATTCAATCTCTCCACGCCCTTGAAGCTGCCCTCTATGCTCTCCACAACGTGACTGCAGATGCACTCTATCTTATCATGATTCATCACGCGCTCGGCCAGCACGGGCACTGCCCGGAACTCGTCCCGGCGGTGGATGATATAGACCCTGCTCGCAATGCCGGAAAGATACAGCGATTCCTGGAGCGCGCTGTCGCCGCCGCCGACCACGGCCACCTCCAGATCCTTGTAGAACGGACCGTCGCAGGTCGCGCAATACGAGACACCACGCCCCACGAACTCATCCTCACCCGGCACGCCCAGTCTCCGGTAACCGGTACCGGTCGCCACGATGATGGCCCGCGCCTCATATCTGGCGGAGCGACCAACCACGATCAGCCCATTCTCTCCACTCTCGATCGCGCTCACCGAGTCCGTGGCCAGCTCAGCCCCGAACTCCGCCATCTGCTTCTGCATTCTCTCGGTGAGCCGTGCACCGCTCTCCGCCGCGACACCGGGATAGTTCTCGATGAGATGAGTCATGGCAACCTGCCCACCAGGCATGGCTTCTTCCAGCACCACCGTCTTGAGATTGAACCGTCCGGCGTAGATGCCGGCCGTTAGACCGGCGGGTCCGGCGCCGATCACAACGAGATCGTATTTGCGCATGTATGACCTCCCACGCAGCAGCCCAGGAAGAGTATGCTGAATCGAGAGTATAGCGCGCCGCGTGTCCGTCGACCAGATGCTTTCTGGAGGCACGCTCCCCGCGCCTCTCGAGAGGAAAGGGATGAGGAAGCTGCTTGCGGACGGAGCTGAATATCATGTATGCTGGAGTGTGGTGTTCCAACAAAGTGGCATATTCAACATTTGGCTTCAGAACAAGGAAGATAGAGATGAGATTTGCTACAGTCATGCTCGCGCTCGGGTCGGTTTTCGCTCTCACGATCACATGTGGCGCGACAGTCATTCACGTCAGCCCCGGCGGATCCATCCAGGCGGCGATCACGTCCGCCTCGCCAAGAGATACGGTCCTCATGGCGAACGGGTACTACGAGGAGGCGGGAATCCAGATGAAGCCCGGCGTCACTCTTACGAGTGTCGGCGGAGACACATCGTCCGTCATCATCGACGCCGTCTCGGAGTTCGACTGCGTCCTCTACATTGTGGACTGCGGCGACACAACCCATCTCAGTGGCTTTACCTTGTCCACCGGATTCGGGACCGACGGCGGCGGGATCTCGATGAGCAACTCGTCTCCCGTGATCCAGAACGTGCGCGTCTACGGCTGCATGGCGGACCACGGCGCGGGCATCTACCTTACAAACTCATCGCCGACGCTCACGAATTGCCTTCTTGACGAGAACGTGGCCTTCGTCAGCGGTGGCAACCTGGCCTGCTACGGTGGATCGGACCCCGATATCGTCGCGTGCACCTTGATGCACGGCGCGACCGGCGCCAATGGCGCCTCCATATTCTGCGATGACTCATCCCCCATGATCACCGAGACCAGTGTGTGTGCCGGTAGTGCGACAGGCCTCGGCGATGGCATCTTCTGCACGAACGGCGCCGCTCCGACGCTCACCAATGTCACGTTCATGGAGTGCCAATCATGGAATGACGGCCAGTGCGTCTACCTTGAGGACTCCGCCGCCCCGACATTCCTGAACTGCTGTTTCACCAGCAGCGGGCTTCTGACACCCAGCCTGGTATACGGCGCCGACGCCTCGATCGCGCCCACGTTCTCGAACTGCAATGTCTGGGGTTTCAACTCGCCGCCCTTGTACAGTGGCACGATTCCCAACCAGACGGGTTCGGACTACAACATCAACGCGGACCCGCTCTACTGCGAGAACGAGTACTGCAACGCCTGGGTCGACGCGGCGTCACTTCACCTGCCGGAGAATAACGACTCCTGTGTGTTGATCGGCCGCTACGGAGAGGGATGTGACTCACCGGTCGAAGCGATCAGCTGGGGTGCGATCAAGGCAATGTACAGATAGTCCGCAGGATTCGGACGACGTGCCGCCAATGGCACAGCGCGCCATACCAAGCATACGCAGCACGAGAGGGGCCCACGTGGGGCCCCTCTCTTCATAGGGACTTCGCTCATGCTGTGTCCCGTACGATTTCTGTACTCACGGTGCTCTCAAGATCGATCGTCCGCCGATTGCGACAAAGAACGCATCTATGACGACCGCGCCGTCGAGTCTACAAGATGATCGTCGGGGTGATCTTGATGATCAGGTCCGACGTTTTCTTCGAGTCCCTCATGTGTTTGAAAAGATAGCCTATGAGAGGGACGTCGCCCAGGAACGGCACCTTGATCTCCTCGGAACTCGTGTCCTCATTGAGAAGCCCCGCGATAATGAAGGTCTGCCCGTTTCTCACGCGAACCTGCGTAGATGCCCGGCGTTCCTTCGTCCATGGGATCTCCTCGTTCGGGCCCTTCCAACCTACAATGCTGCTGACATTCGGTTCCACGAGAACCGTGATGTGACCATCACCCGTCGTTCTAGGGGTAACGGTGACCGTAACACCGACTTTCTCTCGCTCAACCGACACCTCGACGGCCCCCGCCGATGAAACACCAGAAACGGTATACGGAATGACGTCGCCGATGTGGATCTCAGCCTGACGATTGTTCAGCGTAGCGAGCTGCGACCGGCTCAGAATTCGGGCCTTCCCTTCTCCCTCCAGGAAGTCGATGGTCAACTCCAGCACCTGGGCCTGTCGCACGATGTCGTCGACGTCGAAGGGAAGCGCACCCCACGGCATCATTTCCGGAAGCCCGTCAGGCGTTGACGGCTCCGGCGAACCTTCCGCGAAGAGCACAGTCTGGTTCATCAGCTTGGCCCAATCGATGCCGTATTCCATCAGATCGTCCGTCGTTACCTCTATGACCTCGGTCACCAGCATGATCTGAACCGGTGGAACATCCAGTTTCTTCACAGCGCGGCGGATCTGCTCGATCTTGCCGGGCGACGCCACCACAACAAGACGGTTCCCACCGGGGTCGGTCGACACGCTCTCCGCTATCTCGGCAATAAGCGGCTCGAGTTCGTATGCGTCTGCGAACATGATGTCGAGCACATATGTGTCCAGACCCGTCTCCTCCGCGAGGGCCTCGGCATCTCCAA
>JAUVLP010000142.1 GCA_030600655.1 Candidatus Eiseniibacteriota bacterium
GATGAGAGCCGTCATCCTCGGCGCCGGTTTCGGTTCAAGGCTTGGGAAGCCGCTGCCGAAGCCGCTCACAGTTCTCAGCAGTGGTGAGACGATAATGGAACGCCAGGTCGCGGCGCTCACCAGGTTCCTCACCACTGACGATGTGATGGTAGTGGTGGGGTTCAAGAAGGAATCCATCATGGAGGCATTCTCGAACCTGACCTATGTCTTCAATGACGTCTTCGATAAGACGAATACCGCGAAGAGCTTGCTCTGCGGTCTCCGGAAGACCGGGAGCGAAGATGTGATGTGGCTGAACGGTGATGTGATTTTCGACCCCGAAGTGGTGGACCGGATACACGGTTTTGAAGGTTCCTGCATGGCCGTCAACACATCATCGGTCGGTGAAGAAGAAGTGAAGTACAACGTTCAGTCCGACGGTTCCATCAGGGAGGTCTCGAAGACCGTTGACGATCCACTGGGTGAATCTGTCGGTGTCAACAAGATAGCAGCTGCAGATGTCCCGCTGCTGCTGGAGGCGCTCGAACAGTGTGGGGCCGATGACTATTTCGAACGTGGGATAGAGCTCGCGATAGCGAAGGGGCTGAGAATCCACCCGGTCGATATCACAGACATGTTCTGTGTCGAAGTAGATACTGGAGAAGACCTGGAAAGAGCCAACAAGTGGTTGTCGGAAGCGGCGCGGAAGGCCCGACGATGAAGAAATTCCCGGTTGATGCTGTCTACACATGGGTTGACGGCAGCGACAGCGAGTGGCTCGAGAAGAAAAGGCTGACTCTGGAGAAATACTCGAGTTGCCATGCGTCCGACGCAGCCAGCGGAGCGGGCAGATTCCGCAACAACGATGAGTTGAAGTACTCGCTGAGGTCTGTGGGGAGATTCGCGCCCTGGATTCGGAAGGTGTTCATTGTAACCGACGACCAGGTTCCCGACTGGCTCGATACATCCAATCGCAAGGTAGAGATCGTTGATCACAAGGACATCTTCGCCAACAAGGACGATCTGCCCAGCTTCAACTCACACGCGATCGGGCTGAGACTGCATCACATCGAGAATCTCTCCGACCGTTTCCTCTATCTCAATGACGATATATTCCTGGGACGGCCGACGAGTGTCAGTGATTTCTTCCACGAGTCAGGCAAGGGGAAGCTGTTCACAGGAAGAAGGCTCGCTAGGATATGGTCGACCGGGCTTCTTCGAGAGTCGTCGATAGTCAAGGACAACCCGCACCGGCGTGCCGTGTACAATACGCGACGAGTCGTCTATCAGCGGTGCGGTCGCGTTGTCAACTACGATATGCGGCACGGCGTCAAGGTCTCGAGCAGGACGACGCGCCGGGAGCTTGAAAGCGAATTCCCACACATAATAAGGAGCACACTTGCCCACCGGTTTCGAGACAAGACCGATACCATGAGCACATGTCTGGAAGCGTTCTACGAGATAGGAACAGGCAGGAACAAGCCGTACTTCATCAACCTCTTTCGCGGAGATCTAAGACGCTACTCCAGTAGATTGATTCGCAGGAAGCGTGACCATGTGTTCGTACCGCTCTCCAGTGGTTCAATGAAGACGATCGAAGGCAGACTTAGCGCCATAAGGAAGTACGGACCACTGATGTTCTGCATCAATGATGGTCCCTCGGTGTCTCGTGAGAGAGTAGAACTAGCCGTGGACTTCCTTGAGGAGTACTTCCCCGAACGTTCCGAGTATGAACTATGAGGACGAGGACTGTACTCCGAACTCCATACCCCCGGCTGCGAACGGGCGGTCTGTTCTGGAATACAAACCGGGAACGTGAATGAGGCCATTCTACCTGACCACCCTGAGGCTGCTCAAGAGAGCAGGGGTGAAGTACATGATAGGTGCGGACTCCCTCGTGGGGCTTAGCGAAGGCGACCTGTTCAAGTACTCATCGAACCTGGTCGTGTTCATCTATCCGTCCCAGACCTTCAAGATGCTCGTCGCAGGGCTCGCCATGCTCTTCCACGGGGTAGTGCTCAAGCCGAAACTGGACGCGGGGAACCTGTTCTATCGGGCAAGATACAAGCCGACGCTCTTCACGAAACGACCCTACTTCGTGCATGCATCAAGAATGAAACAGACCGCGGACGGATACTCGATGTATCTGGGAGGCATGCAGCGCCTCTTCAGGCGGGATGATCTGTCCCTTGAGTACTGCTCCTACCGCGGACAGGAGTTGCCAGTGCCGGTCGAACTCGATTCCTTCATCGAACGGTATCGCGACAGCCTGTTGTCCAGGTACTACCAGCACCACGCGGTCTCTCTTGGTTCGGAATCAGAAGAGGAAGTCGTCGAGTTCCTCTATTCGGTCAGCAAGGTACTGGACGAGATGAATGTCGACTACTGGATAGAAGGTGGAACTCTGCTTGGAGCCGTCCGCGACGGCAAGCTGATTCCCTGGGACCACGATCTTGACCTGGGCATGAAATTCACTACCGACCGTGAAATGAAGGAGCTGATTCGGCGGCTCAAAGGGAGTTTTCATGTGAGCGTCAAGGGGTTCCCGCCAAGAGAGAACATCTGGCAGCTGGGTGACTACAGACTTCTGAAGGTATATCCGAAGAGGCTCCTATTCCTGAAGGAGAAGCTGTGTCTGGACCTGTTCGTCTACTACAGGAAGACACTGCCGGGTACTCAGGAAGAGGCATATCTGTATTGTGTGTGGGGACACAATGCATCCCATCGGACCGAACACTTCGACGCATTGGATAGGATAGAATTCTATGGCAGGCAGATTCCGGTCCCCGGCAGCACGGAGCAGTTTCTGGAGACCAAGTACGGAGCTGACTGGAGGATTCCAAAGAGACGGTGGAATGTTGCCTTGGACGATGGTTCCATTCATCGGGAAGAGCAGGAGAGATGATGTTCGGGAAGAGGCCGGGAAGCGGGACCGCTAGCGAGAACTCCATACTGCTGGTAGCGAACGGACGGTCTGTTCTGGAACATGAGTTCGGAGCCCATATCGACAACTTCGAAACGGTCGGTAGGATAAACAACTACGAAACAACGGGGTTCGAGAGATTCGTGGGTTCAAGAACGGATATCTGGTTCAATGGTGCGAATCAGAACTTGCGGCGAAGAGATGACATCCCGGCACAGATCGTGGTCCTGATTCCCGAGGACATCCTGAAGAGAAAAGGCGAGCATATCCACGGACGCATTCAGAAACGACTGGGTGTTGACAGAGATCGCTACAAACTCGTTTCCAGGTCTGAGATCTTGGAGTACGAGAGCGTCTTGAATGCAGGAAGACCGACAACAGGGACTTCAGCGATTCTGTGGAGCCTGGAGCGCTTCGAGAGGGTCGTCATACACGGTTTCGATTTCTTCATAGATACAGTGGCGCATTATCACGACAGACCGGTGACTCGGTGGCTCATTGAAAGGGGCATTATCAGGAAGGCCGGCAAGCACGATATGCGACAGGAGAAGGCCTTCGTGGAGCGGCTGATCTTAGACGGACGCGTCCTCAGGTTGGGAGATCACCTGCCATGAACATTGTCGTCATCATCCCCGCTAGGGGCGGGAGCAAGGGGCTTCCCGGGAAGAACATCCGTGAGTTCGCGGGGAAGCCGCTCATCGTTCACACGATAGAGCACGCTCTCGGTGCGCCGCTCGTGGACACCGTCTACGTCTCGACGGACGATGCCGAAATCGCGGCAGTGTCAGGCGATGCCGGCGCTTCCATCATAGATCGACCGGCGGAACTGGCGGTCGACATGGCCACAACCGAGAGCGCTATTGAGCACGCCCTGAGCGTGATCACGCCTTCGCCGGACATCGTCGTTCTGCTCCAGGCCACCAGCCCGCTCAGGCCAGAGGGCGCGCTTCAGGAAGCGCTGGAGAAGTTCGTGGTGGGGAACTACGACTCACTGCTCTCGATCTCTCCCACGCACCGCTTCTTCTGGAAGGTAGCGGGAGACATCGCTGTGGCGGAACACGACTACACGAACCGCCCGCGGAGACAGGACATTCTGCCCGAGGATGCGCGTTTCGTCGAGAACGGCTCACTCTACATCTTCACCCGCGAGCACTTCGAGGCTCACGGAAACCGTCTCGGCGGGAGAGTAGGTTACGTAGTCTTCCCGGAGGAGTACGGCGGGGAGATCGATTCGGCCGCTGACTTCGCAATGCTCGAGGCGGCTCATTTCGAGAAAGACAGGGACGGAAAATGAGAGTCTTCAATGTCGGGGATACGGGGCGGAAGATCGGCGAAGGTCAGCCGACGTTCATAATCGCCGAGATCGGTATCAACCATCAGGGTGACGTGGCCATTGCAAGGCGTCTGATGAAGAGCGCGAAGGAATGCGGCGCCGATGCGGTCAAGTTCCAGAAGCGGAAGGTCACGAGGATACTGACGAGGGAAGGGCTGGACATGCCCTACGAGAACCCCAACAGCTTCGGCAAGACCTACGGCGAGCACAAGCATGCGCTGGAGCTGTCCGACGCGGACTACAGGGACCTGATGCAGTACTCGTCGGAGCTCGATGTGATATTCTGCGCATCAGGATGGGACGAAGAGAGCGTTGATTTCATCGACGAGCTCGGCGTTCCCTTCTTC
>JAUVLP010000103.1 GCA_030600655.1 Candidatus Eiseniibacteriota bacterium
TGGGCCGAGGCCGATATCGCCACCCTTGGCCCGTCGGACAAGCCGCGCTTCTGGCTGATGCACGGGCCGAACTACGACAAGTTCACTTGGAATGTCAACAACGTGGATCGCGTGCGGGACATCATGAGCACCTACGACTTCGCGCTCGGGCTGGCCGGGCACACGCACCGGTTCGAGACGTTCCGGAATTCGGGTACGAACTACTTCAGCCGGAACGACTTCACGAACAGCGATGACTGGGAGCGCGATGTCGCCTTCCCCGGCTATCCGCTGCACACGCAGACCTCGTCAATCGGAAAGGACGAGAGCATAACGTGGCGGTGGATCCAAATCGACGGAACCGAGATCACGTTCTTCACGGCCGACACAGATGGTGACGGCTACAGGAACACGGAGGAGGGGTGGCCTCTCGGGCGGATCCATCTCATGATCGACGCGCAGCCCAACGGCGTCATAATCTCGTCGGTCGAGAACCTCCACTACGAGAGGTGGACCGACGTGCGGCACTATGTTCCAGCGGACGCCGGGACGGGCTATGTCGTGGATGGAGGGACGCTGGTCCGCCGGTTGCCGGACGGCACGGCGGTCGTCGCGGTCAAAGTCGTGCGGCCCTACGCGACATCGGTTATCACTCTGACGCCGATTGGTACAGGCAATGAGAAACCCGAGGCGGTCCTCACGCTTCGGTTGCACCCGGGTTCGCCGAACCCGTTCAAGGGGACGACACGGGTCCGCTACCGACTGCCGCAACAATCACGTGTGAGCCTCCGCGTGTATTCGAGCTCCGGGCGCCTGGTGCGCGTGCTCGTGAATGCTACTGCACAGACGGCGGGTTCACACGAGATTGTCTGGGACGGACGAGATGACTCAGCGAACGAGCTGCCGTCGGGCGCCTATTTCTGTCGCTTGGATGTAGCCGGTGTATCGCTCGAGCGGAAGATGGTGCTGCTTCGATGATATCTTGTGACATTTCTTGCCAACAACGACTGGTGTGATGATGCTCAACGCCGTCAGCGGCGGTCGCTGCTGATGGTCGTCCGAGCATGGGGGGAGGAGGCGGAGATTCGAGCTGGCGGCCACCGCCTGAGCGTGGTATCCTGTCTATCTACAAGGTATCAAGGGACGAACGTAGTGGAAGGTGCTGATGGACGAGAGAGGCCCTTGCAATGACTCTTCTCCGGATCGCGGTCCCGATTGCCTCTTCTGCTCTGAGAAGGTGCGGGCAAGGGCGCTCGCCGAGAATGGTACCGTCTTCGCAATCAAGGATGCGTTCCCAGTGACTCCCGGACACATTCTTCTGATCCCGAGGAGGGATGGGGATGTGGATGAGCCAATGGGTGGGGTGAGGGGCGTGGTTGCGGGGAGGCGGGCGTATTGAGGGTGGATTGGTGATGGGTGGGGCGGAGGCCGACCTAGACGCTAGGAGGCGGCGCGGGTCGTGGGTGCTAGCCGTGCCACGTCGTTCTTCCCAACGCTCAAGCGTGAGCTCTTGGATAGGCATCGGTTCAGGACCCAACGGGAGTCAGGCAATGAGTTGTCCGGTGACACCGGCGCGGTTCAATCTCAGGTGGCCGTAGAAGATAGGCATTGTACGCACGGAGATCTTCCCGGTCACCGTACCAGAGGCGGTGGCGCCCTTCAGAAAATGCGGCTTCCCCGTGGGGATGTGCGGAACGGGTTCCTCACAGATCCTGGCAGAAAGCGCGACCGAGTGGTGGTGATTGCCAGGTGGCCACCCGAAGATTCCTAGACGAGTTGTAGACTTGTCTGCATACCTCCAAGCCAGAGATTGCCTGTCGCATCGGGGAGATCTCACGCGGTGCCAGATGCAGTTCAGTGCCTCAGCGCATGCTTGTCAACCAGGGCTCGGATGCTGCTTGGTCGTGTCTGGGAGAGAATGACTCGATGATTGAGGAGGTTCAGGTCATGCCAATGAGTTCGTTCTTGCTCGTCCGAGTTCCAATCTGGCTGCTGGAGGTGGGAAGGTGGATGCGAGGCCGCTTCGTACTCTTTGTATTGGTTCTCGGGCTCCTTGCTAGCGCGGCAACGCTCATCATGTTTGGCCCGTGGCTCAGGGAACGCGTGGTCGTGAGGTTCAGACGGTCCCCCTCTTGGGAGTTTTTGCGGTCCCTGACATCCGAGGGAAGGAGCGTGAGGACAACCCTCCTACCGGAGCAGATCGACAGATTCCAGCGCAAGCGCAGTAGATGTATCGTAATCTGGCCGTTCAGCGTTCCCGCCAAGCGGACGGACGTCGGTCTTGAACCTCTGTCGTCACCAACGATCATTCACAGGATTCACGCAAGATACCTGAAACACTTCCAGGCCCGAGGCTTTGACATCATCGCGATTCCCTTTGACCTTTCCATGCACTACGCCAGCAAGGGTGGCATGAGCCGGAAGGCAGCTTCTCGTCACGCGATGAAGTACCTCCAGAGCCTAGTGGAGCAGGAGGATCTGAGATTCCGTCGTGGCGTTTTCCTTGAGTCGCGCATTACGAGGGGTTGGACCTACTCCAAGACGCTAGTAGGATATCTCTACCAGCACGTCGGGCGCCTCTCTGTGGATAAACTTGACGATCTGGTCAAGGACAAGCACACAGGGGACAATATGCCCTGTTGGATCTCGAAGGAGATATCGATGGGTGCCATTGCCTGTTCGCTCGCGAAGCGGTATAGGTGCCCCATCATCACTTTCGGTGGTGAGGACGAGAGGAAGCTTTGGTCCAATCTCGTCCCGCTGGTCGAGCGCGACAAGATCTTCCACGTGTTCCTTCCGGAACTCTGCCCAGATGGCATCGAAGAGCCGGTCAGCAATCTCGTTGATATCCGGGCCCTGATCTTGAACTCGGAGCTGGAGATATCTGTTCCGGGCAATCCCATGAGATACCTCCTCGAGCACTACTTCCTACTGTGCGCGGAACTCACAGGCTGCACCATCAAGGACAGACATGGGAGTTCAGTGCCATCCATTGAGGATGTCGAGAAGTGGGGCCCGGCCCGGATTCGGGCTCTTTGCCTCGACCTCGCGAACCGGAACTTGGCGCGTGTCTGCGATGGCAAGAAGTTCTGCGAGGCCGCCGCAGGTCGAAGGAGGCAGACGCAATGAAGAAGGTAGTATCCAAGCAGCAGTGGGGAGAGCTTGTCTACACGCATCCGAACGGCCGCTTTCTTCTGCGGCCGAATCCTCAACTGCTGGACGAGGAGCCTGCGAGCGAACACCCGCTGGTGTGCAACCTGATACTGACATCGCTATGCAACTGGGCCTGTCCATATTGCTATGCGCGTGATGTCAACGCAGGGAGCACGGAAGGTCTTCTACAGACGCTCGGCGTGCTCAGAGCATCTCCATTTCTAGAGGTTGTTCTCAGTGGAGGTGAACCCCTACTGGTTCCCGGCGATGTGGTGACGTGCATCGGCGAGCTTGCCGGCAAGGGAGTTGTCATTGACACCAATGGCGCACTAGATCCTCCACCCGGGCTTCTTCGACTTCTTGTCGATGGGGCCGCTAGTCTGAGGGTCTCAGTCGACGCACCCGATGCGCGTGGCGAAGCCGACTATCGAAGAGCTAGAAAGCTCCGTAGCGAGAGGGCAGAGAAGCGGGATTTCGATGCCAAGATAGATCGAATCCGCAAGCTTGTGGACGCTGGAGTTTGCGTTTCGGTCCAAACAGTCGTGCACGGTGCGAACACATCGCGGCTTACCGACCTTGGGAATCTCCTCGTTACTCTCGGTACGAGGCACTGGTTTCTCCAGCCCATGCTTGTCTTCGGACACGCGCACGGCGGCCGCGCGAGCGTCCGGGCACGGGACTTCGATCGCAGTTGCTCCGCCCTCCGTAGTACGTTCACCGATGATCTTGAGATTCACGAGAAGCGGGACGTGCGCAGCAATTCGGTGTTTCTATGCGATAGGGACGGCATTGTCTACACGCAAGCAGAGCACTCCGGCGACAAGGTGCGTGTTGGGCACATCTCTGAGCCACAGGACTTCTTCACATATGTTAGCAGAACAGACCACACGCGACGCTATGCGACCCTCGACGAAGATCCCGAGACAGGCTCCGACTCAGACGGTCGTTAGGCTGCTGCTCTGAATCGGCAATCTCATGGGGGGATGGCATGTTCTGGCGAGCGAACGACGCGAAGCACCTAGCCGAGAGGGATACACATCATCCTGAGACGGTGGAGTCTGCGACGATTGAGTGGGTGGACTTGTTCAACAACCGACGGCTTCGAGCCGATCGGGAACACCCATCTATGGAGTTCAAACACGTGTACCATACATAGTCAGGAAGCCTCGGCCATGGTGGCTGGACTCACATAACCAGGTCTCCGGAGAAACCAGGGCGGTTCACTGCGTCTCTGTGCGCACCTGAGAATAGCGAGTGTGGAATGCTCATGGGCGCACACGGCATCGGGTGTGGGGGCGTGGCGGTGGAGAGGAAGAGCTGGGGTGTGATCAAAGGGATGTATAGGTGAGCTTCTTCCGATCATGTGAAGGAGAAGCTACGCCGCGAGGATGATACCGTCACGGGCTTCGATGTCGGTGTCAGCTGTGAGGAAGCAGGGGAGGTCGGCACCCATAGTGGAAAGGCCGCGCTCTCGGTGCGCGAATGGCCGTTTCGAGCTCCTCCGCGGTTTCGACGGTGTGGAAGTGTAGTCATATGTACTGGTCACGTCACAGGAGGATTCTGGATGTCCGATCACGACTTCACTCCACTGCTCCGATACTATCCGGAGATTATCGGTTCGATGAGGCCACACTTCACGAGTCACGAGTTCATACTCAAGCTAGCACAGAGACACCAACCTGAGTACATTGACGCTCTGGCCGCCTACAGGGGCGTGACTCGAGACGGTACGAATACACCTTTCATGGTTGTCCACAATCTGATCTCAAAGCACCTTCATGATTTTGCTGATCTGGTCGAGCATGTGGGGGAGGAGTCAAGCAAAGACATCTTCGGCAACTCGAACACATGCGCTGGATGGACCAAACGCTAGATCTTGTCCGAGGTGGGTTAGGCTATCGTGGGCTCGAAGGAGACGGATTGCCGGAGCCAGCCGACGAGGCAGGCTACTGCGCCCGACGCGCGACTGGTAAGCACATCCACAGCGCCAGCCCTGGCGCTCGCAGCCGACGCACTGGTCTCTGGACCGTCGCAGTCACACACAACAACACGAGGATCCTCATGGCAACGGGAATCACGGCTTGGCAGATAGTCGACGGCACCCTTAAGCCGGTCGACTCCACGCTTGCTGAGTGCGGTCGCACTGAGCCCTACGACCTTGAGGAGTGGATTGCCAAGGAGCCGGTCGTAGTGGCAGACGATATCGTGATCATTGGGCGTCAGATCCATACGCACTCGGGACCGCTGGATCTGCTGGCTGTGGATCGGCTTGGCAACACCGTGATCATCGAATTGAAGCGAGAGAAGCTACCGCGCGAGGCCCTTGCGCAGGCAATCGACTATGCCTCGGACATTGCCACGTGGGGAGTCGAGAAGATCGGCGAAATATGCCTGGAGTACACTGGAAAGCAGCTCGAGGATCTGATGCTTGAGCGTTTCCCTGATGTCGATCTCGAGAACCTCACAGTGAATCAGGAACAGAGAATTCTCCTTGTGGGTTTCGCGGTTGGGGCCGCGCTGGAGCGCATGATTGGCTGGCTGTCCTCCAGCTATGGGGTGAGTGTGAATGCGGTGATCTTGAAGTACCTGCGTACGTCGAGCGGAGATGAGATACTCGCGAAGACTGCAATCATCTCAGAGGAATTGGCTCAGGATCGGTCGAAGCGGCGGAAGTTCCGAATCGCCACGTCCGATGAGCCCGGCACCTATGATTTCGATGAGCTCCGCGACCACCTGCGAGACTATCTATCACATAACCAGCCGGCGGCTCAGCGTGTGCGAGATGTCTTCCTGCCCATACTGCTGGAGCATGACGTTCTTCCGCGAGAAGAGCTGAAGGCGGAAATGGTCGCTCGCGGGGCAGCAGAGACGCTTGGTGCGGCGGGATACGCGCTCACGTCCGTATCCCTGCAACTCGGGATGGCGCGACATGACTTCCTCCGGCAGGTCGTGGGCTACGACTACCCACGCTACGAGTGGGAGAAAGACAACTACTTCCTGCGACCGGAGCACAGGCAACTGGTTGCGGAGGTTCTGGCTGAGTTGACAGCAGCGGGATAGCTGACGAGTACCCCGACAGCGTCAGTCTTTGCACCTGCTGCTAGTGCTTTCCTCAGCTTGGGTGGCAAACGACCAAGCAGCTCACGAAGCATTCGACCGGCGAGGCTCAGTTCTCCCTGGATCTAGTCCTTCGGCGGAAGCCGGGAATGATATGCTGGGCGGAGGTGAGTGGCTGGCGCTTCACCCCGAATACTCTCCAGAGGGGAGATCCAATATTGCGCTTCATCCACACCGCTGACTGGCACCTCGGACGACTCTTCCACGGGGTGCACCTCACAGAAGACCAAGCACACATCCTCCAGCAGTTCACTGACCTTGTTCGACAGTCGAAGCCAGACCTCGTCATTGTCGCTGGAGACATCTACGACCGGGCGGTTCCTCCTCCTGATGCTGTAGCGTTACTCAATGATACTGTGTCGGAGATAGTGCTCGGACTCAAGGTGCCCATGCTGATGATTGCTGGGAATCACGACAGCCCCGAGCGGCTCGGGTTCGGTTCGGCCCTGCTGTCACAACAGCAGCTCCACATGATTTCCGATGTGGGTCAGGTTGGCACGCCGATCAGGTTTGAGGGGAGCCACGGAACTGTAGATGTCATAGGCATACCCTACGCCGAGCCCGCTGTCGTCAGGGAGAGACTCGGGGACGAAGCCGTCAAGGATCACAGCTTGGCAATGCGGGCGATTCTTGGGGCAGTCAAGAAGCCGAGGGGCAAGAGCGGGCGCTCGATTCTGGTCACCCATGCTTTTGTCGCAGGCGGGAAGGTCTCGGACTCAGAGCGACCGCTTTCTATTGGAGGAGCGGAAAGCGTGCCCAGGTCGAAGTTCGCAGGGTTCGACTATGTTGCACTCGGGCATCTCCACAGGCCTCAAACCGTTGGTCCGAAGCTGCACTACTCAGGTTCCCTCCTGAAATACTCGTTCTCCGAGGCTGAGCACACGAAATCGGTCAAGCTCGTCGAGATGGACACGAAGGGGAGTTGCTCGGTGCAGGAGGTGTCCTTCTCGCCCTTGAAAGATGTCCGCAGAATCAAGGGGCATCTCAAGAGGATCCTCGAAGAGCAGCCCGGCAGGACAGCGAAGAACGACTACCTGATGGTCTCACTCCTGGACAAGGGAGCGATCCTCGACGCGATGGGGAAGCTGCGGGAAGTCTATCCGAACGTCCTGCATATCGAGCGCTCTCACCTTGGAAGCGGAGACGGAGCACCGGGGCGCAACATAGACCACCGCAGGATGAGCGATGAGGAGCTTTTCTCGGCCTTCTTCACCGAGGTAACAGACGGTGATCTTACCTCGGAGCAGCGAACTTCCTACGTTGAAACGGTCTCCGCGATGAGGCGGGACGAGCGGGAGGCCGACAAATGAGACCGATACAACTCACCGTTCGCGCGTTCGGCCCCTACGCGGGGAAGCAGGTCATTGACTTCCGCGAGCTGGACAACCGCTCGCTCTTCCTAGTGCACGGCCCGACCGGCTCAGGCAAGACAACAGTGCTTGATGCAATCTGCTACGCGCT
>JAUVLP010000072.1 GCA_030600655.1 Candidatus Eiseniibacteriota bacterium
AGCACGACGAACGGAATCGTCACGACTGCGGCGCCCCCCACAAGCTCAGCAATTTCCTTGATAGCCTGCCGTCGTCTTTCGGGCTCCAGCGCCATGAGCCGTGCGAGTTCAGCCACCAGGATCGCAAATGTCAGGAAGATCCCATCTGTCCTCGTCAGATGAAGAAGTCCAAGTACACAGCCGAGTATCAGGTAGCCCTTCCAGCGCGACCGCGACTCCCGTGCTTTCAAGTAGAGCGCAACTGCGAGAAGCCCGAGAAAGGTGAAGAGCGACGTCGCCATGCCGTTCATGCTGTTGAGCAGGAGCGGGAGGCTGAGAGCGGTCAGCGCGAACGCCACCCACGCGGCGAGTCGGTCGAAGACCCTGTCAGCAATCCAGAAGACAACGATCGTGGAGAGAGCACCGAAGAACCCGGAGGTCATAAGCGTGGCCTTGGCGGCCGGCCCACTGTCGAGGAATACCTGCAAGGGGAATGTCAACCAGACCCAGAGCTGCGGAGCCCCGGAGGTCAGCCGCTCCCCGTCAAACGAGTAGCCCCGCCCAAGAGCCACATTTCGGGCTATGCGCATGAAGATGAACGCATCATCCGGCACCCAAGTGGTCATCGCCAGCTTCCGGAGAGGATAGAACGCGACCACCGCAGCCTTGAATACCCAGAGGCTGAGTGCCAATGCAGCCGCAGTCCACAGTCCCCGGTCGAATCGCCGCCGACTCCGCACACGCCTGCTGCTCCAAGCTTTGCTGTTACCATCCATCGGACAACTCCAGCGTTCTCCAAATGCGCCAGGGTTCCACTATAGCACTTGAGACTGCTGCTTACAAACCATATCGCTGTGCTATCATATATCGCCAGTTCATCTTCCATATACACGTCCTTATCCCCTTATCTCTTACAGCGCTGCTGCAACGCTATCCTCGAATTGAATCATTCTCTCCAACCTGCTATACTTATGTAGTAGTCGTATTCGGTAGCCCATCCCCTGCTCCGGAGGTCACAAAGTGAAACCGATCGTGCGCGTTCTCTGCTGCGCTTTGCTTCTGGCGACCGCACTACCTGCGGCGGCCTCCCCTGATGTGACGTGGACGCAGCTATTCGGCGGCGGGCAGTTCGAATGGGGACGCGATGTAGTAGCAACCGCCGACGGTGGATACATCATCGTGGCCGACACAGAATCCTATGGCCCCGGCGGCTACGATGTCTGGCTGATCAAAACCGATGCATACGGCAACCAACTCTGGACGAGGACGTTCGGCGGCCTCTATGAGGAGCGCGGATTCGCAGTCCGGCAGACAGACGACGGCGGGTTCATCATCGTCGGAACGACCGGCTCGTATGGAGCCGGCGCGTACGACATATGGCTCATCAAGACAGACTCCGATGGCTATTCAAGCTGGGATAAGACGTTTGGTGGAAGCGCCTGGGACTGGGGATACTCGGTCGAGATTACGAGCGATGGCGGTTACGCAGTCATCGGATATACCGAGTCGTACGGCCCGGGAATGAGTGCGGCCTGGCTCATCAAAACAGATGACGAAGGCAATACGCTCTGGACGAAAACGTACGGCGGCACGAGCTCCGACTGGGGTCAGTCGATCGTCGAGTGCAGCGACGGCGGCTTCGCCATCGCCGGAGACACTTATTCATTCGGCGCCGGAAGCCGTGACGCGTGGCTCATCCGGACGGACAGCGTGGGCGATACTCTCTGGACAAGAACCTTCGGCGGAAGCGCTTCGGATGGCGGAAGATCCGTTCTCGAGACAGACACCGGCGGCTGCATACTCGCCGGGTGCACGAAGTCGTATGGAGCAGGAGACGATGATCTCCTCCTGGTCGAGACCGACTCCTCCGGTCACACTCTCTGGACCAAGATCCATGGTGGCACTGAGGATGACGGAGCTGAATCGATAGTGCCGTGCACGGGCGGCGGATACATCATCGCCGGGCATACTGAGTCCTTCGGGGCGGGTCACGACGACATGTGGATCGTCAGGATCGATGCCGGCGGCGACAGCCTGTGGACCCTCGCGTTTGGGGACGACAGCCACGACTGGGCAAGATTCGCGCGCCAGTCCCCGGACGGCGGCTACATCGTTGTGGGCGATTCATACGATTTCTTCAACGGTGAGTACAACGTCAGGCTCCTGAAGCTGGACTCCGAGACAGGCGTCCCTGATAGTCCCGGACCGCAACACACAACTCTTGCCATCACGAACAGCCATCCGAACCCATTCGTCCATGCAACGAGTATCTGCTACCAACTTCCCGCTCAGAGCAACGTGACCGTCGATATCTACAACATCTGTGGTAGACGCGTGAGAACGCTCCTTACGGGGTTACAGGCTGCGGGATCACACACAGCCACGTGGGACGGCCGGGACGAGACCGGCGCACATCTCGCCGCAGGCGTCTACTTCTGCCGTCTGCAAGCGGGTGGTCAGAGCGCATCAACGAAGCTGGTCATCATCAGGTAGCGCATCAGGTAGCGCATCCGTTCGCGACGCTATCGCTACACGTCCTTTCGCACGGCAGCAGCTTCTGGATCGAAATGAAGAGAGGGTGGCGACTGATACGTCGCCACCCTCTTTCTTAAGCTCCACCAATGATATCCTGGATCATGTGAAATGATCCGTCTGCCCTTACTTCAACAAAATCATCTTCTTCATCGAACTCGACCCGCCGGACTCGATCCTATAGAAGTACACTCCGCTGCCGACAGCATTCCCACCGTCATCGGTTCCATTCCAGACAACCTTGTGTGCGCCTGAGGACATCAGCTCATCCACAAGCGTCGTCGTCTTCCGCCCGTTGACGTCGAAGACCTCGATCGTCACGTGTCCCTCTGTTGGGATGGAGTAGGCGATACTGGTCATCGGGTTGAACGGGTTCGGACGGTTCTGCATGAGCACAACGCCGGCGGCGACAACATCGTCACCCGGATCGGTAACGCCGGTCGGAACGCCGAACCAGGCAACCGCGTCGGCGATCAGCATCTTCGCAATCGTGCTGCCCGTGAACTGCGACAGATCGAAGCTGATGAAGAATGACTTGTAGATGTAGTTGTTGAGCCAGAGCGCTGCCGCATTGCCTTTGGCATACGCGTTCCCACTGATCGGACCATCCTCGAATGCAAACGCGGCCCAGGAACTTATCTCCGGATTCGTCACTTCTTCCCAGTACCACGAGGGACAATCCCCGTTCCTGAGGACATCGGGAGTGTTCGAGTAGACGGGAAGCTCAACACCGCACTGCCCGATGGGCGAGCCACTGAGACCGATGATACTGCCGGAGGAGTAGTCCCAGGTGTCAGGGCCACCGATTCCGTCGGTCCCGCCGAATGGCGGATCGATCGGGTTTCCGATGGGAATGTACCCGCCCCTGATATAGGCCGTGTAGAACTTCACCATCGGATCGTCGTTCGACCCGCCATGCTGGGAGTATGCAAACCCATCGGAGGCGAAGAAGAGATTCCGGGGCTCCTCATTCGTACCGCTGTCCAGATAGTCCATCAGCGCCACTGAGAGCGTGTCGTGCTCCGAGCCACTGCTCGAGGAGTTGCCGTAGATGAAGATGGCCTCGTACTTGTGCGGGAAACGATAGTTCTCGTACTCGAACCAGTTATAGACGTCGTACACAACGTCTGCCGCATCAAGCCCTGCCTCGAACTCCGCGAACTCAACGCCGTTGTAGTCCTGTCCTCCGGGGTAAGCAAGAAGCGTCCTGACTTCGTTCGTGGGCAGAATCCGGAAGGAGTACACGTCCCCCGGCGCCCCGACCGGCCACGTTCCGCTGTTTGCCGCCGCAGAACCGTCGGTCGCCTCGAAGTAGTAGCTCAGTTCCGCACCCGTCGGAAGCTGAGGAATAACGTAATGATAGATGTCCGGCGCCTCGAACGATGTATGGGCCATCGTCTCCCAGCCGCTGCCGTCGTTGTAATGGAGCAGGTCACTCGCGACGCCCGTCGCGTCTATGATCGTGACGGTGATCTCCGGGGTCGTGTCGAACGTGTTGCCCATCTCCTCATACACGAATACAGGCGGCTGCTCGTCCTCGCCCAGATAGAACCGGATCGCCAGTTCATCGTGGAGAATGTTCCCCGGCGGCTCGACACCGATATAGGACATACCCTCGACTATCTCTCTCAGGTAGCAGAGACCGATGGTCCCGGTGTCGTTCTGAATGGCGATGGTAGAACTCCTGCCGTCATCGTGCGGGCAGACACTTCCTGTCTGACCAATGTTTGTGTCCAGATACTGGAAGACAATCTCACCGCTCTCGTGAAGTATTATCTCGAAGGTGAGAGTCTCCGTCTCGACAGTACCGTAGCAGTACCGGAAGTTGTACCACTCGATAACGCAGTAGCGGTTCGGCTCCTCGCCGAAGGTCTGGAAGTACACGTCACCGACACCATCATTCACGAGAAGGTCGTCCCAGTAGGCCGCAATGAGGCCGGGCATCTCTACATAGCCGGGAATGGGATACACGTAGTTGAACATGTTCCCGTCCGACTCCCAGCCGACATTCGGATAATGGTTATACCAGAGGTTGTCCGCAAGCAGGATCTCACCGTTGGTATCGACGTACATCTCCGTGCGATCGATTCCGTAGAAGGGGAACGAGAACCCGATGGGAAGCGGAGGCGACATGTTGTCGTCTCCATGAAAGTACGGGGCCTCGTACGTCACGGCCGACCTGCCGCTCGCGGAGATCTCGATCCAGTCGTAGACGGGACCGTCCGGTTCGTCACTGTCGATCCAGCGGTAACCGAATGGATCCGGACCACCGGTCCCGTAGTGAAGCACAACCTCGGTCTCGCTCTGCATCGAGTCGTTTCCGGGCTCTGTGTCACCCGCGAGGGACGTCGTCATCGTTATCGTGTAGTCGCCCGCCACGCTCGGCACCCACTCAACCGCGAACGTGATGACTGCCGTCTCCTCATACACCATGGTTCCGGTGTGAGTGACCGTATCAGAGTAGACGACCGTCCGGGTCTCATCCGTGATCTCGCAGACGATGTCAAAGCTCTCGGTGATCTCGGCCGTTCCGTAGTTCTTGATCGTGCCGGACGGATACGATCCCGTGTCGATCAACTGGTAGGGCTCCGGCATTTCTATGGAGAGCATGCCTACATCGGCCGTCTCGTAGACACCCCAACCGACCTTGACGTCATCCACGGCCAGAGCAAACGTGTCCTGCTGCCACCTGACCGCGAGGTAGCAGTTCTCACCGGCATAGGCGCTCAGGTCGTATGAGTACCTCACGTACGTTGTGGTGGCGCCGCTCACCGTGCCCAGAACATAGTCGAAGTCACCAATCGATGTCGTCGTAGTCGAGAGCCTGACCTCAAAGTCCTCGGTGCTGTACCAGGCTCTCGCGTAGAACACGAACGAATCACCGGTCGCCACCGCGACCTGCGGCGTTATCAGCCAGTCATCGCCGCCGCTCTCGTAGCAGTCGGCGACCGCGAGCCACGCACCGGAGTGACTGTAGCCGTGTTCAAGAGCGCGCCACGTGCTTCCGTCGTTGTCGCCATCGTGCGTCGTCCATCCGGCGGGAATGGCCCCACCCTCGAACCCTTCCTCGATCACCCAGTCAGCCGTAGCCGTAGCAGCTGCCAGAAGGAAGATCGCCAGCACCAGTACCATCGCTCTCATACAACCTCCTTCATGCGTTCTATCGGACAATGACCATTCGACTCGTAGCTCTTCTGCTTCCACACGCTACAGTGCAGAAGTAGACGCCTGCCGCGAGATCTGCTCCGCTGTCGTTCTTACCGTCCCAAGTAACCTCGTGCACACCTGCCGCTGTTCGTCCGGAGACCAGCGTCCTCACTCTCCGGCCGCACAGATCATAGACAGTCACGACAACCGCACCTGGTTCAGGAAGTTCGTATCGTATCGTCGTTGTCGAAGTAAAGGGATTGGGATGGCTTCGTCTCACCAGAAGAAGACTGCCGCCTCCGGCCTCTGCCACGTCGGTCGCCTCTTCATAGTGAAAGGCTATGTCGTACGGCACCGATTCGCCCTCGGTCCAAACGCAGCAGAGACCCGGTCCCGTCATTGGAATGGTGCTCACGGACCGTGAATCGACTCCAGCCGACTCGCTGATGTTGACCATCTCAGACCAACCACCGGCGATTCCACGCGTCTTGCGCACGATGTCGTAGTAGATCCCGTCCGTCTTCTCTTCCCAGGCGACATACAGACAACCTCTGCCGTCCACACTGATGCTGGGCCTGCCGGACGCGGTCGAAGTCTCACTGATATTGGTGGGCGTAGTGTCCCAGACACCGTTCACACACGCCTTGTAGAAGATCTCTCTGTTGCCCGTCTGCGAGTCCTTCCACACGAGGTGAACGGTACCCTCCGTATCGGTAACAGCACAGGGATCCATCGTCGCGTAGCTGCCGTTGCCGGTCGTGTTGCTGACGTTCGTGTACTCCGCATCCCATCCGATGCCCTTCGTGTGCTTCCTCAAAAGGACTTTCTTGTCGGAGAAGATATCTTCTCCAGAATCTTTCCAGAAGACGTAGACGTTGTCATCGGAATCGATCGTCAGCGTCGGGTACTCGGAGGCCCCATACGAGCTGCTTATATTGATTGCCGTGCCGTCCCATCCGCCCCCCGGAGCGGCGTACTTGTACCAGACCTCGGAGTTTGGAGTCGATCCGTAGCCCTGCCTTTGCCACACACAGTGGAGGCCGTTCTCCGAATCCACCGCGATCACCGGTCGTGACACACCGGACAGCACGTCGTGATGGACGACTTTCGCTTCACTCCAATCGCCGTTGAATGTCGTTTGCATGATATCAAACGCAGTGAGAGTGCCCTGCCTGTAGACGAGATGCAGCACATTGTCCGAGTCGACCGCGATCGATGGGTTCCTGCCGCCGGCCGCCACGAGTTCCGGCAGAGACCAACCCGCGCCGATACCGCTCGCGACGGAGTGAAAGACCCCGTCGTAGTCGTAATAGACCACGTGTAGACTGCCCACGAGATCCTCTACGACCAGCCGCGCGTTGTTTCTCTCAGTGGCCGTGCTCTGGTAGCTTTCCCCCACCACAGTCCTCTCCGCACATGCCATCCCGCACAGCAACAGGACAATCAGCAAGGACAGAGCAACACAGTACCTTGGAAGCCCGCACACACGCTCGGTTTCCGGCATCACACCGTGACCTCCTTCTCATACCCACTGCACCGAGGTCGAGGGTGGCGACGATACGCCGCCACCCTCTCCTCGCTTCGAACAGACCGCGGCACGCACTTGGCGTCACGTGCGCAATCCTGAAATCTATCTGTACAGAGCCTTGATCGAACCCCAGCTTGCTTCTTCAACAGCACTTGTCAGAGCCGTGATGTTGACGTTATCAACGTACCAGCTGCCGGCCCAGAGGCCCTGGTAGCGCCATGCGACATAGATGTGGTCGCCGGCCAACTCGTCTATCTCAAGCACTGATGTCCCACACAGCGGATCAGGCAGTTCGCACGTGTAGTCCAGGCGAAGCGTGAAGTCCTCAGGAGCAGTGCCGGTCGTCGAATAGAGGACCTGCATCGGATCCGTGCAGTAGCTCCACAGACCCATCGTGTGCTGGTAGCTCACCTCGACTCCTGTCGCGCCCTCAAGGTAGATGATCGGAGAGATGAGCCACTCATCCTGGAATTCGCCGTAGGCACCATAGGTGCAGCGAGCGGAACCGAGACCGTCGCAGACGTAGCTGCTGTTGTCGGACCAGATCCAGCTCGCACCGACCGGATCGTCACCAAGATTCAGGATCGTCCAACCTGCGCCCGGGAAACATTCATTGCGCTCGAAACCTTCGCTGAATGGAAGGTAGTTCTGCTCCTCGGGGCACGGCTCGGGACACGCGCACTCTACACACTCAACCGTGAGCGTGTAGGCACACTCGGCGCCACTGTAGCCGTCGACGACGATGTAGTATGTACCCTCTTCAAGGCAATCGGTCACGATCGACGAATCGCCGTAGTCAAGGCAGTCGTTCTCGTCACAGCTGCCGAGGAAGTACAGGTCCAGATCGCAACCATCCGGGTTGACCGAGATCGCCACTTCGTAGCAGATGCCTGCCGGGATGACGAACTCGTAGACCATCTCCGGACCACTCTCGTTCCAGCTGTTGCAGCTGTAGCTTGACACGTTGCTTGGAGCACCAATGGTCGTGCCCGGAATGTCGATGTCACCGCACGCGATCGGGATCGCATTTGAGCAATCCAGAAGGCCACGGGTGACGATCGGATGGACATCATCGACCTTCGCCGATACCATCACCGCGACGGCCAGGACCATACAAACAATCAGAATTCTACGCATTGTCACATCTCCCTTGTCTCGCGTGCGCCTCGCACGCCATTTGAAACAACTCTTCTCCACACGACCGCGCAAGCGATGCACGACCGCAACCACGTTCTTCTCCCACGCGCTGTATCTCCGACTGCTACCTCCTCATGATGTAGGACAGACATCGATTCCGATCGCACTCAAGCGCGCCAGAAACACCCGTTCCACATGCGGGTGCACCCAATGATTCGTACCAGGCCCTCGATCAGGAATTCGATTCAACGCAGGCCTGCGCTTCTACGCCCGGCGCCATCAGCAAATCCGACCGTGTCGGATACCGCCGCGACCCCGAGTGTGGGGAATCTGTGAGTCCGACATAGGCTAAAAAGGCACCACGCCTACACCGACTCAACCAAATCCATCATACCATCTACGAGAGAGATTGGCAAGCACGGTTCGCACAGGATCCCAAGCCTGGGCCATGAATCCTGACTATGGATTCAGAAATGAACCGGTCGCCTGACAGCTCCGATACGCGATTCTCCTTCTCCCCTGTGCTAGAATCTGCCGGTGTCTGAACAACAATCATGCGGATATGCGCCGGAACCGGGCCTTCCCGAACAAGAGGAGAAAGCAATGCCTGAAGGCAAGCACGTTAACAGCTGGGTCACGCTGATTCTGGGAACCATTCTGGCTGTGCTCGGGGTCTTCACAAGTACCAAGGGAGGACTCACGGCGGGAATCATACCGTTCTTCATCGGCCTTGCGCTCATATACCTCGGCTGGCGCGGCGGGCGCATCGCAACGCTCGTCTTCGGCCACATAGCCATAGCTCTCGGATGCTACATGGTCACATGGGGCATCTACTTGCTTCCGCCCTCCGATCCGACCGCGGCACACATCTTCGGACGGCCTCTCTTCTGGGGCCTGTTCTCGATCTTCGGAGGGATCTGCGCCAACTACCACGGCTTCTGCAAGTGCATCACGAAGAAGGCGTAGGCAGATCCTACGACAGCAACCTACATCGCTCTTCCATGCATCCCGTGCAACTGCGCCAGTGTGAGCAGAAGCTCACGGATCTCCGGGCTCTCGGCGCCCACAATCCTGGTGCCGGTCTCGATCGCGTAATTGCAGAGCGCCTCAGCCTCCTGAAACCGCCCTTGAGAGCAGTAGGTACGAACAAGGCCGTTGTATGCCACGAGCGCATCCACAGGCCGCGGTCCCGTCACATCTCCATACATCTTCAGTACTTTATCGAAGAGTGACTCCGCCTCCACACTCCTGCCACTGGCTTGATACACCATCGCAATGTTGTGCATGCAGGTCGCAAGAAACGTATGGTCGGGTCCGAGCGTCTCTTCCGCCCACCGGTACGCCCGTTTGAGCACCGATTCGGCCTCGTCATACCGGGTGAGCGCGAAGAAGACATGCCCCAGATCGGTGAATGCCCGCACGAACAAGGGCTCGCTCGAGGCGTTCCCCCTCTCACAGAGCTCAACCGCCCTGCGGCATGGCTCAAGAGCCCCCTCATCATCCCCCAGCGACCGGCGCACTTCTCCCAGGGAACTCAGGATATCGAGAAGGATATCAGAGTCTTCCTCCTCCAAATCCTCCGCTATCACCAGTGCCCGGAGGTACAGCGACTCGGCCACTGCATACTTCCCGGCGCGCACACGAAATCCTCCGAGCGACGAGAGCGACGCCATCAAATAGCCTGAATCGCCCCCAAGCGACTCGGCAAGGCCGAGAGCTTCGAGCAGCTTTCGCTCTTCCAGCTCGGTGTCCCCGTCCTCCATCGCCCGCCGCGCCACCTCCATGCAGTCGCCCCAATCCTGCTCTCTCCATGAGTCTCCCTGAGAACTCCTCCCCCCCCTTCGGGGTACATACCAACTGTTCAGGGGGCCAAAGAATATGAAATATACAATGGCTCCAATCACGAGAGTCCCGAACGGGAAATCCATTGCGTTGCATCTCCTCCAGTCCAGTCGGACAGTGGCCATCCAAGCAGGTGGATATACACCAAATACACGCATACCACATTGTCGTAGACTGGACAAGCACGACAAGATCAGACACGCTACGCCGTTTACTGTTGGCTGCATAATTAAACCTTGCATTTCAGCCGCTGGCGAGCGTATAATGTGGTCTGCAGCTCGGAGCCAGTCGGAAAATAGCAACGGCAGCCGAGAAGACCGGGACCACACTCCTTCATGGACTGACTCGACATCCCTCATCTACACCGCCTTCATCAGCCCTCTGCCCGCTTCAGGTCTGCCGGATCTAAGCGAATGAGAACCATTTGACGAGCCTCCTCGATCTGCGACTGATGTTCGTGCCCGCTTCCCCTGCTTGTCTCGCAGGAAGGAGAGTCTATGGAGCACAGTGCGGCGAAATCCCAACCTTGTAAAACGTGTTTCGGGAAGGAGATCATCATGAAACACAGACAAGCGATTTCCAAGCTGCGTGCCGCTTCCGTCCTCCTGGCAACAGCACTCATGCTCTCGGGTGCGCTGAGCGCCGGGGCCGCAGTCATCACCGTCCCCGATGACTATCTAACCATTCAGGAGGCCGTCAACGCCGCGGAATCTGGAGACACCGTGTACGTGCGGGAGAATGTCTATTACGAAAACGTGTCCATAGCAATCCCGCTCATCCTCCAGGGTGAGAGTAGGACAGGCACGATCATCGATGGCGGCGGCGTTGGCAACTGCCTCACCATCACGGGGACAACTGACGAACGCATCTGCAACCTCACCGTCCAGAACGGCGCGGGCTACGGCATCTACATCAGTGACTGCTTGCGTGTCACCGTCGCCGATTGCGACGCAACCACGTGCACCCTCGACGGGATCGTTCTCATTCGTACAACAGAGGGCCGCGTTACGAACTGCTACGCCCACAACAACAGCCAGCACGGCGTCGCGGTCAAAATGCTGTCCAACGACTGCATCGTCGAATACACGAATGCATCAGCGAACGGCCATTGCGGAATCGGAACCTGGGAGTGGTGCACTAACCTGACTATCAAGCAGTGCCACTGCGAGGGCAATGACCTTGGGATCGCCCCAAGGCACACCTACGGCGGCTCGGTCCTCGATTGCACGTGCGTCGGCAATAGCTACGCGGGAATCCATCTGGACGGTACGGAGGACTTCATCATCGAGGATTGCACGGTATCAGCCAATCATCACGGCTTCTGGATAGTATTCCACTCTCATAACAACACGATACGGGGCTGCGACATCGAGTGGAACACGGCCTCCGGCGTCGGGATCGGCGGCCCCGACGTAACGGATCATCACTTCTACCACAACCACTTCATCCACAATGTCTGTCAAGTGAGCGATGACCCAGCGCAACCCCCCGGCGCCGCCGGCCAGACGTGGGACGACGGCTATCCATCGGGAGGGAACTTCTGGTCCGATTACGATGGTGTTGACATGTACCACGGTCCCGACCAGAACCTGTACGGTTCGGACGACATCGGAGACACACCGTACGCTGTCACCAGCGCAGCGGTGGACCACTATCCCATCTGCAACGGTGCGTGCCCTGTCCAGCCGATGACTTGGACCGGCATCAAGAGCATGTTCCGGTAGCCTTCTTCTCTTCGGTAGCGTCCCACCTGGAACAAGCAGAGCCCCCGGCCAATCGGTCGGGGGCTTTGTCTCT
>JAUVLP010000051.1 GCA_030600655.1 Candidatus Eiseniibacteriota bacterium
GGCGGCGGTGACGTTCTCGGGATCATCGGCGTCATTCTGGCTGTCTTTCTCGCATTCCACGCTTCCGTGAACCTGAACGATCTCTTCGATGAGGAGAGCGACCAGATCGTGGGCGTTCAGCGTCCCCTCGTCCGGGGAACACTCGGGCGCAAGGACGTGGCTGCCACAGCCGGCGTTCTTGCGATCGCGTCACTCCTTGTGGCGCTCAACGTCAAGTACTCCACTTTCCTCCTCATGCTTCTTACACTGACGCTATCGCTCTTCTACTCCGCGCCGCCAATTCGCCTGAAGCGAATACCTCTGGTATCGAACCTCAGCCTCGGGCTCATGTCGCTGCTCGCCTGCATGACCGGGTTCTCCGCGTTCGCCGAGGAACGCTCGTTCGCACTCTTTCCTCCGCGGCTTGCCTGGCTCATCGTCCTCTCGTTCGGACTGGGATTCGCGGCCAAGGACCTCAAGGACAGAGAGGGCGATGGAGCAACGGGGGTGATCACCCTACCGGTCCTCCTGGGAGAACGCACCGGCCGCATCGCGACAGCAGTGCTTGTGCTGGGCGGCTATCTTGTCGTACCGGTTCTCCTTCCGTACGGCGTGCTCACCGCTCCGGCAATCGTCCTTGGAATCGGAAGCGCCGTGATGGTCCTCCTCTGGAGACGCCCCCACCTCGACCGGATACTCCTGGCCGTCTGTCTGGCATTCACGCTCGCCATTGGCGTAGTCACCGTGCTCGACATCGATCCTGTTCTTCCCGACCACATTCCCGTCGTCGAAGCGAAGGCAGCCGAATTCGCAGCCAGACACGCAGAAGCATGGCACGATTGGACGCGCGCAGGACCTCTCTACGCCATAGCAGCTGCAACATTCAGGGATGATCCGGATATCCAGGAGCGCGCAGGGAGCGCGCTCTTCCAGAGTGGCGACCCGGAACGGTCGCTTCCATTTCTCGAGATGGCAGTCGATCTTGACCCGTCCCGACCGGTCGCGCTCCAGTACCTCGCACTGGCGGAGTCCAGGCTTGGACGGGTGGATTCCGCCCTCAGCATCATGCATGAGGCTGCAGAGAGAGGGATGCGCCCGCGGGTGTTTCTCTCGCTCCTGGGAGATGAGCTGGCAGCTCGCGGCGACCACGTCGCCGCATCGAGAGCCTTCTTGCATGCGCTCAGAACCGGACAACCGGATATCCCGGTGCGCCTGCGGCTGGGTGAAACATTTCTTGCCATAGGCAGGACGGATGAGGCACACGCCCAGCTGAGAACGGCCGTAGACCGAAGACCGTCCTCAGCCGAGGCGCACGATGCGCTGGGCAAGTTCTACAACATCTCGCGCGAACCGAGTCTCGCCGCCGAACAATTCACCCTTGCGACAGAACTCGACCCCGGGGAACCCGTTTTCTGGAACAATCTGGGGGTCGCAGAGCGAGAAGCCGGCCGCTTCGAAGCGTCGTTCGCCGCCCTCAATGCTGCGAGTGAACTGGCGCCCCGCATGACCGACCCATACTACAATCGCGGCCAGGTGCTTGAAATACTTGGGAGAAATAGTGAAGCGAGGAGACAGTATCTCCTCGCCCTCGAGATCGATCCATCGTTCGCCCCAGCACGCGCCGCTCTTAGCACGGTGCGGTGATCACGCAGACCGTGCAGGCCGTGCAGCGCGCAGCTCTTCCAGCAAACAGTACGGAACCTCAACCTCTCCAACGTCGATCTGCGGCTTGTTGGCCCCGTGGAAATCAGTCCCCCCGGTCTTGAGAACGCCGTGGCTCTCGGCCAGTGACGCGTAGTGACCGACGAGTTCCGCATACTGTTCCTCGCTGATCAGCGAATCACCGTTCCAGTACGGGCTGTTCTTGTTGTAGCTGTAGTAGACCTCGATCCCCTTCACTCCCGCTCCGACACACGTCGCTATCGTCTTATCGACATCCGGATCGATGAGCGTGCCGCGCTTCGTGAAGGTCTTGTTGTATACGCCGGGGTGCGCGATCACTGGTACGCCTCCGGCGCGTTCGATGAGATCGACTGTTGCTTCGAGAGACAGACTGAAGTCCTTCGTGACGTACCAGTCCCCTCCGAAGGACGTCTTCCCAAAGAACACCTCGGCGCGGAATCTCGGGTAGTGTTCTCTCAGGATCTTCCAGATGTGCGGGCGCCTCACCGTATCGCCGGCCGCCACTGCGAGCACCTCGGAGCTTTCTATCTCGTAGCCGTTCTGGGCAAGAACCGCGAGCTGCTTGTACAGCTTGTCGTTCTTGGCCTTCTGAAGAAGACCGAGAGCCTCGATCAGTTCAGCGCCGTCGGGGTCAACAAAGTAGCCGAGGATGTCTATCTCAACGAGATGCCGGTCGGGATCATGCGCGATGCCGATCTCGGTACCCGGCACCACCTCGATGCCGTGCTCCTCCCCCGCGGCCATTGCTTCCTTCACACCGCTGATCGTGTCGTGGTCTGTGACGGCGATAGCGGCAAGTCCTCGTTTCTTCGCGAGAAGAACGAGCTCTTCAGGAGTGAGAGTTCCGTCGGACGCTGTCGTGTGAAGATGGAGATCAATGCGGGCACCGGCCATGAGCGCTACACCTCGATTCCGAAGAAGCCCTTGAGAGCGAAGCCTGCGATGACCGAGACCCCGAAGAAGATCCAGAGCCAGTGGAAGGTGAGACCGAAGAGAAGTCCCTGCTTTGCTTCATAGTGAATCGTGACCGAGTGCACGATAGAGTCTCGCCGGATCGGTTGCTCGGCGGGATAGAGAAAGGCATCCCAGGTTCCGGCCCTCGGCCTCAAGGAAGCAAATCTCGCAGTGCCGAGGTTCTCGCCGACCACGACCACCTTGTCGACCGTCCCGCCTGGCGTAATGACCGAAAGCGTACCCGTACCGCAGCGATCGGCGACTATCTTCCATTCGATCTCGCCTACCGCATCCATCCTGAGCGCCGGCGAGACGACACGGACACCGTCCGGCGCCTCGAGCGTCACATCGGCCTCCGTCGCACGCACACCATCTGCAAGCACGACTGTCACGACGGTCACATCACCGGGTATCAGAGGCTCGTGCGCGTATCTGATGCCGAGCTGCACCATGATAAAGAGCACGGGAACAAAGAGGAACACGATCGGCCTGAGCGAGTGTTTGAGATATTGAAGATTGTAGCGCACGACGTTGCCCATCGCGCGGAACATGACCGAAGGAGTATTTCTGAAGATCCACATCTCCATGATGTGTGCCTTGAGCTTGTCCTTGGTCGACGCGATCATCTTCTGATTCGACGTCTTGCCGAAAATGAAGAGCATCACGACGCCGGTCACAACGGAGACGACGAGGAGACCCACAATCGGGTGCATCCCCGCAAACGGTGCGAGAATGATATCGAACGTCTTCGTCACGCCTCTAAGCACTGGCCACATGTGTCTCTCTCATTGCTGACCGGGGGAAGCATCGCTGGTCTCCGGGTCTTCTCATCGGATCCCGGCGCGATCCTGCCCCGTAGACTACGAGATATACCCGAGCCCTTTGAGCTTCTCTTTGATCTCTTCCTCGGAATCCGACTCCTCGAGCTCTGCGATCTCTTTCTCGAGCGCGTGAGTAACGAACTCCTCCACCGACGAGTAACCGGCCATCTCTGCGTACTTCTTCACCTTCTCGAGAAGGCCCTTGTCGATCTTGATGCCTCCACCGAACATCTTGAGTCCTCCCTGTTGCCCTACTCGAACACCGAGCGCCCGACCATCCACTCCCGCTTCCCGATACCAAACTCGCCGAGAATCGTTGGAGCCATGTCGTAGAGTGACGGCTCCCGGTGCGAAAATGCCCTGTTGGTGAACAACACGCCAGGCACATGGTGGTAGTCGGCGCAGTGATCGCCGCTCCACTTCTTGGTATTGTCGCTGACAAGACTCGACGGGATCTGACCACCGGCTGTCTGGTCGGAACCGCGATAGCCCCATCCGTATCCCATGATGATGTCCGGCGCCGTCGTCTTGTACGGGCCGTGGTAGACCTCGGCCGCCTTGTATGCCCTCACGATCATTCTCTCGTCCGTCTTCGGGTCCCGCAGCGTTTCAAGCCTGGCCGCGATCTCGTCGATCAGTTCCTGCGCCTCCGCACCCGGCTCCACTATCCCATCCGCTTCCCGTCCCTTCGTATTGATGTAGAGACCGTTGATGCCGAGCCCGAACGCGCGAGTACGTCCCCAGTCGACTCCGATCAGCCACTCAACCTGCTCCGGGCTCATCCCAGACTTCAGAACGAGATACCCTTCATCGTAGAGCCACCTGTTCAGGTGGAACTCGCGGTACCACGGGGCAAACCCGTGGTCCGAAAGAAGGATAAGCGTCGTGTTCTCATCCAGCCCCGAGAGCACGTCACCCAGAATGACATCGAACTTCACGTAGAGTCCCTCAAGATAGTCGGCGAACGCCGCGTCTTCCTCAGCGTTGTACGCCGGGTGTGACGGATCCATGCAGCGCCACATCGCGTGCGAACACTGGTCGAGGGAACCGAAGTAGAAATAGAGAAGCCCCTCATAGAAGCGCGACAGCTCATAGTCGAACACCTTCAAACGCTCGTCGAAAACGATGCCCGACTGCTTCGTGAACTCCTCATTACCGAAGACACCGTGCTCAAGCGCCTTTGTGTCCTCCGGCATGTTCTGCGTATAGAAATGTCCAACCGCCTCAACAAGTTCCTTCCCGTACTCCGGCGGATCCGTGATTGGAAGAACCTGGTTGGCAGCATTGATCTGAACCGGCGTGACATAGAGCTCGAATTCCGGGTGAGCCGATTTGAGAAGGAAACGCACAACGCCACTGACAGTCACGGCGGCCGGCACCATCTCGAAATCAACCTCGACCCATTCGCTGAAATCCCCCTCAGTGAGAATCACTTCGCTGTCACCGATTACCACCTTCGCAACCGGGTTCTCGGGGTCAACAAAGACCCGAAAGTCGAGCGCGACCTTCTTCCCGCTGTATGAAACCCTCTCCCCCGTTCGTTCTTCGATTTTCTCGTAGTCCTTGAAATCGTTCGGCGGCCCATAGAGCTTCGCATCCACGACCCCATTCACAACACGCACCGGGTAGACGTAACCACCGGAGATACCGTCCGAACCGGGCCACGGATCGGTCGTGTAGAACGAGAATGTCCCGTACGTCCCGAGGATGTCGGGCGTGCCCATTCCCGACATGCTCCGCGTAGTACCGGTCTCGCTTGGCACCGGCGGGAAGTTCGATGGAATCTTGAAGATGCTACACGGGACTCCTGCTGCTTCAAGCACCTGCCAGAACGCAACGCCCCGTCTCAGGTTCATCGTGCCGCCCCCCACCAACGGAAAAACGTAGTCGGTGAACGGCAGCGCAAGCTCATTCTTCATCGGGATGAATCCCAGCAGTTTCGCTCGCTCGGGTGCTGGGATGACCTGTGAAGTCGAGAGGTATGGCATGTACGTCGCCCTGTCGCAGTGGACGAAATCGAAGATGCCGTGCCCGCCGGGATCGGCTCCCGTGATGAAGTTCGACCAGGCGACCGGACTCTGCGGCGGGATGCTCGACAGAAGCGGACCGAAACCGCCCGTCTCTGCGAGCTGTCTGAAGTGCGGGAGCTTCCCCTCGTCCATGAGCCGTGTGGTCATAACCCAATCCATACCGTCGATACCCATAACAAGTACCTTCTTCTCCCCCGCCCGGACGGCCTCGCGGACGCCTGAGTCCATCTCGATGTACCCGAGCGAGGCCAACGCCGCCCTGTCCTCTTCGGTCAGGCCGGCATCATCCGGTGCATCCCCCGTGCAGCCTGCAAGCACCGCCATCAGCGCGAGCGCCGCGGCCGGCATCAGAACAGAGGGAAGCAGCCAGCGCCGCAGCCGATATCCAAGTCTATGCATCTTCATGCTTCTCAAATCCATCACTCTCCGTCTGCGAAGAAGCAGCATTGTCTGAATTCGGTTCGCTTCTGAACATCGAGCGGCCCTGCATATACTTCGGAACCTTCACGCCGAATAGCTCGAGTATGGACGGCCCGATGTCTATGAGTCCGGGACGTTCTGCAGCCACCTTGCGATTGCTGAAGAGCACGCCCGGAACGAGCTTGTGGTCGATACAGTGGTCGCCACTCCACGACTTCAGGTTGTCCTCGATGGCGGCAGGACTCGACTTGCCGACCGCTCCATCCCACGACGCACGGTAACCGACGTTGTACCCGATGATGAGATCGGGACCCTTCCCGACGTACGGCCCGTTCATTATCTCTGCAGTGTCGTAGACGGCCGAGATCGCCACCTGGTCCGTCTCGGTATCGATCATTCCCTCCAGCTTCTCCGCAATCTCCTTCTTGAGCGCGCGGTACTCTTCGTTGCTCAGTATCCCCTTCGACTCGCGCCCCTTCTTGTTCAGGTAGATGCCGGAAAGTCCGAGCTGATACGCTCTCGTCTTCGACCAGTCGACATTGGAGAGATACTCACCAATGACGGCTTCGCCGCCCACCTCATCCCTCTTCGGGACCATGTACCCGTTCTCGAGAAACCATGTATTGAGATTGATACCGCGCTTGAACTGCTTGAACCCATGGTCGGAAACGACCAGCAGGAGAGTCTCGTCGTCGACGTACTTCATCGTTCGCGCCAGCAGACCGTCCATGTGCACGTAGAGATCCTCTATGGCGCCGGCATGTTCCTTGGTGTCCTTCCCGCGGTTCGCCGGGTTCTCAGGATCGAGGTAGCGCATGAACATGTGCTGAATGCGGTCGGTTGCATCAAAGACGCAGACAGTGAAGCCCTTCTTGTTCTTCTCAAGTGAGTTCATGAACATCTTCTCGCGCTCATCATTGATGAGCCACGTCTGTTCGAGAAACGCCCGCTCGTCTATCATGCGTTCGTTAAGAGCCCAGGTGTCCTCGGCGAGACCCAGAGTCGCGTAGGGTCCCTGAAGCTTGGCAAGGTACTGCGAGAACATCGATGGATACGAGATCGGCATCGCGGGACTGGATGGATCCAGATTGATCGGCGTCACGTAGAGTTCGAAGTGCGGCGCAATCTCGTTAACGTAGACCTTGATGAGTCCCTTCACCTTCACACCGAGACCGGCTGCGAACTCGATCGAGATCCAGTCCGAGTACTCGCGGCGGCCAACCGTGAACTCAGTCTTGCCGAAAGTGAAGTGAATGCGCTCCTTGCCTCTGTCTATCTCAGCCATCCAGGAGACCGTCATCTCCGAGCGATCTTCGATGAAAGGACTCAGTGGCCCCGGCAGCTCGCCGATGACGACGTCTCCCTTCCGCTCAACCAGAAGCAGCGTGCCTCCCGTGTAAGAACCCGCCCGTTCCTGGTCGGTCGTGAACATCGTAAAGCTACCCTGCGTGCCGCGAAGATCGGGAACGCACATGGCCGAGAGCTGGACCCCGTTCTTGAGCTTCTCCGGAGGGAACGTGATGGGAACCCTGAGCACGTGACTCGAAACATAGCAGTCATCCAGGACGGCCCAGAAAGGCCGGCTCTTCCGCATCAAACGAATCGACGGCTTGCCGACAGGGATCCGGTAGCCACCCAGCTTGAGCGAACGGGTCGGATTCGAGATGCGTGTCGATGAAAGGATCGGGAAATACGTCTTCATGTCACGATCGAGGAAATCGAAGATGTTGTGGCGAGAAGCATCGACGCCTGTCGCGAACGTCGACCACGCCACCGGCGACATGGATGGGCAGGCGGTCAGGAGCGGTTTGAAGCTACCCTCTTC
Source organism: Candidatus Eiseniibacteriota bacterium (assembly GCA_030600655.1). Lineage (GTDB taxonomy): Bacteria > Joyebacterota > Joyebacteria > Joyebacterales > Joyebacteraceae > Joyebacterum. The sequence continues at coordinate 7,713 of JAUVLP010000051.1, forward strand.
CGCAAGCTTGGTGAAATTCGGAAGCTTGCCCTCATCCATGAATCGCTTCGTAAGGACGGGATCGAGACCGTCAAGACCGAGCACGATCGCACGCACGATCTCACCCTTGCCTTTGAGCTTCCGGCTCCGGATGGCGCGCGTCACCGCTCGGAACGGCCAGGATACGAGCGACCCTATTGCAAGGAAAGCTGTGATGAACACTATCCCGAGAGAACCAACGACGGCGAAGCCCGCGCCGGGCCCCACATACGCGTGAGCCGTCGCAGGATAGACGAGGGCCACGGCAATCGTGACCATCATCAGTAGCAGTCGAGTCCTCGATCGTGCAGACATGGCGCCTCTGTTGCAAGTGGCCGTTGCTTCCGGGCCGGCGGCGACTGTCTGGAGCCGCCATCGCCTGCCACGCGGCGGCCACTCCCTGTGACCGGCGCGGGATGCTTCTCCCATAACTACATCATCATAGTCCCTCAGCAGGCGTCATTACAAGCGCCGACCGGAACTACTGTGTCAACAATCAGACCATGTCCCCTGTAACTGCAATGAGAAAATGTCCCATCGAAGAAGAAAACAGATACGAAGGGCACCTACGCGACCCGTAGTAGTGCCCGCACGCTCACGTACTTCCGACGAATACCTGTTTGGCTTTCCCATGACCCCATCCTCTCACAAAATGGAGTCTCCGGCAAACCCGGTACGGTTCAGGACCGTACGGCATCATGGCGGCAACGCGATTGGCCCGGGGTTGGCCCTTGACCGATGGCTCGCCCCCAAATGCTGAGCGGGCTCGAGAATGCGCTCCTCGAGCCCGCTGTCCAGCATGATCGCCGCTCTCCTACCTGTACATGCTCTTGATAGATCCCCAGCTCTTCATCTCGACAGAACTTCCGCCGCACGGATCCTCGGTGAGCCAAGGCTCGTAGTCGACGAAGTCTGAGACCGCGTCGCCCGTGCCGGGGCCCGCACCGCTGGGACCACTGGGATCGCCCCACCAGTTGCTCTCAGCCATCGTGAGCGTCGGCCCCGTGGACTCGTTGCTGACCGCGTAGCTCACGTTCCCCGAGAAGCATGAATTGAAGACAAGCAGATCCGGGACTGCCGAGCCGTCGTCCCACACGTCGATGCCGTAGTCCCAGTCATAGACCTCGCAGCCGGACATGGTCACCGCCAGGTCGTCGCCCGACTGTGCCCAGACGCCGACGCCGACGCTGTTGGAGCTGCCATCGCCGTGGAATCTGCAGTCGTACACCTGCACGGTCGTGCGACCCCCGCGGTCGCCCCCGGGCAACTCATCGTAGGCCTGAACCTTCGGCCCACCAGCACCCTGGTCGTCGATCCCGAGACCATACCACCAATCGCCCGTCGGAAGCCCGACGCCTGCGGCCGTCGCCGCGACCGTGTTGTCATCGAACGTGCCCATCGTGGTGATGTACATGACCCCCGTCTCACACTCCGTCACGATCGAGCCGGTGACGTCCACCGTCCCGCCATCGTAGCAAAGAATTCCGCACGAGGTCCAGCCAGTGCCCGTGTAGCTGTTGTACGAGACATCGCAGCCGACAACGGAGCCGCTGCTGCCCCACCCAAACTGGATGCCGTTCGACGCAATGGCACCCGTGGGGCCAACGCCGGTCACGACACAGCCGCTCACGTTACCGAAGCCCACGGCACCGTTGAAGATAAGCCCACCTTTCTGGAAATCGTCAACCTGGCAGTTCATAACGTTGACGACACGTGGATCGCCCTCGTTGTTGTACGCGTAGAGCGCGTTGCCGTGCTGGGCGCCACTGAAAGGCGTGTCAGTGATGCCTACGATCTCACAGTCGATAACTGATCCCCCTGCTCTGTCGAAGCCGACACCAACGAACCTGTAGTTCGCATTGCCTCTGCCCGCGCCGTCCACGGTCAGACCCTGGATCGTTGCACTCGGGATGTTCTCGAAGAAGACGATCGGGTAATTGTCAGCGGACGTTGTGAAGTAGAGTGTGAGGTTCTCCGGCGAGAGGACGATCGTCTGTCCGATACCAGCCCCCTGAATGTTGACGTCCTTGTAGATGTAGAGCTGCTCTTCATACGTGTCCGCAGCTACATGGATCGTCTCGCTCGGACTCGCGGCGTCTATCGCCTCCTGAATCGTACTATAGTCGCCGGGCACGTACAGATCCGCCGCTGCCGTACCGGCGCCGAGTGCCAAGACAGCAACTGCTGCCACCCAGCATAGCATTCTCATTCCGGCTACCTCCTTCTCGGGGCCGCCGAACTCACTGACCCGTCCGGCCCCTGATTATGGTCCCACGCTCTCTTGCACTACGACATCCTACCGCCTTCACTTGAGTGTGACTGCGCTAGTAATTGACACCATACCACGAACTAGGCGACTTGTCTAGCCCTGAAGTCAGAATACCGTTTCTCACAGGGCCCACTTCTGCTATTCTGGTGCTGATCCTGTTTGGTGATTCACGGAACAGCGAGGTTTCGTTTGGGTGCATCATCCTCTCACGACCATATGAGATTCCCGCTGTGGACGACTCTGGCTCTCATCTCCGGAGCCGCCTCCATCTTGGCCGTCAGACTCGCTGACCCAGCTGTCCTGGACGAGCTTCTGACAACCATAGTCCTCTTCTTCGTGCTCCCGGCCGCACTGCTTCTCATTCTCAAAGCGATCTCCCGCATCATGGCCGTCGTCGTCGCGGTCGCGATGCCGGGCGTCTGGCTTCTCATCGCACGAGGCTCAGGTGACAGCGCTCTTCTCTCACTGATTCCTATCGTGTCCGCGGCTCTAATAGCTGTGATCTACTGCACGCATGGCGCCGCGGACGGAAAACCCGGCACAGCACGCGGCAGGGGACGTCGTTCGGCATTCCTCCTTCTTCCCGCGCTTGCCCTCGCTCTTGCCGCCCTCTTGGCGCCGATGCCTCGTTCATCCTGCGCGACCCCGCGCGTCCTTCTGATCGGCATCGACGGCGCCACATGGGACAGAATCGAGCCCCTCGTCGCGGACGGGCAACTTCCACACCTCGAGCGGTTGATAGAACGCGGACGTTCGGCACGCCTGCGAACCCTTCCCAGCATGTACTCGCCGCAGATCTGGAGCACGATGGCCACCGGCTGTCTTCCTGACGATCACGGTATCTACGACTTCGGCTGTCGGCAGGCAGACTTCCGCGTCGGCCGCATATGGGACCGCATGTGGGTCGAGGGCCGCTCGTGTGGCCTCTGTGGATGGTACTTCACCTGGCCACCCAATCCGGACCTCGGGCCGAACGACTTCGTCATCCCGAGCACGCTCGCTCCTGACGGCCAGACACATCCACCGGAATTCTCGTTCTACTGGCAGCTCTGGGCACGCGAGTCATCCAAGAGCGATGAGACTGTTCCGTACCATGCCGCCGCTCTCAGAGCCTTCAGAAACGGCGTTCGCACCTCGACTCTCAGGCGCGCGGTCACGGGCGTCGTCGCTCGCAAACTGAACCCGGGAGCGCCCCTTGACCAAATCTGGCGGGATCGGCAGCTCTCGGCTGCGCTTGAGACCGATGTCTTCTGTGAACTCCTGCGGGTACGCCGTCCCGAATTCGCCGCGATCATGCTCAATCAGGTGGATAAAGTTTCCCATCTCTACTGGAAGTACATGGATCCGGAAGGGTTCGAGCACATCCAGGCAGACGATAGGGCGCGATACTCGAACGTGATCGACAAACTCTATGTGGAGATAGACGAGTGTCTGGGAAAGATTCTGGACGCCACAGCACCCGATGCCGATATCGTCATGGTCTCAGACCACGGCTTCCGCCCGGCCCTCAGAATGACCGCCGGAAGCTTCTGCCGCATCCGGACCGAGAATCTCATCAGGATCCTGGGAATGGAAAACGATGTATTCGGAACGAATGTCGATCGCGTGGTTCACCTCAGACCGACCGCCGAGTCAGACCCACTGCGTGAAGCGACGCTCGACCGTCTCATTGCGCGTCTCACCGACGCCCATCTCTCAGATGAGAGTGTTCCTTTCTTCACTGTGACCCGCGATGGCCCAGGCTTATGTATCGAGATCAAGGACCGCAATGAACTCCCACCTGATGCCAGGCTGGTCATCGGAAGCGATGCCAGACCGGTAGCAGAACTCGTCACCATGAGGATCGAGGCTCGTTTCTCCGGGGAGCACCACCCTGACGGTGTCTTCATTCTTGCGGGTCCATCGTCCGATCGCGCGACATTCGGCGATTCACTGCACGTGATCGATGTGGCGCCAACAGTCGCGGCACTCCTCGACCTTCCCTCTGCTCCAAATTGGAAGGGGCGACCGGCTATCGGAAACCTGTCCCCGGAGGCTCTCGAGGTCGCCGCCTACCCCGCACCATCCCCCTTCGCCCCAGCGAACGCTATCATTGACGAGGCTCTCAAGGAAAAGCTGAGAGCCATGGGGTATCTGGAGTAAACTCGTCCGCCATGCCGGCTTGGAGTATCCGGATCATCCAAACAGGAGGGACCGTGCCCAGACACGCAAAACGCTCGATCACTCGTGCGCGCCGTGCACTCCCAACGATCATTCGTGCGCGCGGCGCACTTCCGATGCGGACCGGAAGCACCGTCCTGCTCGTCGCCGCCATGTTCATTGTGCTCCTTGGATGCTCTACAAATGGAGGCGATGGCGCCTCGGATACGCGAGGGTCAACATCAATGAGCCACGATGGCCTTGCGAAGTCCACAGCGCAGAGTCCAGCGCCCCAGGGACGCAAGAGCGCGGACGACCGGCCCGGCCGCTGGCGCGCAGCGAAGGGCGAGGACAACCAATTGACCGAGGAACAGCTGGCCGAGATAGAGCGGCTCGAATCTATCGGATACCTCAGCGGCTCCAAGACCGCAACCGACATCGGCGGCGTCACCGTACACGACCGCACGCGTGCGGGTCACGGATACAACTTCTTCACATCCGGCCACTTCCCCGGCGCGCTCCTCATGGACATGGACGGTAACATTCTCCACGAGTGGCGTTGCGAGTTCCTGGACGCGTTCCCGGACCGTGGAGACATCGTCCTGGACGAACGAACCCAGCACTGGCGCCGTGGCTACCTCTATGAGAACGGGGATGTTCTCGGGATCTTCGAGGGCGTCGGCCTTGTCAGACTTGACAGGGACTCGAACATCATCTGGACGTACGACGGGGGCGCACACCACGACCTTGAGGTCATGGATGACGGCCGCATCTTCGTCCTGACACGCGATGCGCACCGTGTCCCACGTCTCAAACTGAAATCCGTTGTGCTCGAGGATTTCATCACCATCCTGAGCAGCGACGGCGAGGAACTCGATCGCATCTCCATTCTCAGTGCGTTCTGGGACTCCAGCTACGACCGGGCGCTCCTCGCACTCAAGATGCGGCAGAGCGGAGACATCACCCACACCAACACCCTTGAGGTGCTCGACGGCTCGCTCGCAGACCGAATTCCCGCATTCCGGAAGGGCAACGTCCTCATCTCGTTCCGGAAGCTCCACGCCATTGCCGTGGTAGATATCGAAGCTCGTAAAGTGGTGTGGCTAATGGCCGGTCCGTGGATCGGTCAGCACCAGCCAACGGTCCTTCCGAACGACCACATCCTGATATTCGACAACGGCGGCGAGACGCGTATCTCGCGCGTGATCGAGTTCGATCCCGTGACGCAGGAGGAAATCTGGCGCTACGATGGGAACGACGACGGTGAATTCTATACGAAGTCGTGCGGCTCGAACGCGCTCCTTCCGAACGGCAACATTCTCATCACCGAGTCGGACAACGGTCGAGCGTTCGAGGTGACGCGCGCCGGAGAGATCGTCTGGGAATACCGGAATCCGGCTCGCGCAGGCGGCCGCGGCCAGCTCATCGCGACGATCTTCGATATGGTGAGACTGCCCGAGAGCTTTCCCGTGGGATGGGCCGGACATTGATACCGGCACAACCGACCCGGCACAACGCTCTACCCCACAGCCTCCATGATGATCCCGGCCAGCTGTGTTATCTCAAGCTCACTACCGCCATCCGGCGGAGAGCCGGCAGGCGGCGCATCGAGTGACAGGAAGAAGGCATCATCCCACGTGTGCATGCCGGTAAGATTGGTGCGACCGAAGAGCTCGCGTTCCTTCACACTGTCCTTGAGATCGTACCCGTGGTGTCCGACCGGAATGAGATCGGGCGCGTTCCGCGTCTCGGGTCCCGAGTAGACCTCGTCACGCTCGAAAACGTGCTGAATGACGGGATCACCGTCAAAGGTGAGCCCGGAGAGCCCCGATTTGATCTCGTCCATGATCGAACAGGCCGATGCATCATCAACGCTCCCCTTCGGGAAACGTCCTCTCCGGTTGAGGAAGATGCGGCCGGGCGCTACGGCGAACGCCTTCGAACCCTCCGCAATATCCTCCATGCTGGATGGCTCCTCCTTTTCGAATGAGAGGAACCCGTTATCGGCCAGCCACCGGTTGATGCGAACTTCCTGTTTGATGCCGCAGAAGCCGTGGTCGGAAAGCATGAAGAACCCTTCTCCCTCGCGGTCCCGCCCATTCTCCGAATCGAACCGCCCGGAGAGTTCACCGATCATCGCATCGACGGCGGTGAAATACTTCATCGCCTGCTCGTGTCGCTCGTGCGACTCGTCCTCGATCGCCGTCCAGAGGTAGTGCATAAGCCGGTCGGTGCCGGTCACGACGACCTGCATGAAGTCCCAGTTCTCCTTCTCCCAGAAGTGAAGTGCAGCAGCTCTCCTCGTCGCAAGCGTCGACTCCAGCTCCTCGAAGAGGAAGTCGTGATCTCCGCGCGCGCGGGCCGTATCGACGTCGATTTTGTAACCCATGCCCTCGAGGTCGGCCAGAATGCGAAGAGGTGCGACGGCCTTCTTGAGAGAAAGAGCCACAAACCCGGAAACGAGCACACCTGGTATCTCACGAGCCGGGTAGGTCGACGGTTGATTGATGACGACCGAACGCTTCTTATCCCCCATCCTGTCCCAGAAAGTCGGCGCCTTGAGATCCCTGAAGTTGGGGAAGCGAATGTCGTAGCTTCCCGGCTTTGGATCGATGAACCCATAGATGCCGTGCGTGCCTGGATTCGTACCCGTCATGAAGGACGGCCAGCTCACTGCCGAGATCTCGGGGAGTGTGACCTTCATCTGTGAAAGGTGACCGAGCGAAGCCAGTCGCGCCACATTCGGCATCGTACCGTTCGAGATGAGCTCCTGCAGGAGCGTGTACGGCACACCGTCGAGCCCGATAACGAGCGTGCGCTTCTTCTTCCGACCGAAGAGTCCCATCTGTCCTCCGTGTGAGTGGTTTGACCGTATGGTTTGATAGTACAATGCTGGAGGTGTTCAGACAAGCGGTGGGCAATGGCGTCTACGCGGGACACGGAATCCAGCGACAGAGCACACGGTGCAGGCCGGGGGGAACCCCTTCGACGGGAACCACGCGCCCCGTCTCGGCAAGGCAGCGGCAGATCCGCCTCTCCTCGTTGGCCGGCAGCAGTATGTACTCAACACCGTTCTTGTCAAGGTACGAGTCCACACTCCCGTCGTCGAGGTGGCAGAGAACCTCCGGCAGCAGGATGCCGTCAAGATCGAGTATCTTCACATTCGTGAAGTACGCGATCCGGCCGTGATCCGTCGCCGCCACGACGGTCTCCGGCTCCATCTCAGCCGCCATCCAGTCGATCAGCTGCCACCATCGAGCCACCTCAGCAGAGGAGTAGCTGGGCACAAGCCGCTTCTCGATCACTCGGTCCATTCGCGACGTCAACTCACGGTACTGGAACGCCGAGGTACTCAGCGTCAGTGTGACGACAACTGCAAGGACCGCCATCTCTCCGACCCTTCCGCTTGCCACCCGTCTGACGATGAACGTCAGGAGACCCGCCGTGAGAACCGCGGCCAGATGGGATGGCAGGTTGATGTAGCGTAGACCGTGGACGTCCGGGAAGTACCACTGGTAGAACACCAAGGTTCCGAAGAAGCCCGCCGCGTAGACGGCGACGATGCCTGCAAGGAGTCTCCCGCGCCCGCGCCAGGCAGCAACGAGAAGCGCAAGCGCGGTGACAACACTGGAGCCTGTCGCGATCGAGATGAGTCGCTGGAGCGAGAGCATCTTGAATGCGCTACGCACCGCGTACTCCACCAGGCTGAGTCGTCCATCCAGACCAACAGCCGCCTCCCAGGCGATCGCCCGCCGGCCCATCTGATTCGCCGGAACGAACTTCCCTGTCGCATTCAACGCCAGCACGACGACCGGAATCGTCACGACTGCGGCGACCGCCACGAGCTCAGCAATCTCGCTGATGGCCTGACGTCGTCTTTCCGGCTCCAGCGCCATGAGCCGCGCGAGTTCCGCCACCAGGATCGCAATTGTCAGGAAGACCCCATCCACCCGCGTGAGATGAAGAAGCCCGAGCACGCAACCTAGCAGTAGGTAACCCTTCCAGTTCGCCGGTGACTGCCGTGCTCTCACGTACAGCGCGAT